>JAFDVU010000083.1 GCA_018268835.1 Acidobacteriota bacterium | reverse complement strand
CCGGTCAGCCACAACGCGCCGATGCCGCCCACCGGCGCCAGCACGATGGTGAGCAGGATCAGCCCGGCCCACTTGAACGAGCGGAACGCCGAGTACAGGATCAGGGAGATCAGCAGCACCGTGAGCGGCACGATCACGGCCAGCCGCGCCGAGGCGCGCTTCTGGCTCTCGTATTCGCCGGCCCAATCCGTCGTGTACCCGGGCGGCAGTTTTACCTGGCGGTTCACCTTGGCGATGGCCTCTTCCACCGTGCTGCCCAGGTCGCGCCCGCGCACGCTGTACTTGAGCGCGATGTAGCGCGAGTTGTTTTCGCGGTAGATCATGCTGGCGCCGTCCTGCACGCTGGTGGTGCAGAGTTGGCCCAACGACACACGCTCGCCCGAAGGCGCCAGGATCCGGATGTCGCGGATGGCGTCCACCGTGTCGCGGTACTGCGGCAGGTACCGGATGGCGATGTCGTAGCGGCGCTCGCCCTGCAGAACCTGGCTGACGGCTTTGCCGCCGACCGCGGTTTCCACCGCGTCCTGGATATCGGCGACGTTGATGCCGTAGCGGTCCGCCTTGGCGCGGTCCACGTACAGGTTCACGTTCGGCTGCCCGATGACGCGGAACACGCCCAGGTCTTCGATGCCGCGGATGCGGCTCATCACCGCGAGGACTTCGTCGGCCTTCTGCTCCAGGGTCTTCAGATCGTCGCCGTAAATCTTGACCGCGAGTTCACCTTTGACGCCGCTGACCGCTTCCTCCATGTTGTCGGAGATCGGCTGCGAGAAATTCCAGATCACGCCCGGGATCTTTTCCACCTCGTGGTTGAGCGCGTCGATCAATTCCTCTTTCGTGCGAAACTGGCGGCGCCAGGCTTCGTGCGGCCGCAGGTCGATGAAGTACTCGGTGTTGAAGAAGCCGGTGGCGTCGGTACCGTCGTCGGGACGTCCCACCTGCGAGACCACCTGCGTGACCTCCGGAAATTGCGCGAAGATCAGGCGCGCGCGATTGGCGATTTCTTCTCCCTTGGTGGGGCCGGTGCTGGAGGCGAGAGTGCCGCGCGCCCAGATCGCGCCTTCGTCGAGGTGGGGCAGGAATTCGCTGCCGACCGCGCCGCTATACGCCAGCCCGAGCGCGCTGGTGACGAGTCCCAGCGCGGCCATCACCGTGACCCAGTGATGGCGGATGCACCAGGAAACCTGCCGGCGGTAGATCCTGGTGAGGAAACCCAGGACCGGGTTGTGCCACTCCTTCGCCTGCTTGCGAAACAGCAGGCTGCTCAGCACCGGCGCCAGAATCAGCGCGTAGAGCAGCGCGCCGAGCAGAGCGAACGCCACCGTCCACGCCATCGGCCGGAACAGGCGCCCTTCTACCCGTTGCAGCGTGAAGATCGGCAGGTACGCGGTGATGATGATGCCGATGGCGTAAAACACCGGGCGCTGTACTTCGTGCGCGGCGCGGCCGACGATCGAGACCATGCTGCGCCGCTGTTCATCGCGTTTCCCCGCGTGACGCAGGATGTTCTCCACCATCACGACGCTGCCGTCCACCACCATGCCGAAATCGAGCGCGCCGAGCGAGAGCAGGTTCGCCGGAATATGGCGGACGTCCAGCAGGATGGAGGCGAACAGCAGCGAGAAGGGAATCGTGCCCGCCACGATCAGCGCGCTGCGCACGTTGCCCAGGAAGAGAAACAGGATCGCGACCACCAGCAGGATGCCTTCCGTGAGGTTGTGCAGCACCGTGTGGGTGGTGAAGCCGACCAGGTCGCTGCGGTCCAGATGCGGCACCACCTTCACCCCGGGCGGCAGGATGCGGGTGTTGAGCTCCTCGACCTTGGCATGGATCGCGCGCAGGGTAGTCTCGGCCTCCGCGCCTTTGCGCAGCAGCACGATACCTTCGACCACGTCGTCGTTATCCACCACCTGCCCGTCAGAGCGGTGGATGGCCTTGCCCAGCCGTCCCAGCCGGATCTTCGGACCCTGTACCACGGTGGCGACATCGCGCACGCGCACCGGAGTCCCGCCCTGCGTCTTGATGAAGGTCGCGCCGATATCGGCGGTGGACTGCGCCAGCCCTACAACGCGGACGTTGAACGCCTGGTCGCCGTGCTCGATGAAGCTGCCCCCGGCGTTCGTATTGTTGGCGGCCACGGCCTGTTCCACCTGCCCGATGCTCAGCCCGTAGCTCACCAGTTTGTTCGGGTCTACCTGCACCTGGTATTCGCGCGTGAGGCCGCCGAAGCTGGTGACGTCCACCACGTTGGGGACGCTCTTGAACTGCTTCTCCAGCACCCAGTCTTCGATCGCCTTCAACTCCATCAGGTCCACCGACGGGTTGCTGCTGGCAAGCGTGTAGAAGTAGATCTGCCCGACCGGACTGTAGTCCGGCCCGAGCTGCGGGTTGAGCCCGGCTGGAAGGCTGACCTGTTGCAGCCGTTCGAGCGTCTGCTGCCGGCTGACCAGATTGTCGGCGTCGTCGTCGAAGATCATCGTGACCACGCTCAGTCCGAACAGCGACGAGGAGCGCAGGTTGGTCATGTGGACGATGCCGTTCATCTCCTTCTCCACCGGGATGGTGACCTGCTGCTCCACTTCCTCGGCGGCGTGTCCGGGCCATTGCGTGATGACCTGGACGTACGTGTTGGCTACGTCCGGATAAGCCTCCACCGGCAGCGCGTGAAAGGAGATGATGCCCCAGATCAGGAGCAGGATGCCGATCGCCAGCACGAGCAAGCGCTCGCGCAAGGCGAAGTTTACGAGGGACGCGATCACTGGTTCTCTACCGAACTCGCAAACTGGAGCGCTGCGCCCACCACGCGCTCTCCCGGCTTCACGCCGAAGACTTCCTGTGTGCCGTCGGGGAGGCTGGCTCCGGCGCGGATCTCGACTCGCGCGAACTGCTTGCCGCCCAGCGGCCGGAAAACCCAGTCCTTATCGTGCAGGCGCAGGATCGCCGAAGCCGGCAGCACCACGCGCGGCGCCGCCTGGCTGGAGATGAACCGGGCCGTTGCGAACATCCCCGGACGCATGATTCCGCCCGGGTTTTCCAGTTCGAGCCGTACCTTCGCGGTGCGCGTGTTCGGGTCCAGGATGCTGCCGATGTTGCTCACCCTGCCCCGCAGCACCCGGTTCGGGTAAGCCACCAGCCGCACTTCCGCGGCATCTCCAAGGTGCACCTGCGCGACATTGTTTTCGTACACGTCGCACAGCACCCAGACGCGCGATAGATCGGCGATCGTGAACAGATTGGGCGAGTTGTCGAGCGACTTCACACCCCCGCTGGAGGCGATGTTCTGCTCCACGATCGTCCCGGAGACCGGCGCTGTGATGTCGATTACCGGCGACGTGGTATCTTCCGGCGCGCCGAGAATGCGAATGCGCTCGGCGGTGGTGCGCACGTCCACCATCGCCTTCTGCTCCGCGTCCTGCGCGGTCTCCAGGTCCTTCTGCGCCAGCGCGCCGTGCTCGTACAGCGTCCGCGCGCGGTCCAGGGCGCGGTGGGAGAGCGCCTCGTCGGCGACGGCCTTTTCGTGATCGGCGATGGCGCCGGAGAGATCCGGACTCTGCACTCGCAGCAGCAGCTGGCCCTGTTTCACGTCGTCGCCCAGCCGGGCGCGGATGTCGATCACTCGTCCCGCCGACATGGAGTTCACCGGCACCGTGAGGCTCACGTCCGGCGCGACCACGCCGTTGACCGTGAGATCGTCGCGCAGGCTGCGCTCCTGCGCGGTGGCCAGTGCGAATAACTCCGGATGATCGATCGCGATGCCGCCCGGCGGCACCGGCGCCCCGGTCGTGGTGGCGGCGTGTACTTCGCTGTTCCGCGTTTCACGCGAACAGCCCGAGAAGAAAAGGAAGCAGACTGCGACGACGGCGGCGAGGCGCAAATTCTTCATGGCAGATTAGCACCCAGGTCAGGCATAGGGCGCCGAGCCGAACAGAACTGCCGGCAACCGATACTCAATCGAGGCAAAGGCCACTTCCCTCTACCTCGTGGACGTATCCGGCAACTGGAGCATGCCCGTCAGAGTTCGACGCCCGAGGCGGCATCTGTTATCAGGTTACGGACATGGCCCCATGCGCGCCACCGATCCTTAGGAAAAGACCTTGTGTCTTTTGGCTATATCTTCCGGCGTTCCTTTCGATGGACCCTCACAATGCAAAAATGAGGGTACGCATGGCCCAGTCCTGGTCACAGGCCTTCTCAGGCTACCTGGTCGGCGGGAACCGCCGCGGAGTTCTGCTGCGCGCAGCGGCATTGATTTCCGCGATTGCGCTTGTGGACTGGCGTTTCGACGTCAACATCTCGTTCGGCTTCCTCTACCTGTTCCCGATGCTGATGCTGGGAAGCCGGCTCTCGCGCTGGCAGATCGCTGCGGTGGCGGCCCTGTGCACCGGGCTTTCCGAGGCCTTCGACGCGTTTGCCTGGAGTGCGCCGGAAGGAATACCGCGGGTGGTGCTCACGTTCGCGGCCTTCTTCGGCGCGGGGCTGTACGTTTTCGAAGCCACCCGCCGCAAAGAACAATCGGACCGGCACCTCGCGGAAATCGAGCGGGAGATCGAACTGCGGCGCGAAGCCGAGGAACAACTCGAGTTTCTCGTGGCGACCAGCCCGGCCACCATCTTCACCCTGGACACCGCGGGTAAGGTTCTGATGGCCAACGAAGCGGCCCACCGTTTGTTGGGAATGGAGCCGGGCACCCTGGAAGGCGCGTCGATTACTTCGTTTTTCCCATCTCTCACCTACATGGTGCCGCTGTCCGGGGGCGCGCCCCTCCTGCGTACCGCCATGGAGTGCCGCGGCCGCCGACAGGACGGCGAGATGTTCCTGGCCCGCATCTGGTTCTCCACCTACCAGACGCCGCAGGGTCCGCGCCTCGCCGCCGTGGTCTTCGACGCCAGCGAAGACCTGCGCGACCGCGAGGAATTCAGCCTCGAGCAGCTGCTCAGCGGATCGCGCATCCTGGTGGGGGCGGTCTGCCACGAAATCCGCAACGTCTGCGGCGCGATTTCCGTGGTCTACGCGCGCCTCGCCCGCGCGGACGCCGCCTTGAACGAGGATCTGCGCGCCATCGGATCGCTGGTTGAGGGACTCGGCCGCATGGCCGGCCTGGAACTCGCCCACACCGCACGCGGGGAGGTGCAGAGCACGGACCTCTATGCCGTGCTGGACGAGTTGCGCATCGTCATCGAGCCCATGTTCCGCGAGAGCGGTCTGGCGGTGCGCTGGGAAGTGCCCGCCGGGCTGCCCCGCGTGTGGGCGGCAAAGCAGGCGCTGTTGCAGGCGTTCCTCAACCTGACCAGGAACAGCCACCGCGCGATGGAGCCAACTGGGGCGGGGGAGTTGACCATCCGCGCCGTCCGCGAAGACGCGCGCGTGCGCGTCCGCATCCTCGATACCGGACCCGGAATCGCCGCGCCGGAGCGGCTCTTCCAACCCTTCCAGGAAGGCGCCGCATCCACCGGGCTCGGACTTTACCTTTCGCGCGCGTTCCTGCGCGCCTTCGATGGCGATCTGGTTTACGAGCCTTCGCCCCGGGGAAGCTGTTTCGCCGCCGTGCTCCCGGCCGCGCCCGGCGCCCCTCCCACCGCCACCCAATATGCCCAACATCCGACTCTTGCTGCTTGACGACCACGCGCTGTTCCGCGCGGGTCTGAGCCGCCTGCTCGCTTCCGAACCCGGCTTCGACGTGGCGGCCCAGTGCTCCACCACTGCCGCCGCGCTGGAGGCGCTCGCCTCCGAAGGCGTGGACATCGTCCTGCTCGACTACGATCTCGGCGAAGAGAACGCTTTCGAATTCATCCGCCGCGCCCGCGCCGCCGGCTACGCCGGACGTATCTTCATCGTCACCGCCGGCATGGGAGACGCCGATACGGTTCGCGCCCTCGGGCAGGGTGTGTGCGGGATCTTTCTAAAAACCAGTCCGCCGGCGCAACTCAGCGAAGCGCTGCGCCGCGTGATGAACGGCGAGACCTGGATCGACCACAACTGCGTGCGCGCCCTCGTCGATGCCGTGGAGGGCGCGGCGGAGCGCGAGCGCCCGCGCGAATTGACCAGCCGCGAGAGCGACGTGCTCAAGGGCGTGTTCGAAGGCCTGAGCAACAAGGAGATCGCCGCGCGCCTCTCGATTTCCGAGGGCAGCGTGAAATCCGCCCTGCAACAGTTGTTCCTCAAGACCGGAGTCCGCACGCGCAGCCAACTGGTGCGGGTGGCCATGGAGGAGTACGCCGGAAAATGGGGCCTCGGGGGGTAAACCGGCCGGGCCGAGTCACGGCGCCGCGGGCGGGTTGATAAAATGGAAAAAATGAGCCAGGAAAACACCAACGAAGCTCCGCGTTTTGAGATGCCGCCTGCGTCGTTCGCGTTTCTCGTGCTCTCGCTGCGCGCGCAATGCGAGGCCGCCCTCGGGCTGACGCCGTTTGGAGAGGAAGAGAAACCCGAAACCGATCTGAATTACGCCCGCCACGGCATCGACCTTCTGGGCGTTCTGCTCGAGAAAACCAAGGGCAACCTGACCCTCGAAGAGCAACGCCTGCTGGAGAATTCACTGACCGAATTGCGCTTCCGCTACGTGCAGGCGGCCGAAAGCGGCCCGGCGGCGCAGAAGGCTTAATGGGCGTTCCCGCGATCCGGATCACGGTGCTCGGCTCGGGTACGAGCGTCGGTGTCCCCACCATCGGCTGCCACTGCGACGTGTGCACGTCGAACGATCCGCGCGACCAGCGCCTGCGCCCCTCCGTTCTGGTAACCTACGCCGGCCGCAACGTCCTCATCGATACCACGCCCGACTTCCGCACGCAGGCGTTGCGCGCGAAGATCGACCGGCTCGACGCCGTGATCTTCACCCACTCGCATGCCGATCACCTCATGGGCCTCGACGACGTGCGCCCCTTCAACTTCCGCCAGGGCGGCCACATTCCCATCTACGCCAGCGAGAATACGCTGGCCGCCGTACGCCGCTGCTTTCCGTACATCTTCGATAACGAAAAGAAGGAATCCAACGTGCCCAGGCTGGACGTCCGCCTTATCGATTCCGCGCCCTTCGACGTCTTCGGCCTCGACTTCCTCCCTGTGCCCGTGTTGCACGGCAGCCAGACCATCTACGGTTTCCGCTTCGGCGACGCGGCCTATCTCACCGATCACAGCGCCATCCCCGAATCGTCGCTGGCTCAGCTGGAGGGGCTCGACGTGCTCTTCCTGGACGCGCTGCGCTACCGGCCGCATCCCACCCACTCCACCGTGGAACAATCCACGGCTACGGTGGAGCGGCTCAAGCCGCGCCGCACTTTCTTCACCCACATCTGCCACGATCTGGGCCACGAGAGCGCCGAAAACCTGTTACCGCCCCACATCCGGCTGGCCTACGACGGCCTGGAGATCCTCCTCGAGGAGCGCGCGTGAAGGTTTACCGCAGCCTGGCCGAGGTCCCCGCCGGTTTCGCGCCGAGCGCGCTCAGCATCGGCAACTTCGATGGCGTGCACAC
Organism: Acidobacteriota bacterium; assembly: GCA_018268835.1. Lineage (GTDB taxonomy): Bacteria > Acidobacteriota > Terriglobia > Bryobacterales > Bryobacteraceae > Solibacter. The sequence continues at coordinate 22,930 of JAFDVU010000083.1, read as the reverse complement.
CGGGCACCGCCGCATTCTGCGGCGTGTCGTGGAACTGGCCCGGCACGACGGCTGGCACGCCAGCGTCCTCACTTTCGATCCGCACCCGACCCGCGTCGTGGCGCCGGCGCGCACGCCCGCGCTGCTCAATTCGCCCGCCGAACGCGCCGCCCTCATGGAGGAGGAAGGCATCGAGCAGGTGCTGATCCTTCCCTTCACGGAGGCGCTGGCGCGTCTTACCCCGGAAGAGTTCGCCCGCACCCTGCTGGTAGAGAAACTCGGCGCGCGTGCCGTCCTGGTCGGGGATAACTTCCATTTTGGCCACCGTCAGGCGGGGAACGTGAAGGTGCTGGCCGAACTCGGCGAGCGCCTCGGCTTCACCACCGAGATCGTGCCGGCGGTGCGCTTTCGCGGACACATGGTCAGCTCCAGCGCCGTGCGCGAACTCCTCCGCGCCGGCAAGGTGGCGCTCGCGGCGCGCTTCCTCACGCACCCCTACGCCATCGAAGGCGATGTGGTCCAAGGCCGCGGCGTGGGCAGCAGGCAGACCGTCCCGACTCTGAATCTCGCCACCGCCGCCGAGGTCGTGCCCGGAACCGGCGTCTATGTCACCCGCACCTGCGAATCGGGCAGCGGACGCCGCTGGAATTCCATCACCAACATCGGCTACCGCCCCACGTTCAAAGACAGCGCCGGCCTGTCCATCGAAACCTACCTTCTGGATCCGCTGGAAGGCGCGACGCCCAATCAGATCCGGGTGGAGTTCCTGCGCCGGGTGCGCGACGAACGCGAGTTCGCCAGCGTGGAAGCCCTGCGCGCGCAGATCCTCAAGGACGTGCGCGCGGCACAGGCCTATTTCCGGCGCCTCGCCGCCTGGACCGGACCAAGATGCACTTCCTGCTGAGCGCATTTTCCATCGTCTTGATTGACCTGCTCCTGGCCGGCGACAACGCGCTGGTGATCGCGCTCGCCGTGCGTTCGCTCGAGCCGCGCGAACGCCGCATCGGCATGGCCGGCGGCGCCCTCGTGGCGGTGGCGCTGCGCGTCGCGCTCACCTTCGTCGCCGCCGAGGCGCTCACCATCCGCTACCTGCAGGTCGCCGGCGGGCTCTTCGTCCTCTGGATCGCGGTCAAGGTGCTGATCGACGCCAGCGAACCGGCCGAATCCTCGCCCGCGCCCAAACGCTTCTGGCAGGCCATCTGGTACATCGTGGTCGCCGACATCACCATGTCCACCGACAACATCCTGGCCATCGCCGGCGCCTCCCACGGCCACTTCCTGCTGATCCTCTTCGGGCTGGGGCTGAGCATCCCGTTCATCGTCGCCTCCAGCAACCTGCTGTGCCGCCTGATGGAGCGCTGGCCCGGGCTGGTGCTGGTGGGCTCGGCGATTCTTGGGAAGGTCGGCGGGGAAATGGTGCTGACGGACCCGGTCGTCGAGCACGCCTGGAGTCCGGGCGAGCCCCTGCGTTGGACCGTTGAAGCCGTGCTGGCGCTGGCTCTGATGGCTTACGGCTTCTGGCGCACCCGCCGCGTCCGCGCCGCGGCCTGAGCCGGCACTCCGTCCAACTGCTCCCGCGTCTTGCGCGGCAGTTTCGCCCGCACCATGTCGTAGGAACTCCGGATCAACTGCTTCAATTCGGCGACCCCGATCGCGTCTTCGTGCTCCAGCGCGATCCAGAAGCAGCGCCCCAGGTGCGGCGCCGGAACCACACCCTCTCGCTCGCACCACTCCGCGAACTCCTCTTCCCCCACCTTCAACGCCAGGCAGTGCGACCCCGGATCCAGCGGCAGCACGGCGAACATCTTGCCCCCGATCTTGAAGACGAGATTGTCGCCCCAGAGCAGTTCTTCGGTCGCTTGCGGCAGCGATTTACAGAGCCGCCGCGCCCATTCGATGGCCATCGCCCGCGATTATACCGCCCGCCGAAACTCCACCGGCTGGCCGCCGCTGGGGTACAGGCGGCACGCGTCCGCGTGCACGGTGAGGGTCGCGCGATCGCCCAGTAAGATCGCGATCGGCCCATCCGTGCCCCGCGGTTCGCAGGCGACGGGGGGGGCTCCCCCAACCAGGTAGCGGATCACCGCGAGGCCGTTCTTCCACTCCCCCACGCGGCACAGCACCACCCGCCCCAGCGCGCCGCGGCGGACCAGTTCCCGCGCCCGCAGCAAATGCCGCCCGCGCCCCGCCGCAAGTCCGGCCGGCATCGCGCTCCAGCCCGCCGCAATGAAAAATGCCCTCCGGCTGACGCCGCCCGTTATCCCTTGGTTGTCACAGGTCCCCATTTTTTTTTCGCTGGAAGAGTCAGCCCGCAAGAGTATCCGGTCCGTAACGGGTTCACCCTTATAATAAGAAAAAGCGCCGGAGGAGGTCGGGAATGGGACTCGAAAGAGGCAAGTCGTTCCGCATGACCGCTACAAACACGAACACGGCAACCATTCTCGCCGTGGACGATGACTCGATGGTACTGCGCCTGCTGGAGGAGGTCCTGCGCTCGGCCGGCTACAACGTGCTGACCGCCGATGGCGGCCGCAAAGCCATCCGCGTCTACGAAGACCTTGGCGCCCCCATCCACCTGCTGCTGACCGACGTCATCATGCCCGACCTCACCGGTCCGGTGCTGGCCGAGCGTTTACGTACACGCCAGCCGGACCTCCAGGTGCTCTTCATTTCCGGATTCCACGATGCCGATCTCGTCCAGCGCTTCGCCGGCGATCACGGCATATCCCTGCTGCCCAAGCCCTTCACCGCGAACATCCTGCTAAGGGAAGTGCAACTCTCTCTGCGCAGCGCCGCCTAGCAAAGTTGCTTTCCCGGCGCAGGCTTAACTATAGTTAAGTTCATGGCGCAGGGCCAGCCTCGCACCGAAGCCCGCTCGCTGTCCGATGTTCACGCCACAGTCGGCACGGCGGACGTCTCCTTCTGGCGCCGGATGTTCGCCTTTGCCGGTCCAGCCTACCTGGTCAGCGTCGGCTACATGGACCCGGGAAACTGGGCCACGGACCTGGAGGGTGGCGCCCGTTTCGGCTACCAACTGCTCTGGGTACTGGTCATGTCCAACGCCATGGCCGTGCTCCTGCAGACGCTCTCCGCCCGCCTCGGCATCGTGCGCGGCCGCGACCTCGCCCAGGCCTGCCGCGAAACCTATCCACAACCCATCAACCTGGCGCTCTGGGGACTGTGCGAGATCGCCGTCGCCGCCTGCGACCTGGCCGAAGTCCTGGGCGCCGCCATCGGGCTCAACCTGCTGTTCCACATCCCACTGCTGGCCGGCGTGCTCCTCACCGCCGCCGACACCCTGCTGCTGCTCTGGTTCCAGAGCTTCGGCATCCGCACCATCGAAGCCGTCGTGCTGGCGCTAATCTCGGTCATCGCCGCGTGCTTCTGCATCGAGGTCCTATGGGCCCGTCCCGCCATTTCCGAACTGTTCACCGGACTCGTGCCGCGGCTGAATTCCGACAGCCTGTATGTGGCCATCGGAATCCTCGGCGCCACCGTGATGCCCCACAACCTCTACCTGCACTCGGCCCTGGTTCAAACGCGCCACATCGGACAAAGCCAGGAGGCCAAGCGCAGCGCCTGCCGCTATAACCTGATCGATTCCGTGGTAGCGCTCAATGGCGCCCTGCTGGTGAACGCGGCCATCCTGGTCTTGGCCGCGGCGGTCTTTTTCAAGCACGGCATCGTGGTGACCGAGATTCAGCAGGCCCACCAACTGCTCTCTCCGCTTTTGGGAAACGGTCTGGCGAGTGTGTTCTTCGCCATCGCGCTGCTCTGCTCGGGACAATCGTCCACATTGACCGGAACCCTTGCCGGTCAGATCGTTATGGAGGGTTTCCTCAACATCCGCATGAGGCCCTGGCTGCGCCGCCTGATCACCCGCGCCCTGGCCGTAGTCCCGGCCGCATTGACCATTTGGCTCGCCGGAGAAAAGTCTGTTTATCAGTTACTTATCCTTAGTCAGGTAATCCTCAGCTTGCAGTTACCGTTCGCCGTCATCCCCCTGATCCACTTCACCGGGGACCGTGAGCGCATGGGTTCCTTCGCCAACCGCCCCTGGGTCAAGGCGCTCTCCTGGCTGACCGCCGCAGTCATCGTCGCCCTGAACCTCCGCCTGGCGGCAATGACGGTGGCGAATTGGATGACCTCGGCGGGACAATGGCGGATGGTGATCCTGCTGGTGGTTTTCCCGGTTGGAGCCGCTCTGCTGCTGCTGCTCCTGTGGGTGACGGTACAACCCTGGGTCCGGCGGCGCGCCCGCCCGGCGCGCGCGGTCGAGTTCCCAGAACTGGTTGCCGGCGAAATCTCCGGCTACCAGCGCATCCTCGTCCCGTTGGACCATTCCGACCTCGACCGGCTCGCCGTGAACCACGCCGCAGCCATGGCCAAGCTGTACGGTGCCCGTGTTTTCCTGGTCCACGTGGAAGAAGGTGTCACCAGCCAGGTGTACGGACGGGATGCCTCCACCGCCGAAGTCGAAGCCGGCAGCGTCTACCTGGCGCGCATCGCACAATCGTTGCAAGATCAAGGAATTACGGTGGAAACTTCAATTTGTCATTCACCTTCGCCTACCAAAGAAATCGTGCGCTATGCCCGCACCGTGCTGCCCGACCTCGTGGTCATGGGGGCGCACGGCCACGGCGGTATCAAGGACCTCATCTTCGGCACCACCATCGATCCCGTCCGCCACGCCCTGGATGTTCCTATCCTGGTGGTGCGCAAGCCGCGCCGCTAGCGGCCGCAGGCTGTACCCGGATGTCTCATTCGCGTGTCACAGGGGAACACCCGGGATTCGCGAAACTCCGCTAACCCAATTCGCATCAATATCTTCAGATGGTATGGAAGGTGCATTGTCCCAGGGCGTGAAAGGCTGTCTCACGTTCGCTCTACTGGTCGCCTCCGGGGTCCTCCCCCTGCGGGGCGCCACCCTGGAGCGGCTCTCCATGGACGACCTCATCGTCAAATCCACCGCCATCGTGCGCGGGACCGTGAGTTCGACCTGGACCGCGTACCGCGGCCGCGACATCTACACCCACTATAAGATTCAGGTCAGCGAGAGCTTCAAGGGTCCGGCTCAACAGGTGGTGGAGATCATGGTGCCCGGCGGCGTTATCGGCGCCTTGCACCAGACCGTGGCCGGCTCTCCCACTCTCGCGCCGGGCGATTCCTACGTCTTCTTCCTGTGGACCAGCAACCAGGGCGTCACCTGGATCATGGGGTTGACCCAGGGCCTCTTCCGCCTGTCCGGCAGCGATGCCGTGGATCCCACCGCCACCCGCGCCGCCAGCGGAGAACTGATGCTCGACCCCGCCACCGCGCGCCCGGTGAAGGATGCGGCGCTCAGCATGAAGCTGAGCGCCCTGCGCACGCGCATCGCCGGCCGCCTGAAAGCGGGAGGCGTCCAGTGAGCCGCCGGCTCTATGCCGTGACCGCCGCCCTGGCAGCCCTGGCGGTTCCCGCGCAAGCGTATTTCCACTACGTCCACTACACCAGCCGCAACGCTCCTTTCGTCGCGCAGTACGAACGCTACGCGGTCAAGACGGTGACATTCCTGGTCAGCGATCAGGGTCCGGCCAACTACGCGCCCAACGATACCTTCGGCTCCCTGCTCTCGCAGGTGAAGCAGGCGCTGGCGGCGTGGGATTCGGTCAGCACCTCCGACCTGCGCCTGGTTTTCGGCGGACTCGAGGCCTCCGGCCAGGCCTCCAACACGCCCGGCGGCGACATCGTCTTTGCCAGCCTGCCCCCGGGATTGCTCGGTCTCGGCGCGCCGGTATCCAACGGCACCACCATCGTGCGCAGCACGGTCACCCTGTCCAACGACACCAGTCAGGGCGCCGGTCCCACCTACTACGAGAAGTTCTTCACCACGGCGGTGCACGAAGTCGGACACGCCCTCGGCCTGCAGCACACCTGGACCTCCAGCGCCATGTCGCAGGACATCGTGCGCAACACTTCGCGCGCGCGTCCCCTGGATGCCGACGATGTCGCGGCCATCAGCCTGCTTTACGGGAAGGCCAACTGGCAGGCCAACTACGGTTCCATCGCCGGCCGCGTGACCTACTCCAACGGCTCGCCCGTGGTGCTGGCCTCCGTGGTCGCGATCAACCCGGCCGGTTCCGCGGTGAGTGCGCTCACCAATCCCGACGGCACCTACCGCATCGACGGGCTGCCCCCGGGCAACTTCCTGCTCTACGCTCACCCGCTGCCGCCCGACGCGGTCACCGCCGAGGGTACCGGCATCCGCCTGCCGCAGGATCCCACCGGCCAGACGCCCGCCTCCTTCCAGCCCACCGCGCCCTTCAGCACCGTGCTCTACCCGGGGACCACCGACGTGACCCAGGCGATAGCCATCCCGGTCACCGCCGGCGCGCTGGTTCAGGACCGCAATTTCACCGTGCAGCCGCGCGCCGCCGTATCGGTCTACGATCTGCTGACCTACAGCTTCCTGGATGTGTCCACGGGGTCGCCGTTCTATGACGACGGCACCAGCCGAAACTGGGTCGCCGTTACTCCGGCCCTGATCGATACCACGCAGCGCGCCGTCACCCTGAAACTCACGGCCCCGTACGGCGACACGCCGCTGCCGCAGACCGCCACCATCCTGGGCGGCTTCGCCATCACCCCGCAAGGCCCTTACCTGCGCAGCTACTCCGACAGCCTCACCGGGCACCTCTCCGTGGCGCTCGGCCTGGGAATTCCACTTTCCGCCGGCACCGGTCCGCGCCACCTCGTGTTGAACTACGGCAACGATCTCTACATTCTGCCGGCGGCGGTCAACCTGGTGCAGCGCCCCGTGCCGTCGGTCGCCTCGGTGACGCCCAACCCCGATGGCACCGTGACGGTGAGCGGGACCAATCTGGATCCGCGAGTCTACTTCGACGGCATCCCGGCGCCGGTGGCTTCCTCCGCGCCCGGATCGATCACGGTCACGCCGCCGCCCGGTCCCGCCGGCCATACCGCCATCGTCACCGTCTTCAACTCCGACGGGCAGAATTCTCTCCTGCTCGGGCAGGCGCCTCCGACTTATACCTATCCGCAGGCTTCGAGCCCGCAACTCGGCAATGTTTCGGTAACCGCGATGCCGGCCGGCGGCACCGGCTACGTCGAGATTACGGGCCAGAACACCCGCTTCACCGACGGACAAGTCACCCTGGGATTCGGCACCGAGGATGTCACCGTGCAGCGGCTCTGGGTGGTGAACCCGACCACCGTGCGCGCCAATATACAGGTATCGGGCAACGCCCTGCCTGGCACCTCGGAGATCAGCCTGATTTCGGGATTCAACGTCTACTCCGTGCCCAACGGATTCAATATCCAGGCGGCGAACCCCTCGCTGCCGGTGATGGCCCTGCCCATCGGCAATGGCGATCCCACGCAGTTGACGATCTACCCCGGCTCCACCGCCAGCATTTACGGCTGGAACCTCGGGCAGGCCGTGGGGGCGGTGCAGGTCTGGCTCAACGATGTGCCCGTGCAGGTGCTGGGCCTCGCGCCGGACCACGTGAACATCCAGGTGCCGGCCGGGTTCCCCACGGGTCTTGCGGTGGTGAAGATGTCGATCGCCGGAGTGGCCGCGGCACCCGTGCTGATGGAAATCGATCCGCCGCCGCCGACCATCGTCAAGGTCAACAATGCGAACGGTGTGGCCTACGACTCCAGCCACATGGCGTTCGCGGGCGACGTGGTGTACGTCGTGGTGACCGGGCTCGATCCGACGGTACTGAATGCTCTCTCCCGCGTGAACCTCTCGGTCTCCGGGGTGATCATGCCGCCGCAGGGCATCGATTCGCTCGGCAACGGCCAGTACCAGATCCGCTTCTACCTGACCCAGAGCTTCGGCAGCACCACGGTGCCGCTAGCCGTCATCGTGGACGGCTCGGCCAGCGCCCCCTATCTCGTCCCCATCCGTTAGCAGTTTCCCGCCCGTGCGCGGCGCGCGCGGCCGTGCTACCGTGGCTTGCATGAAACCGATCGCACTTCTGCTGTTGAGCGCCGCGTTCGCGCTGCCGGCCGGCGACCCGGCGGGCTTCCTGCTCTGGAAGTCTTCCGAGTTGAAAGGCTACGCCAAAACCCTGGCTCCCAAAATGAACGCGCAGCACGTGGCCTCGCAGGTGCTGGCTAATCCCGGCAACTACCACTTCCAGATCGCCCACCGCGAAGGCTCCGGCGAAGGCGAATGGCACGAAAAGGCCGCCGACATTTTCTTCGTGCAGAGCGGCGAAGCTACCCTGGTCTACGGAGGCGAACTCGTCAACGGCCGGCAGACCGGCGCGGGCGAAATGCGCTCCGCCTCCATCCGCGGCGGCATGGAGAAACCGCTGGCCGCGGGCGATGTGGTCACCATCCCCGCCAAGATGCCCCACCAGATGAAACTCGCCGCCGGGAAAGAGATCACCTACTTCGTCGTGAAAGTGGATCAGTAGGAAGCCGGACCGCCGGCCGCCGGTTATTGCCGCCAGCGGATCCCCAGGTCCAGCACTTTCTTCGCGTACTCGATTCCGCGCTCCATGTGGTCCTTCTGCTGGAAGCGCAGCGCCGCGCTGTACTCCTCCGGCGCTTTGCCGGGCACGTCCTCGATCACCATGGCTCCCTCATACGGGTGCCCGTTCCTGGCCAGCGCCAGGAAGCGCGCGAAGTCGCTCGCCCGCAATTCGCCGTAGCGCTGCATGTACGCCGGGTCGTACACCGGCAGGATCGCCGGCGGCCGCCCGGTGATCGGCTTCACGTACACCGGAACCTGCGGGCAGATCTCCTTGGCCCTGGCGATGATCGCGCGGAAGTCCACCACGCCCTCGCCCTGCGGCACCCATTGCACCGCCACGCCCTTCCGCGTTTCGTACACCACCGAATCGCGCAGGTGCAGCATCACCGCCACCGGTCCCAGCGTCTCCACCGTATGCAGCGGGTCTTCCATGATGAACACCGGGTTGCCCGTATCCAGGTACGACCCGACGAAATCCGTGCCCGCCTGCTCGATCACCGCCCGCGTCTCCCAGCACGCCAGGTCCTTGTGGTTCTCGATGGCGAACTTCACGCCCGCGTCCAGCGCCTCGCTGCGTACCGTCTTGAGCAGCCGCACCATGGTCTCCATGTGCCGCTCCACCGGACCGGGCGGCAGATGATCGCGGTCGCTCGCCAGCAGGCAGCGCACCGGTGGGGACCCCATGCCCACCGAGCGCCGTATGCCGTTGCGCAGCAGTTGTACGCTATGGTCGAAGGCCTCCGGAGTGGCCGGCAGCACCGCGCCGCCTCCGGTCCCGAGCAGCAGTCCCAGGCGCGCCGCCGCGTCCTTGACCTCTTTCCAGTGCGCCGGGTCGTTTGTCCCCGGATCGATCGAATCCTGCAGGAAGATGGCGTCGAGTTTGAGGCTCGCGGCGTACTCGAGCAATTGCAGGTCGTGCCAGCGCAGCGCGCGGATCGAGTAGGTATTGAGACCCAGGCGGAACATTTATTTCGCCTTGGCCGGTTTCAGCGCGGCCAGCGCCTCGCGGCACTTCTCCAGCAGGAAAACGTGCTCCGCCGCCACCCCGATGAAGCGCATCCCGCGCTCCGCCCAGAACTTCGCCATCGCGACGCCGCGCGTCTGAATACCCGGGACCACGCCGGTGCGGTTGCACGTGGCGATCACTTGATCCACCGTCTCGATCAGGAGCGGGTTGTCGAACTGCCCCGGAATCCCCAGCGAAATCGAAAGATCGGCCGGCCCGATCATCATCACGTCCAGCCCGGGCAGCGAGAGCAGTTCCTCGCGCCGCTCCACCGCCGTCACTGTTTCAATCTGCATCACCGTGAGCGTCTCGCGGTTCTGGTGCTCAATCACCTCGGGCATGGTGCGCGTCTCGTAATCGATCATGGTCGGGTTGATGCCGTAGCCGCGCTTGCCCAGCGGCGGGAAGCGCATCCAGCTCAGCGCCTCGGCCAGCACCGCCGGATCCTCCACGCGCGGCAGAATGATGCCCTGCGCGCCCTGGTCCAGCAGGCGCGCGCACAGCGTGTACTGCAGTTCGCCCACCCGCACGATCGGGCTGATCCCGGCCAGCTTGCTGGAGATGATCATGTCATGCGCGGTCTCCAGGTTGAAGCTGCCGTGCTCCATGTCGATGAAGACGTAATCGAATCCGGCCGCGGCAAAGGCGCGCGGAATTTCCGGGGCGCGATAGACCTGCAGGCCGCAGCCGTAGACGGTCTCGCCGCGCAGAAGGCGTTCTCTGGTGTGGTTGATACGCATCGGGATATGGTTCCACTATATCCCGACGCGTAGTGGCGCAGGCCCCGCCCCTACTGCTTCTTTTCTCCGGGACGGTACAGCGTGGGCGGCTTGCGCGCGGGCTTGATTTCTTCGGCCGGCGCGTCGGCGGCCTTCTTTTCGTCCGCCTTGGCGCCGCCGACCGGCGCGATCTCTGCTTGCACCGCTTTCTTCTGCTTCGCCTCGCGCGCTTCCACATCCTGGCCGCGCTTGCCCAGGTCCTCCTGTGTCAGCGAGAGGCTGTCGCTGGTGGTATCGATCGCCTGGCCGAGCAGGAACTCGTAGCGATCCAGGTCCCTGGGCTTGCCGTCCCGGATTTTCTGGAGTTCGGGGAGCATGGACTTGTACATGTCCGCCACGGCCTGAAGCCCGGGATGAATGTCGGTCTTTTTCTCGGCCGCCGCATCGGCCACCGTGTCGATCGCGTCCAGGATCTTGCTGTAATCGTCCAGCGCGTCGTGGATCAGGATAGAGCGTCCCGGCTTGTCCTTCGAAAGCAGGTTCTTCACCAGGTCCAGCCGCGCGCGCGCGAAGTCGGCGTAGAGTTTCAGCCGCAGGTTCGGTTCCTGCGCCTCCTTGATCTGGTCGATTTCGTCGGCATTGAGGAAGTCGCGCTGCGCGGCCAGCGGCGCCGCCAGCAGAAGCAGGCAGAGCAGGGTCCTCATTTCTTCTTCTTACCCTCCATCAGGCCCATCAGGAGTTCGTCGTGCACCTGTTGCAGGCGGGTTTTGAGCGAATCCAGCAGGGGACGGTCCTGGAAAGCCAGGTCCTGCTGGAGCGTTTCCAGCTTTTTGAGCAACTCGCGGGTTTGAATCTCGGCGTTCTTGAACCACTTGGGATTCTTGCGCGGGTCTTTCCCCGTGCTTTGCAGCGAGTCGTAGGCCAGGTCCACGGAGTCGCGGATTTCAGCGGCGGCGTCCTTGAGTTTGGCGGCGTCGCCGCGATTGGCGGCGTCGCGCGCCGTCTTCACCGCGGCGTTGGCGTTTTCCAGCGCCAGCTTCGAACGCTTTCCCAGGTCGCGTTCGGCGAGCGCCGCTTTCAAATCGGCGCGCGAGAGCGGGGCCAGCGCCGTCGCCAGTAACAGCATAGCGGGAAGGTTGCGGATGAGGCTCACCGTCTCTCGATCTCCCTTTCGAGGATGCGCATGCGCTGCCGCGCCTGAAATTCCTGGTTCGGATTCTTGCCGCCGCTGCGCGCCAGAAACTCGCCGTAGGCTTCGCGCGCCGGCTTCAATTGCCGCATTTTGTCCAGCATGATGGCGCGCAGGAACCAGATCCCGGCGGAATCGTCACCCGCCTTGCGCGCGTTATCAAACGCGGTCAGCGCCTGCTGGAAGTCGCCGGTGCTGTAAAGCATATCGCCCAACTCGGTCCAGGGTTTGGGTTCGGCGGGCTTGAGGCGGGCGGCTTCGTAGAACTGCCGCGCCGCCGCCGGGAATTGGCGCTTGTCGCGCAGCGCCCGTGCGTAGGCCATGCGCACGTCGAAGTTCGCCGGCTCCGCCGCGGCCGATTGCGCCAGCAGGGGCAGCGCCTTGTCCAGTTGCTGCGTGAATACATACGCCAAGGCCAGCGCGTAGCGGTTGGAATTGTCGGGCTGGTCTTTGTAGGACGCTTCCAGCCGCGGGATAGCGTCGGCGAATTTGCGCGATTCGAGCAGCAACTCGCCCAGCCGCGCCTGCGCCGCCGCGTTGTCCGGAAACTCACGGTAGATCGCAATGGCCTCGGCCGGCTGGTTGGCCTGCTCGTACAGCGCGCCGAGTTGCAGCAGGTAATCGCGATACTTCGCGTCGATCGCAGCCGCGTTGCGGAAGTGCGGCGCCGCATCCGCCAGCCGCCCCAGTTGCACCAGCGCCTGCGCCGCGCCCACCTCCGCCTCGGCCGATTTCGGATTCAGCGCCAGGGCGCGAGAGAAGCTCTCTTCCGCGCGCGTGTAATCACCGCTGTCGAGCAGCGCCTCCGCCAGGAAATACCGCGGGCGGAACTCCCCGGGCTTCTGTCCGGCGGCGTCCTCCAGCAGCGGCGCCGCATCGGCCGGATTCTTCTGCCGCAGCAGCACGATCCCCGCGTTCAGCTCGGCTTCGTACAGCCGCGGCTTGAGCTCGAGCGTCTTGCGGTACTCGGCTACGGCTTCGTTGTCCTGGTGCAGCAGCGTATGCGCCATCGCCAGGTTGAAGTGGGCGAAGTAGTCCTTGGGATCCGCCGCAATGGCCTTCTGGAAGGCCGCGGCCGCGACGTCGTAGTGTCCGTCTTCCAGGGCTTTCAGCCCTTCCGTAGTCGGATCCGCTTGAATAAAGAGAAGAAGCCCGGCCAGCCACCACATAGCTCACTTCAATTCTATCGCCGCGCCTGGCGGGAAGCTTGTGAATTCCAGGTGACGCTATTGCCTGGATGGAACCGGCTGCGGGTCGTTCTTCTTGGTATCGCCCACCTGTGGCATGTCCGGCGATTCGCTCGTGAAGGAGAGCGGGATGTCCACGTAGGAGAAGCGGTCGGCGTTCTCGTCGTAGAACTTGATCTTGTAGTGCCGCGGCGGGGCGTCAAAGAGCGCGTTGCCCTGCGCCGCCTCGGCAGGCCTCACCTTGTGCAGGTACCCGATGTATTGCGGCACGCCCTGCGCCTGGTCGCCGGCGAGTTCCGGGTAGCTCTTGCCGCTGTCGTCCTCAATCGTGAAGTTGGGGATGATCACGTCCTGTCCGCTTCCGTTGGTTGCGCTCAGCCGGACCAGGAAGAAACGGTTCTGCGGCACGCGCGTGTCCGCGCCGGTCCCCAGGTGCGTGAGCCACTGGGTTTCATAGACCACATAGACCAGGTGTCCCACCGTGACCCTCTCGCCCATCGAGTAGGTGCGCGCCGGGGGCTGGCTCTCCTGGCCGCAGGAAATCAGCAGGCAGGCCATCGCGGCGCCCGCGACAAGCGAAATACTCCCTCGTGTGCTCATCAACACGTAATTGTCGCACGGCTGGTGCCTGTGTCAAACAGCACCCGTACTTTTAGAACGGGCGGCAGTTAGCCGGCCGCGGCTTACTTCGGCTGATGTTCCTGCAGGATCTGGTCGAACTTACGCCGCTGCTCTTCGTTGAGGATCTGTTCCACACGGGCCTTGCTGTCCGTCATCAGGATGCGGTAGTACTGCCACATATCGTTCAGCACGCTCTGCATCTGTTCGGTCTGCTGCGGAGTGAGGTTGAGTTCCTTCTGCACCTGGGCGAAATAAGCGGCTTTGCCGGCGGGGGTATCGAACGCTGGCTGATGCAGGCGGGTATGCACTCCCAGGTTCCAGGCCAGGGCTCCGGCGGCGGCGCCGCAGAGGAACACCAGCGTAAGCGTGACCGCACAAACAACGCGGGGATCCCAGTTTCGCGCCATGGAGAATCGCGTATACGAAAGGTTAGGGCTCATAGCGCGTGAGCGTTGCCAGCATGGCTTCGTGTGCGTGCGCCGAGTCCATCGGGGAGTTCTCCTGCTGGGCCATCACGACCTCCGGCGACATCAGGGCCGGTTCGCCGGTCTCGCGCGCCACCAGGTAGCTGCCTAGTACCGCCAGGGTCAACAGGCAGGTGAAGACCAGCCTCCGGGCGAAGAGCAGGTCCAGCGAGAACAGGCTGGAGAAGGTGGGGACCGGCTGGCGGTCGCCGATTTCGTGCATCACCCGGGCGTAGAACCCCGGAGCGGGAACCACCGGATCCTCGACCTTGAGCGCCGTCATCCAGGAGGACACCTGCCGCATGCCATCCACTTCGCCTCGGCAGGACGCGCAGGCGCAGAGATGAGCCTCGATCTCCCGAAGAGTCGCGGGTTCCAGTGCCCCCGCCAGGTACTCTTCCAGGTTGTCGATCACTACCGCGTGCATAGCTTTCTTCCCTTTAAGCAAAGTACGTTATCACGCCAGAACCCATCCCTGCCACGGATCTTCGCCTGCCGTCCGCTTTGAGGGGCCCAAATTCACCCGGTCACCAGACCGGGAGCCCGATCCAGGCGCTGTGCCGCCCGGACCAGTTTCTGCCTTGCACGGAAGAGCTTTACCTTGATGGTATTTTCATTCATACCCGTCTTTTCCGCCAGTTCTTCCACCGAAAACCCGTCTACTTCCTTCATCATGAGCAGCATCCGCTCCTCTTCGGAGACCCGGGTGAGGAGTTTCAGCACGTAATCGCGGCTGGCGAGGGACTCGTCCATCGGAACCTGCCGGTCCACCACCGGTTCGGAATTCTCCACCCGGCGTACCTCGTCCTCGCTCATGTCGCTCTCATAAACCAGCTTGCGCACTTTGCGCTTGCGCAGGTAATCGAAGCACTCGTTGACCGTGATTTTGTAGATCCAGGTGATCAGAGTGCTGCGGAAATCGAAGCTGCGCAGGGAAAGGTAGACTTTCGCAAATACTTGCTGTGCAATATCTTCCACGTCGTTTCGCTGGCGCACGATGCCGTGGATGATGGAGAACACTTTGGACTGGTAGCGCTCGACGATCTCGCGGAACGCCGCCTCGTCGCCCGTCTGAGCGCGCTGCACCAACAACCCTTCGGGGGTACCCTGGTAGTCCACTCTGCTCTTCGCCGCGACCTTACTGCCGAACCCGGGGATGGTCAAAACGCCGGTGAGTGTTCCCATACACCGATTCCGACGCATGGTTTCGAATCCGGGTTTCAGCGGATCTACTTGCAAGATAACAGAAGTTGCCCGATTTCGACCGAACCTTCCGAACCGCGGATTTCCGCGACCAACCGCTCTCTGCTACCATCTAACCGATCGAGTGGTGAGACGCAAGGGTCCGCCGGTATAATGGGACCACAGCAACACCCGAAATTTCAGGAGTAAACAACGCATGGTTCAGTTAACCGAAAAAGCGGTCGGCAAGGTCAAGGAGATCATGGCTTCGCAGGACCCCTCCCCGGCCGGTCTGCGCATCGCTGTCGTCGGCGGCGGCTGCAGCGGCTTCAGCTATTCGATGGCCTTCGAAAACCAGCCCAATATGCTGGATAAGACCTACAGCTACGACGGTCTGAAGGTCTTCGTGGACCAGGCCAGCCTGCTCTACCTCGACGGCGCCGAAGTCGATTACGTGGAAACGCTCGAGGGCGCCGGCTTCAAGTTCAACAACCCGCACGTGAAGTCCACCTGCGGCTGCGGCAGTTCCTTCCAGGCTTAACGTCCTTTAGGGTTCTCCCTGCCGGGCGCCGCCTCCTTTCCAGGGGGTGGCGCCCTTCGTGTTTTCCGGGGCCCTCGCGGCGTGCGACAATGGCCGCGTGAAGATCCGGCTGGGCGAGATCGCGCACACGCGTTCCGGGGACAAGGGCGATACCTGCAACATCGGGGTCATCGCGCGAGACGAGCGCCACTACCCGGTCCTGGTGCGCGAGGTCACTGCGGAGCGCGTAAAAGTCCACTTCGGCGAACTCGTCGCGGGCGAGGTGGAGCGTTTTGAGCTGCCGAATTTGGGCGCGCTCAACTTCCTGCTCCACGGCGCGCTCGGCGGCGGCGGCACTGTTTCGCTGCGCACGGATGCGCAAGGTAAAACCTTCGGCGCCGCGCTGCTCAACCTGGAAATCGAGCTCTGACCCTACCCCGCGGCGCGTGCCAACGCCTTCGCCGTCAGCGGACCCACTTCGCCGTCCGGCACCAGCCCCTTCGCCGCCTGGAACGCCGCCACCGCAGTCATGGTGCGATGCCCGTAGACGCCGTCGATCCCGCCGGCATCGAACCCGGCCGCCTTCAACTGCCGCTGCACCTGCCTGACGCCCTCGCCTTTGATCGGCGGATCGGTCAGGCGCAGGATCGCAACCGTGGGCGGCGCGGGCGGGGTTGCCCCGTCGATCGGCGCGCAGTCGATCCCCGGTACTACAATCCCACAGGTCCAGGTACGCCCGGAAAGTGTGCTTTGGATCACACCATCTTTGCTCGAATGGGCCTCAATCGTACCGTTCCTGCCGTCGCTGAGCACGATGTGGCCGACTTTGATGCCGGCTTCGTTGGGCCGGCGCAGGACGAAGGCTCCCGGCGTGCGCGCGGCCTCTTCCACGGTCACCTTCCGGCCCAGACGGCCGGCGTCGGCCGCCCAGGCGCCGGTGAAGGCGTCGGCGGTGTGTGGCGGAGCGGAATCGTCCACGCAGCCATAAAGCTGTCTTGAAACCTGATATATCAGCCAGGAGGCGAACTCCGCGCAATCCCAGGGTCCGCGGTAGTTGGCAGCGTCCTTGGGCACCGCCGCGCCCAGGACGTAGGGTTCGCCCAGGTGTTTTTTTGCGAGCACGATGAGGTCGTTTCCGGTTGCCATAGGTTTTGCTCCTACTTGTCGAAGGTGATGGTGGCCTCGGTCTGGAATTTGCGGTAGGCGGTGAAATCAGCCTCGTTGCGTGTCTTGTAGCGTCCGGCGGCCATATAGGTTTCGGCGCGTACGGGTAGAAGATACTGGCGGTCGCCGACGTCGGCGTAGCCGTACTCCACGGTGGCGGACGAGGCGCTGATGGGGAAGCCCGCCGGCAGGATCGCATGCTGCGTGATCCGCAGCACCTGGCCGGTGTCCGGTTCGAAGGTAACTTCCCCGTAATAGGGTGCCAGAACCTGATTGGGACCCTTGGGATGGTTGGGGTCGATCGCTCCGTAGGTGACCAGAAACCGCGAGTGCCCCTGATCCACCTTGTAACCGAAAACCGCGGCACGGCGTTTGTGAATGCTAGTCCAGCCCTTCCACCCGAAAATCGTCGCGGTCAAGGGGTGGAAGACTTCGAGCAGGAGGCTGCCGAACTCGCCCTTGGTGGTGGGTCCGCCAGTGTTCATGTAATCGAGATCGGTGGGCTTGCCGTTGATCTCCATCAGCTTGTAGTCCTCGTGGCGTTCGAAGAAGGCGAGCTTGACGGTGAGGACGTCGAGGTTCTGCCAGCGGTTGTTTCCCATCGGATCGGTGTAGCGGTGAATCGTCTGGGTGCAGATGAAATCCGGCAAGGTCTGGCTGTAGCGCAAGGCGACCACGCGCGCCTTTTCGAGTAGCTCGGCGGCTTCGGCGTCGCTCGGATGCTGCGCTTGCAGCGTGGCGGAGAGCACCAGCAGGGTGAGAAGAGACCGCATCGGCCTGAGTTCGATCGTAGCACCGGGGCGGCATCGAGCGTCATACTGGTAGCAAGAGCTATGGCCCTCTTACTGCGTTCTATCTGCCTGCTTACCGCGGCGGCTGCCGCGTGGGCGGCTGGCGGTTCGATCGAAGGACAGGTGGTGAACGCGCGCACCGGCACGCCGCTGAAGCGGGCCATGGTGCGGCTGGTGGGCGGCATCGACCAGACGGCGGGGAATCCCGGCGCGTTCCTGGGCGGGCGCGGCGGCGCGCGCCCGCTGATGATGAACAGGGAGACCGACGAGCAAGGACGCTACGTTTTCAGCAACCTGGCGCCAGGCAAGTACCGCATCACGGTGGAGCGGCAGGGCTTCCTGCGACAGACGTGGGGCGCGCGCAAATATTCGGGCGGCAGCACGCCGGTGGCGGTGGGCGAGGGGCAGGCGGTGAAGTCGATCGACTTCCGGCTGGCTCCGCAGGGAGTCATTGTGGGCATGGTCCTGGACGAGGACGGGGAGCCCATGGCCAACGTGCAGGTGCGCGCCGAGCGTGGCTACCTGCGCAACGGGCGCAGGCAGTGGACCACGGTGGTCAACGGCGTCACCAGCGACATCGGCCAGTACCGCCTGCCCGAACTCAAGCCAGGCCGCTACGTGGTGGTGGCCATGCCGCGCCTGCTCTACATGAATATGATGGCTGCCGGGCCCCTGGAGCCGCTGCCGGAGACAATCGAGGCGATCTACACCTCGACGTTCTACCCGAGTACCGTCGACGTCGCCACCGCCGTACCGGTGGAAGTTGGCGAGGGTGGGGAAGTGCGCGATGTGGACATCCGGCTCGTCAAAACGCGCGTTTTCCGCGTGCGCGGGCACGTGACCGGTTACCCGGCCGCCGTTGGCGGCGGCCGGGGCGGTGGTGTGCGGGTGACGCTCACGCCGCGCGAAGGATCGGCGTCGGACGGCGCCATCCTGATCGGCCAGGCGAGCACGTCCGACGGCGCCTTCGAGATTCGCGGCGTGCCGGCCGGCCAGTACGTCGCTCAGGCGCAGGCACAGTCCGGCGGACAGCCGTATGCCGCGGTGGCCGACGTGGACGTGCTCGGCTCGCACGTGGACGGCCTCTCGCTCCAGTTGACGCCAGGCGGCGACGTGGCGGGTACGATCAAGGTGGTGGACGCGGATTCGCCACCGGACCTGGAGAGCGTGCGGGTAATGCTGCGCCCCGCGAGATTCGGCGGGATGGGCGCTCAGGGACGTCCGGGTGACGATCTCAAGTTCACCCTCAGGAACGTCGCGCCGGTGCGTTACGCAGTTTCGGTCACTGGCGTGCCCGACGGATTTTATGTGAAATCGACGCAGTACGGGGGCACGGACATCCCCGAGGGCGGCGTCTCCATGACCTCGGGTGGTGCGCTCGAAATCACGCTCAGCGGCGCGGCGGCGCGGGTGGACGTGGTGGTAACCACGGCCGGTCAAAAGGTGGCACCCGCGGCACAGATCGTGGTGATGAAGGATGGCACGCCCGACGCCGTGCGCGCCACCGACGAGAACGGCATGCTCAGCCTGCGCGGCCTCGCGCCGGGCTCCTATCGGCTGATCGCGTGGGAGGACATCGACCCTGACCAATTGTGGGACCCGGATTTTCTGAGTATGTTCGCCAATGAAGGGAAGAGCGTGAAGCTCGACGCGTCGGCCCACGAGGCCGTGCAGTTGACGGCGATTGTGGCGCAGTAATTCGTATTTAGTGGGCAGGCCGGGAGGCCTGGCCGGGAGGCCTGCGCTACTCGATCCAGACGGCGGCGCTTCCGGGGGGCAGCGTGCGCGTGCCCACCAGTACCTGTGCTCCCGGTCTCGCCGGAATCGTCTGCGGAGTGGACGTGAAGTTGGTTGCCACCCAGAAGCCGTCGCGCCAGTCCACCAGGAAATCCGGCTTCAGCGACGCGGGCGCCGCGCCGGCTTCCGTGAACAGCCTGCGCAGGAGTACGGCTTCGAGATCGCCGGTAAGCGTGTCCACCCCGATGTAGGTCACGCTGCCTTTGCCCACCTTATGGGTCACGGCAGCGGCCTTGCCTGCGTAAAACTGGTCCGCGTAGGTCGCCAGCACGGTGGTGCCCGGCTGCGGCTCCAGGATGTCGGCCCACGACCCCCACTGGTAGCCGACGCCGCCCGAGGTGACGCGGCCCTTGATGTCGCCGGGCAGCAGGTCGTACTTGGGAAGCTTCGCGCCGATCAGGCTCCAGATGCGCTCCGCCCAGAGGGTCTCGGGGAAGTGGCCACGGGTGTCCATTTCGGCCGTGCGCGAGGTCAGCACGAGGTGCCCGCCGGCTTCGGCGTAGGCCTTCCACTTCGCGATCGTTTCATCGGACGCAAGCTGGTAGGCCGGCGCCACCACGAAGGGGTAAGCGCTCAGATCGTGGGCCATGGTTACCACGTCCACAGGGGCCATCATGCTCTTGAGAGCGCGGTAATACTTCATCCAGTGATTGACGGTGTCCCAGCGCGTGGTCTGCTTGTGGATGTCGATGTCCCAGCGGCTGTCGAAGTCGATGACAAACGCGGTGTGACGCTTCGCGTAGGCCGCGGGCTCTTTCGCACCGGCCTGATAGTGTTCGCGCAGCTTGAGCATGTCGCGCGCCGCCTGCTCGTACTCCAGGCCGCCGGGCGAGGGCGTGACGCCGTCGGTCTCGACCAGTCCCTTGTGATACTGCTCGTTGCCGACCAGCGGCTGCCGGTAGCGGTAGGTGCACACCAGGCGCGCGCCGGCGCCGAACGCGCGCATAATCCACATATGGATGGCGCCGGGCTGCGGCCACGGATTCACCGCGCCCCAGTTGACCTGCCCGGGCTGCAATTCCATCAGGCCGGAGATGCCGTTGATGGGCCGCATGAAATCGTGCATGAAGCTCTGGATGGCGGCGCTGCCCAGGCGGAAGGCGAGCGGTCCGTACTCGGCGAGCACCTCGCCGTGCACCGGGTAGTGGGTCCAGGTGAAGGCGTCCAGATCCTTGGCCGAGCGCATGGGGTCGATGTCCTCGTGCATCGCCATGAAGTTGGTGGTGATCCACTGCTGCCCGCCGAACTGGCGCAGGGTCGCGGCCTGCATGCGCAGGAAGCCGGCGCCCTCATCGGCGAAGAAACGCGCGAAATCGAGCTGCGCGTGCGGGTTGGGCAGTCCGGGATGGTTGTTCTGGTTGGGGATGTCGATCTCGTCGAAGCTGGAGTAGCGCATGCTCCAGAAACTGGTGCCCCAGTCGGCGTTTAGGCGGTCGATGGTGCGGTACTTCTGGCGCAGCCAGGCGCGGAAGGAGCCGGTCGCGGCGGGCGAGTACGAGTACTGCTTCTCGTAGTGGGACAGTTCGTTATCGATCTGCCAGCCCCAAACACGCGGGTCCGAACCGAACTTCATGGCGAGTTGGGTATCGATGCGCTTGACGTAGTCGCGGTAGAGGGGCGAACTCCAGTCGCCCTGCTGCCGCCCGCCGTGGTCCATGCGGCGGCCGAGCGCATCCACCATGAGGATGTCGGGATGCCTTCGAGAGAGCCACACCGGCGGCGTCGCGCTGGGCGTGCACAGGATCACCTTCAGGCCGTTATCGGCGGCGAGTTGCACGGCGCGGTCGAGCCAGTCCAACCGGTAGCGGCCTTCCTCCGGCTCCATGTAGGCCCAGGCGAATTCGCCCATGTGGACGAACTCCATGCCCATCTTTTTGATGTTGGCCATATCGCCGGCCCACTGCGATTCGGGCCACGCTTCGGGATAGTAGTAGACCCCGACAGTCATCATGTCCTTGGGCGGGAACCAGTCCGCGGCGGCGGCGGGCACGGCGAGAAGCAACGTCACGGCGAAAATTCGGGCACGCATCACCCGTTATGATACTGGAGCACCGCCCCGAATACGGTCGGGCAATCGCCTGTTTACTTCAGGGGTGCGCGCGATGCTGCCTTCAGTACAACCGGGCCGAGCAGTCCGGAGGGCATCAGCGGCGAGTTGGCCTTGAACTTGGCGATGTTGGTGTGGGTACGGCGCAGCGCTTCGGGCAGCGAGGCATCGCCGATGAGGCGGTTGGGCCACAGGTTCACCACCTCGATTTCGAGCAGGTTCGTACCCGCCTTCGCCGCGCTGCCCAGCGCGACCGTGAACGGCTCGCGCCAGAGCACGCCGAGCGATTTTCCGTTGAGCCAGACTTCGGCTATCTCGCGCACGTCGCCGAGATCGAGCCACGGCTCATGCCCGGCGGCGACCATGGCGGGCGGGATCTCGATTTCCTTGCGGTAGCGCGCCGTGCCCGAGTAGTAGTGGATCTCGGGATCGGGGTTCTCGGTCCACGATCGCAAAGCATCGAAGGGCACCGCGCGATCGCCGAACGCGACCGTCCACGCGCCTTCGATCGTCACCGGCGCGGGCACGGCGACCTCGGCGGATACCGTGCGTCCGGTGGAGAGGCGGACGTCGTAGCGTCCCGGCTGCATGGTCCAGAGCTCGCGCGTGCCGGTGATCTTCGCCTCGGCGCTTTCCGGCGCGACCGAGACCGCGTGCGGCGCGGGCGGGCGGCGGAAGACCACGGCGACGCTGCCGTTGGGTTCGAGCCACAGCGGGAGCTTCGTGCGTCCGTCGGGAGTGGATTGGTAGATGCCCGCGGGTTCGATGACGCCGGTTTCGGCGTGCCACAGTTCGGGCGCGCGGTCCTTCACGCGGAAGGTCGCTTCGATGCGGCGCGCTTCGGCGCGCGTGTTGCGCACGAAGTAGATGTCGGTCCCACCGGCGCGCCGGTGCACGTAGTCGGTATCCTCGGGCGCTTCGAAATCGGGCAGGATGCCGCGCGCGCGAAGCATCTCACGCGCGTTGGTCCCGCAGCGGCTCCAGATCTCACCGGCGATGCGGCGCACCGCGGCATCGTCTCCGATTCCGGTGGTACGCACGGGCTTGGGTCCGGCCACGGCGGCGCCGGCGAGGACCAGTTCCCGCACCTTCTTCAATGCCGCTGGCGAAATGCTGTCGCGCTCGGGCAGCACCAACACCGCGTAGCTGGTGCCTTCGGGCAGCACGATGCGCCCGTTGCTCGCATGCACGCGTTGGGTGAGGGCGTGCTCGTCGATCACGTCGTAATCGTAGCCGGGCAGCACCTTGGCCGGGTCCGCGCCCTTCCACTGCACGAAGTTCGGCACCTGGTCGCCGTAGTATACGAGTACGTCGCTCACCGGCAGGCCCTGCTGCATGAGGAATTGCACGCGGTTGATGTAGCTGGTGAACGCGCCGGCTTTGCTCCACCACGTGACGTTGGGATTCATGTGGGTGCCGGCGAAGTACTCCTGACCGGGAACGCCGGCTTCCTTGGGCGACGAGGTGAACGTGTGCCAGAAGAGGCGGTTCAGTCCGGCGCAAATCGCCTGGTCGAAGGAGGGCTTGAGGTTGTCCCACACGGACTCTTCCCACTGCGGCCCGATGGAGGTGAAGCCTTCCGCGGCGACCAGCGTTTTGCCGTAGGTGTGGGCGGCGCTGGAGCCCTGTTTGATGAAGAAGCGTTCCTCGTCGCGCACGCGGTGGGTGCGGGATCGCGCCCAGAACTCCATTTGCGGGAACGTGCTCACGCCGAGCGTCTCCAGCGCGTCGATGGGCGCGCCGTGCGGACCGCCGGATTCGGGATGGATGCCGAGCCCG
>JAFDVU010000082.1 GCA_018268835.1 Acidobacteriota bacterium | reverse complement strand
GCGTATGCCGGGCCGGCAGCCCGGGCCGTGGCTGAGTTCGCGAACTGGAACGGCTACCTGCTGGCTCCCAACTCCTCTGCCCCGGACGATCCGGTCGAACAGTCCTTCTATATACAGGACCTGGAGCGGCCGAGCCTCGCGTATCTGGACGGCAGCCGGCAGTTGATCGCCGAAGTCGCCGAGTCGGAGACGGCGTTCCGGTCGGGGAAACCGGTAGGCGCGCGTTACCGGCGTACGGTCGGGTCGATCGCCAGGTTGATCGCCGGCACGCAGGTGGGGCTCGCTCTGGGCGGCGGCGCGGCTTGGGGATGGGCGCATATCGGCGTACTCGCGGCCCTGGAAGCCAACGGAATTCCCGTGGATATGATCGCGGGATGTTCGATGGGCAGCGTGATCGGCGGACTGCGGTCGGCCGGGCTTTCCATCGCGGACCTGGAAGAGATCGCCGGCTACTGGCGCAACCGCAAGGCCCGCTTCGTCGAGTGGCGGCTGTGGCGCTTCTGCCTGCTCAACGAGAGGGTGGTCAACAAGGTGTTCCGCGGCTATTTCGGTAACCGGCAGGTAAACCAAACCGAAGTGCCATACTGGGCGAACGCCGTGGACATCCGGGCGGGCCGCGAATTCACGCTGCGGGAGGGCTCGCTGGTGGATTGCGTGCGTGCTTCCATCGCTCTGCCGGGATTGCTGCCGCCGCTGGATCACGGCAAGGAACTTCTGCTGGACGCCAGCGTGAGCGATCCGGTTCCGGTACGGCTAGTGCGAAAGATGGGTGCCAGGTTCATCGTCGCGGTGAACGCCATGGTCCCACCCGAGGCGCAGAAAATGACCCTCCGGTATCCGTTCAACCTCCTGGAAATCCTGCATCGCTGCATGTTCGTCATGGGGCACGAGATCGGACAGGCCGGCGCGGAGAGATCCGCGGACGTGGTCTTCACTCCGGATTTGACCCACATCAATATGCTGCAGTTCGGGCGCAGCCCGGAAATCATCCAAAGCGGCCGTCTCGCGGCCGAGCAGCGAATGCCCGCAATTCAAGCCATGTACGCCAGAAGAAAGGCGCAGGTTTGCGGTGAGGACGCCGCAACCGCGTCTCTATCTTTCGGCTACTAGCAGCCCGTGGTACGAGCGCCGCCGGAGCAAGAGCGCGGAGGGGCGACGACAGCAATGCGGGACATTTCAGAGGACCTGCGACAGAGCCATTGCCCGGCGCCGCCGCAACCCTTTGGGCAGCCAGGATTTGGCCCGATAGCTTCGTTGTTCGTCGTCGTAGACGAACCCGCATCGACTCTTCCTCTCGCCTCGCTCTCAGACCAAATCGTGCCTGCGCGATCCCACGGGATGATTACCACGGGCTGCTAGTACCCTACTTGAAGACTTATCTCGCCAACCTTGCACTCTTTGTGTAATATAAATCTACTAGTCGGCGGGGTGCCTTGTCTGGGTTGCCGACAATCACAACAACGAGCCTGGGTTCCCACTTGATTAAAGCGATGAAATCCGTTGGAGCAGGCGCATTTGCAGATGAGAGCGCAGTCCGCGTACCTCGGCCCAGGGGGCGGCGTTTGTGGTATGTCGCACTCATGCTGGTGACGATACTTGTGGTCGGATACCTCGTGATGGGGTATATGGACCGCGAAGGGATCCTCTTCTTCGATGTCGGCAAACGCATTCTGGCGACCCTGGATCAGCTGTCGGAACAGGCAGGGAAGCGCAATGTTGACGCAATGCTGTCGGAATACGCCACAGACTACCGTGGCACTCCGCTCGGCCTGGCGTCGATGAAGCCGGTAGAAGAGAAGGACGGCATCCACAAACTGGTCTTTGCCGGCACGGGCGGCTCGGTTGGACGCCAGCAGGCGATCGAAGAGTGGCGCGCCTACCTCGATTCCTTCGCGTCGATTGAAGAGATCTCGTTCCACATTCACCGCCTGGAACAGTTCCGCGACGCGAACCACGAGGTAGCGACGGTTCGCTTTGAAGCCATCGGGAAGCTTCAGGGACAGACCCGCAATATGATCGACCGCGGCATGTTCCGCTTCGGTTTTCGGGACGGCCCCAACGGCGTGGTCATCACCTCCGCGGAGTTGGTTTCCGGCGAGCGTTTCACCGGAGACCGCCCCCAGTTCGCGAACGTCTCCCACGCCGCCGGCATCGATTTCATGAACCAGTTCTACCCGGCGTTTCTGAATCAGCCGATGAAGTTCGGGATGATCCGTTACGGTCCCGGCGGCATCACCACCGTGGACTACGACAACGACGGCTTCTACGATCTGTTCATTCCCGACGGTGTGGCGTCACGCCTGTACCGCAACATGGGCGACGGCCACTTCGAGGATGTCACGGCACAGGCCGGCCTCACCGGGTTGGATGGAGTAAGTGTAGGTGTTTTTGCGGACTATGACAATGACGGATATAAGGATCTGTTTGTCAGCCGCACTTTCAAGCACAATCAGCTCTTCCATAACAACGGCGACGGCACATTTACCGATGTTACGGCGCGTTCGGGCATCAAGGAAGATTGCTGCACCACCGTGGCATCCTGGGCCGATTACGATAACGACGGCCTGCTCGATTTATATGTCGGGCGATATCTCGATCCGCGCCGGGCGATTCCCACGACCTTCTATGCCCGCAACGGCGAGAGCAACACCCTGTACCACAACAACGGCGACGGCACGTTCACGGACGTGACCGCGAAAGCCGGCGTCGGCGACCCCGGTCTGTGTCTCGGCACCGTGTTCGGCGATTATGACGGCGACGGCTATCCCGACCTCTACGTGGTGAACGACTTCGGCCGGAAGACCCTCTACCACAACAACCGCGACGGCACGTTTACCGACGTGACCGTCAAGACCGGCACCCTGGCGTACGGCGCGGGCATGAGCGCCAGCATGGTCGATTACAATAACGACGGCCGCCTCGACATCTACTGCACCAACATCCGCTCCGAGGACGCCTGGTTCGCTTCTCCCCAGACGGTGAACCGGTACATGGTGAACTGTTGGCGCCAGGGCGTCTGGAAGAGCGATATGCCGCTCTACTGGCAGGTGTTCCGCCAGTCCGGGACGAACTTCGCGGGCGTCTTCCAGCAGATGGCGTCGGGCAACACCCTGATGCGCAACAACGGCAAGGGCGGCTTCGACGATGTCACGGTCGCGGCCAACGCCAACCCGGTCGGGTGGTATTGGGGCGCCAGTTTCGCGGATTTCGACAACGACGGGTGGCAGGACGCCTACATGGCCGACGGCTGGGTCTACAACGACCGCGGCACCGAGATCGAACTCGACTTTCTCAACAACGTTGTGAGCCATCAGGACATCTACAAGACCGGACTCTACTTCTCCCCGGCGTACTTCGGCCGCCTCTCCTGGCACGGATGGGAGCGCAACCGTCTGTTGCGCAACCGCGGCGACGGCACGTTTGAAGAGATCGCGACCCCGGCCGGTACCGACCTGATCGAAAACAGCCGGGGCGTCGCGGTGGCCGACTTCTGGAATCGCGGCGTGATGGATATCGCGGTTTCGGCTTCGACCGACCGGCACGCGCTCTTCCGCAACGAGGTCGGCGGTTCCCGTCACTGGCTCGAAGTCGAACTCGTCGGTACCCGCTCCAATCGCGATGCGGTCGGCGCCAGAGTGTCGATCAAGGTGAACGGAAAGCCTCAGATTCGCGAGGTCGTGCTCGGCGATGGCTATGGATCGCAGAACTCGCTGCGGCAGCATTTCGGTCTCGGAGAGTCTGCCGTCATTCAGGAACTTACGGTCAAGTGGCCGCGCTCGGGCGTGGTCCAGACCTTCCACAATGTGGCCGGCGACCGGATCCTGGAGATCACGGAAGGCAAGGATCAACCGGTAGAGAAGCATTACACGAGGGTGGCGGTCAAGTGAACCGGCACATCGCGCTGTCGATTCCGTTCGCCGCCGGCCTGATACTGGCCGCGGGCACCACGCAAGATCGCTGGTTCGAGGATCTGACCCACCCCGCCGGCTTCGTGCATCCGCACACCAACCGCGTCTTCAAGAACAAATACGCCAATATCATGTCGGGCTACACGTCGCTGGGCGCGTCGGTGGCCGTGGCCGATTACGATGGCGACGGCTTCGAAGACGTGTTTCTCACCGAGTCCAGCGGGACCGGCAAGAACCACCTGTACCACAACAATCACAACCTGACGTTCACGGACGTGGGCGAGGCGGCGGGCGTATCCAAGGGCAACGACGACCAGAATGCCACGGCCGCCGCGCTGTGGCTCGACTTCAACAACGACGGCCGTCCGGACCTGTTTATCTCGCGCTTCGGCCACTGCCAGTTGTTTCAAAACATGGGCGGGGGCAAGTTCAAGGACGTCAGCAAGGCCGCCGGAATCGACGGCTACCGCAATGCCATCAAGGCGATCGCTTTCGACTACGACCGCGATGGCCGCCTGGATATTTTTGTCGGTTCCTACTTCCAGCCGGTGAACATCTTCGACCCCGCGACGCCGCGCTTCTTCCCGGAAAGTTTCGAGACCGCCAATAACGGCGGCGGTTTGACCGCCTTCCATAACAACGGCGACGGCACGTTCACCGATGTCACCGACAAGGTCGGACTCAGGCAGACCGGCTGGGTGCTCGATATGGGACACGCCGACGCCGATAACGATGGAGACGACGACCTTTATGTAGCCTGCGATTTCGGAACCGATCGCTTCTACCGCAACAACGGCAACGGAACGTTCACCGATATCACCGAAACCGCTCTCGGGTTCGATACCAAAAAGGGCATGAACGCCGAGTGGGGTGACTACGACAACGACGGGCTGCTCGATATTTTCGTCACTAACATCACCGACGATTACATGCGGGAAGGCAATTTCCTGTGGCACAACGACGGGAACTTGAAGTTTACCGACCTGGCGCGCGAAACCGGCACGTTTGAAACCGGGTGGGGTTGGGGAGGGAAGTTCCTGGACTACGACAACGACGGCTGGCTCGACCTGTACGTGACGAACGGCTGGGTCTCGGCGGGCAAGGACAGCTACGTGCCGGACATCTTCGAGATGATCACGCGGCCGGGAGTGGACTTCGCCGACGTTCGCAACTGGCCTCCCATGGGCGGCAAGAGCCTCAGCGGTTATGAGAAAAAGCGGCTGTTCCACAACGAGGGCGGGCATCTGTTCCGCGATGAGGCAGCCCGGCACGGCGTCGATTCCAACCTGGATGGGCGCGGGGTCGCGGTGGCGGATTTCGATAATGACGGCCGCCTGGATCTGCTGGTGGCCAATGCCAACGGCGAGCAGCGCTTCTATCACAACACCATGCCGCCGGGACCGCATTGGGTCGCGTTTCTGCTGCAGGGAACCAGGTCCAACCGGCAGGCTGTGGGCGCGCAACTTCGCCTGACCGCGGGCGATACCACATGGCTGCGGTTTGTTGACGGCGGGAACAGTTTCGCGGGACAATCCTCCGCCCGGGTGCATTTCGGGCTGGGCCCGCGTTCGAAGTTCGACTCGGTGGAGGTGCGCTGGCCTTCCGGGCTGAAGGAAGTGTTTCGCGGACTGGCGGCGGACAAACTCCACAATATCGTCGAGGGAACTGGCAGGAAAGTGCAATGAAATCGGCCACGTCAGCAGCGATCGCAACTCTGGTGTTATCCAGTTTCTCGTGGGCGGCGAACGACGCCTTCGACAAGGGGATGAAGGCCATTTCGGCGAGGGATTACCCCGCCGGACTGAGTCTCCTGGAGTCGGCTCTCACGCAGGAACCCGACAATCTGCAGTTCGGCAGCGAGTATCGCCAGGCAATCCTGAAATACGCGCGCAAGATACACCCCAAGGAAGGGCAGCCGGCGGATTTCGACCGCAGCCTCAAGTTCTTCGAAGGCCTGATGGCCAAAAACGCCGGCGCCGCCAACGGCTGGTTGAATTTCGGATTCGCCGTGGTGGACAAGATACCGGCGGCGGGCGCGATTTCGCAGGTGATCCTCGCAAACTCCGCGCTGAGCTACTTTACCAAGTCGATTGAAGCCAAGCCCTCCTGGATCGCCTACTACACCAGGGGCGTGAGCTACCTGTTCTGGCCCAAGATCTTCGGCCGCGCGCCCCTGGCCGTGGCGGATCTGGAGCTGGCGATGAAAATGCAAAAAACCTTGCCGCCTCGCGGAATCTATGTGCGCGGTTACGTGGCCCTCGGCGACGCCTACTGGAAGAACGACGAACTGGACAAGGCGCGGGCGATGTGGAGCGAAGGCCTCAAACTCTTTCCTGATTCGACCCAGCTCAAGGACCGGCTGGCAAAACAGGGTGACGATCTGAAAACGTACCTGGACGACGTGATGGATCCTTCCAAGCGGGTCGACACGGATCTGAAGGACCTCTGGACAACGAAGTGACGAAGCCGATCTTCAAGAGAGCGATGCGGGCAGGCGCGGTGGCGTTGCCACTTGGGCTGGCGGCGTGGAGCGGCGTGCCCGCGGTCATCCACTTCACCGAGATCGGAGCGCAGGCGGGGGTGCGGGCGCAGCACCATACCCGGCACTACGAGGGGAAGCACGGCGATGTCTTGCGCATGTTCACTTCGGGCGGCGCCGCCGCCGCCGTGGGCGACTACGATAACGACGGCTTCGACGATCTCTTCGTCACCGATTCGGACCGTGGCAAGCCCAACCATCTCTATCACAACAACGGGAACTTCACCTTTACCGACGTGGCGGTGGAGGCCGGCGTCGCCGGCGGCAACGATCCCCTTTCCATCGTCGCCGACGCGGTCTGGTTCGATTACGACAACGATGGCCGCGAGGATCTGCTCGTGGCGCGATTCGGCACGCCCATTCTTTACCACAACGAAGGCAACGGCAAGTTTCGCGATGTCAGCAAACAGGCCGGCCTGACCAAGTTCGGCAACACCATCGCGGCCATCGCCTTCGACTACGACAACGACGGCTACCTGGACCTGATGCTGGGGAACTACTTCAAGCCCGTCAACTTGCTGGACCTGAAGGATCCTCACGTACTGCCCAACGACCTGGACAATGCGGTCAATGGCGGCGGTGTGACCCTGTGGCACAACACCGGGAAGGGATCGTTCGTCGAAGTCACCGAAAAGGCGGGATTCGGCAAACACACCGGATGGACGCTGGACCTGGGCCACGGCGATTTCAATAACGACGGGTTCCAGGATGTCTATCTCGCCTGCGATTACGGAACCGACCGCATCTTCTTCAACAACGGCGACGGCACCTTCCGCGACACCACCGAAAAATCCATCGGCTTCGATACGCGCAAGGGGATGAATGTCGATGTGGGCGACTACGACAACGACGGATGGCTGGACATCTACGTCACCAACATCACCGACGAGTACATGAAGGAGTGCAATATGTTGTGGCACAACAACCACGACGGCACCTTCCTGGACGTCTCGAAGGAGACCCAAACCTGCGCCACCCTGTGGGGCTGGGCGGCGAAGTTCGGCGATTTTGACAACGACGGTTGGCTGGACCTTTTCGTAGTCAACGGACTGCGCTCCGCCGGCAAGGACAACTACATCCCGGTTCTGATGAAGATGATTATCACTCCCGGGATCGATTTCACCGATGTCAACAACTGGCCGGATATCGGGAGCATGAGTTGGAGCGGTTACCAGAAGAAGAAGATGTTCCGCAACCTCTCCGGGCAGTTGTTCAAGGAAATCTCCGCCGAGGCGGGAGTGGACAACGAGATGGACGGGCGCGGAATCGCGATGGGCGATTTCGATAACGACGGCCTGTTGGACTTTGTGCAAACCAATGCCGATCAACCGGCGCTGCTTTACCGCGGCGTCACGCAAGGGGTGGGGAATTGGGTGGAGTTTCGCCTGACCGGCACCAAATCGAACCGGGACGCGGTCGGCGCGCGCATCAGGATCACGGCCGGCGGGCTGACGCAAATCCGCGAGATCGACGGCGGCAACGGATACGCGGGTCAAAGCATGCGGCGGGCCCACTTCGGCATCGGCAAAGCCGAGCAAATCGACAGCGTGGAGATTTCCTGGCCCAGCGGCAGGAAGGAAAAAATCGCGAAGACGACGATCAACGCGATCAACCGGATTGTGGAAGGACAAGGCATCCGTTAGCGGCAGCCCGAAGCTGAGCGCACGGCGCAGAAAAGAGGAGGAATACCGAGACCTATGCCGAACCAAATTACGCCGGACATGGTACTTGCCGAAATGAAGACCTTGATCGCAACCGTGACGGAGCGCGAACCGGAGGAGGTGACGGAGAACGCTCTGCTCACCGACGATCTGGGAGTGGACTCCCTCATGGCCATGGAAGTGATGGTCACCGTCGACAAGAAATTCAAGATCGATATTCCCGAAGAGGACTTCGCCACCATCAAGACCGTCAAAGACGCGGTTGCCATGGTGATGCGGCACCTCCCTGAGGAGCGGATCCACGCCAGCGTATGAAACGCGTCGTCGTGACGGGAATCGGGGTGATTTCGCCGATCGGTTCCGGCAAGGCGCAATTCTGGGAAGCTCTCCTGGAAGGGAAGTCGGGAATCCGCCCCGTAGCTTCGTTTGACACCTCGGCATTTCCGGTGCACATCGGCGCCGAGGTTCTGGATTTCCAGGCGGAACGGTATCTGCGCCGCCTGGCCCCGGCCTCCATGGGCCGCGCCTCGCAGCTTGCCACAGCGGCGGCGCGGCTGGCTCTGGACGACTCCGGCCTTGACCTGGCTCACGCGGACCGCCGTGCTGTGGGGACATCGATTGGGACGACCTCCGGGGAGCCCCAGTTTGTGGAGCTGTACAACGACCTGCGCAAGGCCGGGAACGTCGAGCAGGCGCCGGCCGAGATCTTCCCTCGATACTCCTGCAGCTCAATCTCGGTCCACGTGGCGACCGAGTTCGATCTGCGCGGACCCTGCCTGACGATTCCCACCGCCTGCGCGGCGGGGAATCACGCGATCGGCCAGGGCTTCGATCTGATCCGCACCGGCCGTGTCGAGGCCGTGCTTGCCGGCGGCGCCGATTCGTTTTCGCGGATCCCCTACATGGGCTTTGCGCGCCTGGGCGCGATTGCGCCGCAGCGCTGCCAGCCGTTCGACCGCAACCGCAAAGGCATGGTCCCCGGCGAGGGCGCCGGCATGATTCTGCTGGAATCGCTCGACCGGGCGGTCGCCCGGGGAGCCCGCATTTATGCCGAGGTTCTCGGCTACGGCCTGAGCTGCGATTCCCACCACATGACCGCCTCGCACCCCGAAGGCGACGGCGCCATCCGCGCCATGCAAGCCGCCCTCAAGGACAGCGGCGTGGGCATTGAAGACATCGACTATATCAGCGCCCACGGCACCGGCACTCCGACCAACGACCGGGTCGAGTCCACCGCGATGTGCCGGCTTTTCGGCGAACGCGCGCGGCACGTTCCCATGAGCTCCATCAAGTCCATGGTGGGCCACACCATGGGCGCCGCCAGCGCCATCGAAGCGGCGGCCTGTACTCTGGCCCTGGACACCGGCTGGATTCCCCCGACCATCAACCATGAGGAATCCGACCCGGATTTCGACCTCGACTACGTTCCCAACCAGTCCCGCCAGACTCGCCCGCAGGTCGTGCTGAACAACGCCTATGCCTTCGGCGGCAACAATGCCTCGGTCTGCTTTCGGCGTTACGAAGGGGGTGTCGTCTGATGGCCGGCAGGGTCGTGGTGACCGGGGCGGGCGTGATTTCGCCCATCGCCGCCGGGTACGAAGAATTCGAGCAGGCGCTCTACCGGGGCGAGAGCGGGAGCAAACCGAGCGACCGTTTCCAGGGCGCCACCGTCGCCGAGGTATCGGGCTTCGAAGCGCAGCGGTGGCTGGGGAATAAGGGCATCCGCGTGTTGGACCGCGGCGCCCGCATGCTGTGCGTCGCCGCCCAAATGGCGCTGGCGAATCAGGGCCTCGCCGAAGACGGCGGTCCCGAGGTGGGGATGGTCTGCGGAACCATGTTCGGCAGCGTCCACAGCATCGTGTCGTTCGATTGGAGCGGCCTGACCGAGGGCCCGAGCTACGTCAATCCCATGGAGTTCCCCAACACCGTGATCAATTCGGCGTCGGGACAGGCGGCCATTCGCTACCACTTGCGCGGCATGAACTCGAGCATTTGCTCCGGCTTCGCTTCCAGTTTGTACGCCCTTCACTACGCCGCCGAATGCCTCCGTTTTGGACGGGCGCGAGTGCTGCTCGCCGGCGGCGCCGAGGAACTTTGCGATGAATCCCTGCAGGGCTTTTTGAGGACCGGGATGATGTCCCCATCGGGTTGCGCGCGCCCGTTCGGCGCGGACCGCGATGGCACGGTGCCCGGCGAAGGCTCCGCCATGTGGGTGGTCGAGAGCGAGGAATCGGCCGCCGGCAGAGGTGCCGCTCCGTGGCTGGAGATCTGCGGTTTCGGCGCCCGCCAGGAAGCCCAGGGCCTGCAGCATTACAGCCCGCGGGCGGAAGCAGCCGGCGATGCCATCCACATGGCCCTTGCCGCGTCTTCCATCGCCCCCGAGCAGGTGGCTTGCGTGGTCGCGAGCGCCGGCGGCAGCCGGGAGGGGGATGCAATGGAGGCGGCGGCGCTCCGCAGCGTCTTTGGATCCAGGATGGACACGTTGCCCGTGTTCGCTCCGAAGGCCGCGCTCGGGGAAGCGCTCGGAGCGTCCGGCGCGTTCGCCGCCATGGCGGCCGGGTTGGCTCTGCGGAGAGGTTCACTGCCTCCGACGGCCGGTTGCGGACCGGTCGAGTACGGGATGCGAGTCTCGCCCGAACCGCAGCCTGTGGAAGGTGAGTTCGCCCTGGTCAATGCCTTCGGTTGCGACGGCAACTGCGCGGCACTGGTTCTGCGGCTATGGAAGAACTGATGCTCGACGAAAGCGGAGTAGGCAGCCTCCTCCCACGCTTGAAGGATGGGGGGTACGACGCCGAGCGTGTGGGCCGCCGCCGCCGATGGGTCGAACAGAAGACCGGAGCCTCCTTGCAGCACATCGGCAGCCCCTCCTTCGATACCGCGGCGATGCGCGGCAACATCGAAAACCCGATCGGTGTCGCCCAGATTCCCCTGGGTGTGGCCGGTCCCGTCCAGGTGCTGGGCCGGCACGCCAACGGCCTCTTCTACGTGCCCATGGCGACCAGCGAGGGCGCGCTGATCCGCAGTTACGAACGGGGGATGGTGGCGCTGACCCGGGCCGGCGGGGTCCAGGCGGCCGTGTTGGAGGACGAGAACCAAACCGCCCCCACCTTTTTCTTTTCGCAGGTGGAGGAAGCCGCGGCATTCTGCGAGTGGGCGCCCCTGCACCTGGCGGAGATGCAGGCGGAAGCGGCGGCCACCACGCATCACGGGCGCCTGCGCAGGCTCCAGTGCTACCAGGCTGGACGGCAGGTGATCCTCAACCTGGGTTTCTCCACCGGGGATGCCCAGGGCATGAATATGATCGTGAAGGCCACCGACGCCGTATGCCGGTGGGTCGCGGGGAATTATCCGATCGCGCGGTACCTGCTCTTCAGCGGC
Source organism: Acidobacteriota bacterium (assembly GCA_018268835.1). Lineage (GTDB taxonomy): Bacteria > Acidobacteriota > Terriglobia > Bryobacterales > Bryobacteraceae > Solibacter. Next base: position 19,106 of record JAFDVU010000082.1, on the reverse strand, counting down.
ATGTGTTCGGAGAAGCGGCCCAGCGGTCTTTTGATGACCCGCGGCAAAGGCAAGCGCGTCACGGCCGGCGCGCTGCTGCCGCACAGCGTCCTGAAGATGTACCTGCACGTCACCGCCGCCGAGTTGTTCCGCGTCTGGCAATCCACCGTGATGGGGCACTTGCAGGCCGGGGCCATCGGTTACAACGCGCATGCGGCGAATGGTCTGACCGCCATCTTCATCGCCACCGGCCAGGACGTCGCCAATGTGGTCAACGCGGCGTGCGCGGTGACCTGCTTCGAGCCGGTCGAAGAAGGGCTGTACGTGAGCATCACGCTGCCGGCGCTGACCGTGGCCACCGTGGGCGGAGGCACCAGCCTGCCCACGCCTCACGAGGCCCTCGGCATCCTAGGATGCCAGGGCGCGGGGAAGGCCCTCAAACTCGCTGAGATCGTCGCCGCGACGCTGCTTGGAGGAGAGATCTCGATGGGCGCCGCAATCGCGTCGGGCGAATTCGTTCAGGCGCACGAGCGCTACGGGAGGAACCGGCCCAAGTGAAGGTTGCCTTGATCACCGGAGGAAGCCGCGGGATCGGCCGGGCGATTGTGGAGGAGTTTTCCGCCGCCGGCCATGCCACCGCGTTCACCTATTCCCGCGACCGGGCCGCGGCCGACGCCCTGGTGGACCGGTTGCGCGCCAACGGCGGCACGGTGATGGCGTTTCAGGCCGACGTGGCCGACTACGCCCGCGCCGCCGAAGTCGTGGAGCAGACCCGCGCCACCTTCGGGCCCATCGCGACTCTGGTGAACAATGCCGGGGTGAAGCACGACGTTCCCTTCTATAAGATGTCGCCCGAGCAATGGAAAGACGTGGTCGACACCAATCTCGGAGGCGTCTTCAATTATTGCCGCGCCGTGATCGGGGAAATGCTCAAAACCGGCGGAGCGATCATCAACCTCTCCAGTGTCAGCGGCGTGTCCGGGATGGCGGGACAGGCCAACTACAGCGCATCCAAGGCCGGAATCATCGGACTCACCCGATCGCTGGCCAAGGAGGTCGCGCGCTTCGGCGTGCGCGTCAATGCCATTGCGCCCGGCTTCATTGAGACCGATATGACGGCCGCAATCGATCCGGAGGTCCGCAAGAAACTCTACAGCCAGATTCCGGTGCGGCGCCCTGGCACGGCGCTGGAGGTCGCACGCCTGGCGCTGTACCTCGCCGCCGACGATGCCGCCTACGTCACCGGACAGGTGTGGAACATGGATGGCGGGCTGACATGACCGATCAGTCCCATACCATCTTCGGACGCTCCTACCCCAGGGAGTACGACGCCATCCTCGTGGGCGGCGGCATCGGCGGGCTGTTCTGCTCCAATCTGCTGGCCAGCGAGGGGCTGCGCGTGCTCCTGCTGGAACGCCACTACGTGCTGGGCGGTTTCTGTTCAGCCTTCCGCCGGCACGGCTTCGTGTTTGACGCCGCCACGCACTTCTACCCGCTGCTGGGCAACCCCGCCACCCTCACCGGAAAACTCCTGCGCCGGCTGGGTGTGCCTACCGAGTGGGTGAAGATGGACCCCGTCGACCAGTTCCACTTTCCGGGGATGGAACCGTTCGCCGTCCCCGCCGAGTTTACCTCCTACATCGCCAAACTGAAGGCCTGTTTCCCGGATGAGGCCGGGGCCATCGACCACTATTTCGAGGAACTTCGCCAGGCGTACCTCGCCGGCCTGCTGTACTATTTCCGCGGACTCGCCAACGACACGATGGATCGTCTGGAGCGCTTCACCATGCGCGAAAAACTGGACGAACACTTCCACAATCAGCAGCTCAAAGCCATCCTGATGGCCGATTGCCTGCATTGGGGTTCGCTCCCGGACCGGACCTCCTACGTGTTCGACGCCATGCTGCGACTGGGTTACTTTCTGGGCAACTACTATCCCCGCGGAGGCTCCCAGAAGTTCGCCGACGATCTGGGCAAGACCCTGGAACGTAACGGAGGCCGGATCCTCAAATGCGCCGAGGCCCGCCGCATCGTCATTCGGGACGGCAAGGCCCGCGGCGTTGTCATCCGGACGGTTTCCAAACGTCCACCGGAGGAGTTCGAGTTTCGCGCGCCCATCGTGATTTCCAACGGCGACGCGATCCATACCTACCGCGACCTGATCGGGGTACAGCACCTGGGCGAGGAGACGCTCGAACGCCTGCAGGCGATGACGCCGAGCTATCCGTGCTTTCTGGTCCACCTCGGCTTGAAAGGCATGGATCCCGAAGTGCTCGCCGAGGCCGACGGTTACCATTGGACGTCCTTCGATCCGGTCGATTCGGCCCGCAATGCCTTCAAGATTTTTATCCCCACCAAATACGCTCCGGAGGTGGCGCCCCCGGGGTGCCAGATCCTGATCGTCCAGAAACTCTCGCCGGTTCGCGTCGACGAGGTGCTGGACTGGAAGGCGCACAAGGCCGAGGTGGAAGGCGGCATCATGGCGCGGCTCGGCGAAATCCTTCCGGGGATTGAGCGGCACATCGTGTACAGTTCCAGCGCCACGGCCATGACCTCCTTCCGCTTCACCAACAACTGGCAGGGCGCGATGCTGGGATGGGAGATGTCTCCCCGCCAATTGGGCACGGGGCGGCCGCCGGTCACCACTCCGATTCGCAACCTCTATCTCACCGGCCACTGGACCCAGCCCGGCGGCGGCGTAACTCCGGTGATCGTTTCCGCGCAGCGCGTGGCGAACGCCATTCTGACCGGACGCGAGGACCAGGAACTGGCCGCGCGCTACCTCGATTCGGAATCTGTAACTCACCGGGCACCGCGGCCGGCCCGGAAGCGTGACTCCGGCGGCGCGGCAGTACCCGAGCCCGGTCGCACGCAACGTCCTCTGGAAGGAGGTCGGCGAATGATCGTTCAGTTGTGTGGCTTTGACGGCCCCCTCGCGCGGGCGACACGCGCCGAACTCGAGCGACGCGGCCATACCGTGCGGGAGAGCGGCGCTGAGTGCGCCATCTTCTTTCCGGGCGCGCTCGATTCGCTGGAGCAACTGGTCGGGCAAAAAGGGTTGCGGCGCCTCGTCCTGCGCAGCCACGCCTACGCCTACGGATCGAGCACCAAAAACCCCGGTTTCATGACCGAGGAACGGGTGTCCCTGCTGCCTCTCGACGCGAAAGAGCAGCGGTGGCTCAAGGCCGAGGAGATCACCCGGCGCCACCCGGGTTGGGCCGCCGTGCGCCTGACCAACGTGCTCGCGCCAGAAGAGGGCGATCTGCTGCTGCGGCAGATGTCCTCGCGGTCCGCGCTTTCTCTTGCCGGGCACGATTGCAACGTGCAGTTCATCGGCGTGGAAGATGCGGCGCGGGCTTTGGTCGCCGCGGCCGAATCCGACGCCACCGGGCTGTTCAACGCGTCCGGCGAGGGCGCGCTGCCGCTCAAGAAGGTTTTGCGCGCGGCAGGCACGCGCCGGATCGCGTTGCCGCGTCCCGTGGCGCGGGCCTTATCGCGCGGCCCGGATCTGGACCAGTTGCAGTCCACCTGGACGGTGTCCTCCGAACGCGCCCGCAAGGTGCTCGGTTTCGCGCCCCGCGAAAGCTCGGTGCAGGCGCTGGCGTCCTTTCTCAAGCAGCGGCCCGGAGCCCACCCCGAACGCCTCCGCGAGAGTTATGACGACTGGGGTCTGGATGCGGACTACATCCGCGCGTGGGGCTTGTGGTTCGCGTTCCTGCGAAACGTGTACTGGCGCATCGAGCACGAAGGCGTCGAAAACGTCCCCGAGACAGGGCGCGCCCTGTTGGTGCCCAGCCACCGCGGCTTCATGCCGCTCGATGCGGTCATGCACCTCTCGGTGATTCTGGAAAACCGGAACCGTGTAACGCGATTCCTCATCATCCACACCCTGCTGCGCATCCCGTTTCTATGCAACTTTCTCACCAGGATGGGCGGAGTCATTGCCAGTCAGGAAAACGCGGCGCGCCTGTTGGCCACGGAGAACCTGGTCGGCATTTTCCCCGAGGGCATTCGCGGAGCCTTCACGCCGTACCGGAAGGCGTACCGCTTGCGCGGCTTCGCCAAGAGCGGTTTCGCCAGGATTGCGGTGGAGAACCAGGCTCCCGTAATCCCCGTCGCCACCGTGGGTCACGCCGAGATCTTCCCCATCCTTGGCCGTATCGAATCGGAGTTCTGCCGCAGCAAACTTGGCTGGCCCTATCTGCCCATCGCGCCCATGTTTCCGCTGGCGCCGGTTCCGATACCGTCGAAATGGCACGTCCGCATGCTGCCTCCGGTCGGCCCCGGCGGCCTCAGGCCGGCGGACGCGGACAACCCGCGCCTGATGGCTCAGTTCAGCGAGCACATCCAGCACATCATTCAGATCAACGTCGACGACATGGTGAAGCGCCGCAAGAGCATTTTCTTCGGCAAGTTCCTGGACGGCACCGCCCCGCCGGTGCCCGCATACCCGTGGCCCCAGCCGCAGGCGGTGAAAGAAACGCTATGAGTGAAATCCGAGATCGGTACGACGTCGTGATTGTCGGCGCGGGATTGGCCGGGCTGACTCTCTGCCGCCACCTTCTGCTCTACACAGATAAGACCGTCCTGCTGCTCGACAAGTGGACCAATCCGCCGCGCCATGGGGGACAGAAGTATGGCGAATCTCTGGTGCAGTGCGCCGGTTATTACCTGTCCAAGGTGCTCGACCTGCAGGAGCATCTGCTCAACCATCACTATCTGAAGTACAACCTGCGGTTCCATTGGCCCACCCCGGGACTGGAGAACCGCGCCATCGAGGATTATTCGGTCTCCTACGCGAGAAGTCTCTCCAACATCGCTACCTTTCAACTCGACCGGAACGTTCTCGAGGAACACCTTCTTGAGGTCAACCGGCAAAACCCGCGCTGCTGCTTCCTGGGCGGCGCCCGCAACGCGGCCGTGGACCTCGGCGATAACGGGGACAGCCATACCGTGCGCTTCGAGGGCGGCGAGGTCTCGGCCCGCTGGGTGGTGGACGCCACCGGACGCAGCAAAATGCTCGCGCGCCAACTCGGATTGTCGGAGCCGAACCCGATCCGGCACGGCTCCACGTTTTTCTGGGTGGACGGCCTGATCGATATTGAAAAGCTCACCGCGCGCAGCCACAAGGAAGCGATCTTCGACCGCAAGCGCCGGATGACCGGACATTTTCCAGCCTGCCTCGCCACCAATCACTTCTGTGCGGAGGGCCAGTGGCTCTGGGTGATCCCCCTGCACCACAAGACCAGCATCGGCCTGGTCTACGACCCACGGGTCGTCAACCCCGACACGGTCTCCAACACGCGCAAACTGATCGATTACATTTGCCGCGCCTGGCCCGTGTTCGCCGCCGACCTTCCGCATCGCAAGGTTCTCGACGAAGGGCGTTTCCCGGACTTTTCGTACGATTGCCGCCAGACCATCAGTAACAGACGATGGGCCCTGGTTGGCGAGGCCGGCCGTTTCAGCGATCCCCTCTACAGCCCGGGTAGCGATCTCATCGCCATTTACAACACGCTGGTGGTCGACGCCATCGAAACCGAAGATCAGGCGGCGCTCGACAAAAAATGCCTCCTGGCCGAGCAGATTCAGCGCGTGATGTACGAGTCCTACGTGCCGAGCTATTCGGTTAGTTACGATTGCCTCGGCGACCAGGAAGCCTTCACGATGAAGTACTCGTGGGAACTTTCGGTGTACTTCTGTTTCTACGTGCTCCCGATCGTGAACAACCTGTTCGCGAACCAGGAGTTCATGCCGGCCTTCCTCCGCCGGTATGGCATCCTCGGCCCGGTCAACGCCAACATTCAGCGCCTGCTCAGCGCCTACTTCCAGTGGAAGAAGGCGCAGCCCGTTCCAACGTACCCCGAGCCGAACCTGCTCGAGTTTTACGACATGCACCCGTTGCGCGACGCCGAGAAGCTGTTTTACGAAGTCGGCCTGGAGCCCAGGGCGGCGGTGGACGTCGTGGACCGGCACGTGGACCGGCTTCAGGATTTCGCGCGCTACATCATCGCCCACATCCATTCCGCGGTGCTGGGCAACCCGGCCGTCATGAAGAACGCCTCATTCGTGAAGTCGCTGAGGCTGCGCCACACCGTTTTCGACCCCGACCGCATGTGCGAGGCGTACGAAAAGCATGCCGGTTGTACCGAGATATTCGAGTGGAATCTCAATCCGCATGTGCTGGAACGCTTCGTGAACCAGCCCAAAACCGAGGAGGTAGGTGCATGATCACGACCGGTCCCGCGGTGGACTACGCGCCGCTCCTGGAGCGCTGCTTCTTTTTCGAAGGCACGGAGGCAGACTACGACATTTCCGGTGTCACCGGGAGCGTACCGCCGTGGTTGCGCGGCACCTACTATGTCAACGGACCGGCCCGTTTCGAGCGCGGCAATGCCCGCTACCGCAACTGGCTGGATGGCGACGGCATGGTCAGCGCACTCCGCTTCGGCGAGGACGGCGTCCACTTCACCAGCCGCTTCGTGGACACGCCCAAGCTCAAGGAAGAGCGGGCGGATGGACGGTTTCTCTATCGCGGCTTCGGAACCTCGTTTGCCGGAGACAAACTGCGCCGCAACGTGATGCTGGAGCCCCCGGTCAACGTCAGCGCGTACCCGTATGACGGCAAACTGCTCGCGTTCGGCGAGCAGTCGCTGCCGTATGAGTTGGACCCGGTAACGCTGCGGACACGCGGCGAGTATGATTTTCACGGCGCCATCAACGAAGTCAGCCCCTTCTCCGCCCACGCCAAGCTCCATCGCGGTCTGCTCAATTTTGGAGTTTCGTTCTCCGCCGCCCAGCCCGCCATGCACGTTTATGAGTTCGATGACGCCGGCAAGCTGAAGCGGCGCCGCCGTCATCAGATCCAGCTCCCGTACTCCGTGCACGATTGCGGCGTAACGCCGCGCCGCGCCGTCTTTTTCCTGGGCCCTCTGCTGATGAACTTCCCGCGTTTCTGGGAAGGCTGCTCCGTGATGGAGTCCCTCAGTTGGGAACCCGACCGCGGCAGCCGGATTCTGGTGGCGCCCCGCGTGGGTAATGACGAGGCGGCATTCTTCGTTCCCGCCGGGAACGGCTATTCGCTGCATGTGATCAACTGCTTCGAGAACGACTCCCGCCTCACGGTGGACGTGATCGAACTCGCGCGGCCGGTTTATGGCGACTACGAGCCCCTGCCGGACCTGTTCACCGACGTGCCTTCCGGACGCCCCGTGCGCTACGTGATCGACTGCGAAACCCGCGCCGTCGTGGAGCGGATCGAGATGGCTTACGATCGCACCCCGGACTTTCCCTCGGTCGATAGCGCGCTTACCGGCGAAGCCTACAACGATTTCTGGATGCTCGGCATCAGCCACAGCGGCAAGCCGGGCCGGAAGTTCTTCGACCAGTTGGCCCACGGCTCCTGGAACGCGGGCGACGTTGCCGACTGCTTCGAGTTGCCCCCCGGCGAGTACTTCGGCGGCGAACCGGTTCCGGTGTCCAGCCCCGCGAACCCGGACGAAGGCGTGGTGATTGTGCAGCATCTGCAGCCCGCTTCCGGCCAGGCGGCGTACTTACTTTTCGATGCGCAAAGAGTTAGCAGCGGGCCGCGCTGCCGTCTGCCGCTGAGAAATATGATCCATGCCGGCTTCCATTCGTCTTTCGCAAAGAGCCCGATGAGTCGCGCGTATGGCACTTAATTCTCGCTGGCTTTACCGAAATTGCGTGGTAATATGATCCATCGCTTAAGCAACTAATTCTGATTCGAACGGGAAAGGAAGGTAATCGGGTGCAAAAAAAATTCGACCAGGAACTAATCGACCAGGCCGTCAGCGGCATGAGCCGGCTCCCCGGGGTGGGCTCCGATCCGACCAGGCGCCATGCCCTCCGCTCGATGGTTGCCGGCGCTCTTGCCGGGGTTCTGGCCCCTACCGCCGCAAGCCTGTTGGAAAGGCCCGCTCACGCGCAGGCGTTGGCCGGGCAATTTCCGCAAGGCGAGCAGGTGATCGTCTGCTACTTCTCCGGCCAGGGGACTTTCAGCGACGATGTGCGCTACATCACTCTGAACATGACGATGTACGATCTCAACGGCAAGGAGATCGGCACCCAGCACGGGGTGCACGAATCGATGTCTTCGCCCTTCGAGCTGTTCAGCGTCCCACCGTCGCCGCAAGAACCGTTCAACGGCCCCCCCGTGCCCATCCAGGCGGTCACGGAGTGGACCAAAGGCATCTGGGGATTCAACGATGGCGGCGCGGTGTACGCGGTCGGCCCGGCTCGCAGCCGCATCATACCCCTTACCGATGGCTCCTGGATGTTCACCGTAACCACCAGCCAGACCATCACCGGCGGCCTCGGCAAGTACGCCAGGGCGTCCGGCGTCAAGCAGGCCACGGGTTCGGCGTTCGTGCCGGCCTCGCTGGTGAGCAGCGGACACTTTCCGGCGCCGGGGCTCCAGTTTGTGGCGCATACCATCGAGGTCTTCCGTATCCTCGTACCACAGGCTTAGCGGATCCATTCGATTCAGGAGACATGACTATGTTTGAACAGACGACAGCGGCCGGCACTGGCGGCGACGTTCCTGGGGCGATTTCCGATGCCCGTGAAGAAGTGCTCGTGCGGTTTACTCGCGGGCAAGTCGTGACGGAGCCATCTTTCAAGTTTTTCAGCGTGACCGCCGATATTTTCAAGTTGGACGGCAGTCCCGATGGCGTGTACGAAGCGGAGTACCAATTGACCGCGCCGCCGGCGGACCTCTTTCTTCGCCCGGTGCAGCCGATCCCGCCCTTCGACGTGCCTCAGGGCCCCGTGGACCACATCACCATCAACGCCTACACGAAAGGCCGGTGGAAGTTCGCTGACGGCAGCTCTATCCTGGCAATCGGCACCGCCAACTTCCATGCGGTGAAGGTGTCCTCAGCCGCCAATGCCGCCGTTAAGCTGTGGGTGACCGGCAACCAGATCATCACCGGCGGCACCGGCCAGTTTGACGGAGTGCAGGGGCTCAAGATACTCTCCGGAGCGTGCGACCTGCCGAGCCTGCCCGCCCAGCCGGGCCAGCTCTTTCCGGCTCAGACGGTGGATGCGTTCCGCATCATTCGCGCGAGCGATATCGCCAAGATGTAGGCCGCCCCGGCTGATCGGCGCGCCGCGCGGTTAGCGCTCGGAATATCACTGGTTTCTTCCGCCTGGCAGGGTAAATCCCACCTGGCCGTAACATTACTGCTGCCGCGCTTTCTAACGCTCGCGCGCGTGTTGCTGTTGGTAGAATTATGCGATGATCGCGCGCCTGGACACCAATCTTTCCGCTATGTTCGTAACCCGCCGCATTGCGATAGCGCTGGCGTCTCTCGCCGTACTGGCCCTGGTGGCGATTCGCGCGGCGGATACGCCGGATCTCGAAGAGCGCATCGCTCAGCACCGGAATCTCGGGAAGGCCTTTTACGAGAATCCGACGACTCACGCCGAAGCGGTCGCCGAGTTCAGGAAAGCGCTCGATCTCGCCCCCAATTCCGCGCGGGAAAAGCTGAACTACGCGCTGGCGCTGCTGCGAGAGGGTAAGGACGACCAGGCTGTGGCGCTGCTGTTGGATGTGCAGAAGCAGGATCCCAGCCTTCCGCATACCTGGTTCAACCTCGGGATCACCTATAAGAAGGCGGGCGACGACGCCAAGGCCCTCGCGCAATTCGAACACCTCGCGACTCTCGCGCCCGGCGAACCGATCGTCCACTACCAACTGGGCACCCTCTACAAATTCGCCGGCAAGACCGCCCAGGCGCTCGCCTCCTTTGAACGGGCGGTGCAGCTTGACCCGCGCCTCGCCGCCGCGCGCTTCCAGCTATATAACATGTACCGTCAGGTCGGGCGAACCGAGGACGCCGCCAGGACTCAGGAAGCGTTCCAGGCTCTCAAGAGGCAGACCGCCGGCGCGGCCATACCTGAGGACGCCGACTGGTGCGCGTTCGCCGAGATCTACGATCCGCCCCGGAACTCGTCCCCGCTGCCGCCCACCACGGATGCCGATTACCAGGAGCGCACCCTGGAGGGAGCATTCGATCCCGGAACCGCGGCGCTCACTGCCATCGATTCCACCGGCGCCGGCGAAATCGATCTGCTCGCCTGGTCTTCCCGGGGCGTGCGCCTCTACCGTCACGGCGTCAGCCGCGTCGCCGATGCCGGGCTCGACGGTCTCTCCGGAGTAGTATCGGTCGCCACCGGCGATTTCGACAACGACGGCCTGATGGATCTTTGCGTCCTCACCGACTCCGGCCCGGTACTGTATCGCAACGCCAGGGGCCGCTTTGTCAAAGCCACCGCCACGTTGCCGCAGCGTCGTTTCGACCGCGCCGTCTGGCTGGACTACGACCACGACTACGATCTCGACCTCGTCCTCCTCGGCGCCGCGCCCGCATTGATGCGCAACGAAGGCTCCGCCGGATTCTCCGACCACACCGCCGATTTCCCGTTCGAAAAAGGTGCCGTGACCGGAGCCATGAAGCTAAGGTTCGTACCGGACACTAAAGCGTTCGACCTGGCGGTCTCCTTCTCCGCCCACGCTCCGGTGATCTACCGCGATCAACTGGGTGGCCGCTACACCGCCGAGCCCTACTCCGGTACGGTGCCGGCGGAGACCGAGGTGCGCGCCGATTTCGATGGCGACGGGCATCCCGACATCGCCCGCTTCACTCCCGATGGGAAGCTCCACTTCCTTCGCAATCGCGGGTCCGCGTCGAATCACTGGATTCGTATCCAGTTGACCGGCGTCAAGAACCTCAAACTCGCGCAGGACGCCGAGGTCGAAATCAAAGCCGGCAGCCTGTATCGCAAGCAACTGTATGCCGGCGTGCCGCTCGTGCTGGACACCGGCTCGGCAGCCACCGTGGATACGGTCCGCATCACCTGGCCCAATGGTCTGATCCAGAACGAAATCAGCCAGGCGGCCAATCGCGCGTATACCTATAAGGAGGCGCAGCGGCTCTCCGGGTCCTGTCCCATGATCTGGACGTGGAACGGGCGCTCCGTGCAGTTCATCACCGACGTGCTGGGCGTCGCTCCTCTGGGCGCCACCGATGGCGAGGGGACTTATTTCCCCGTGGATCACGACGAGTTTGTCTCCATCCCGGGGAGCGCCCTGGCCGCCACCGGCGGCTTATACGACATCCGCGTCACCGAGGAGTTGAGTGAGGTGTCGTACCTGGATCAGGCGCAACTCTTCGCCGTCGATCACCCCGCCGGAACCGAAATCTTCACCAACGAGAAATTCAAGAGCCCGCCCTATCCCGAATCCCGCCTGTTCGGTGTCACCCGGCGCATCTATCCGAAGAGCGCCCGCGACGATGCCGGCCGCGATATCCTGCCGCGGATCTCAGCCAAGGATCAAACCTACCCCGACTCGTTCTCTCGCACGGAGTTGGGAGTGGCCCGGACCCACATGATCGAACTCGACTTTGCCGGTTCGGCGCCCACGGGCCGGGCCGCGCTCCTGCTCAACGGCTGGGTAGACTGGCCGGATGGCAGCACCTTCCGCGCCGCTTCCCAGGAACTCAAGGGCGGACTCGTCATGCCCTACCTCCAGATGCAGGACGCCCAGGGCCGCTGGGTCACCGTCAATGAAGACATGGGTATGCCGGCGGGGAAGCCGAAGACCATCGCGGTCGAATTGCGGTTCCCCGCCGCCGGCCGCAAGATCCGGATCGTGACCAGTCTCTGCGTATATTGGGACGAAATCTTCCTGAGCGAAATGACCGCGCCGCCCGAAGCGATACAACGCCCGGTCCCCCTTCAGTCCGCGGAACTGCGCTTCCGCGGCTTCTCTGAATCCCGCATTGACCCCGCGCGGAAACAACCCGATACGTTCCTCTACGACCACGTGTCCTCTACCTCTTATTGGAACCCGACTCCCGGTATGTATACCCGGTACGGCGACGTGCGGGCCCTCATCGCCGACGTCGATGACCGCCTGGTGATTATGGGATCGGGCGACGAGATGGCCCTGAAGTTCCAGGCATCGGCTTTGCCGCCGCTGCCGGAGGGTTGGACCCGCGACTTCCTGTTGAAGGTGGACGGGTGGGCGAAAGATCGTGACCCCAATACCGCCTTCTCCAGTACCGTGGAGCCCCTGCCGTTCCATTCCATGACCGTTTATCCGTATCCGCCGCCGCAGCGCTTCCCCTCCGATGCGGCCCATCTCCAGTACCGCGAAACCTACAACACCAGGCCGGCGCTCCGCCTGATCCGCCCCCTGCGGTAGTTCCCGGAGGCGATGGACCGGACCACCCGAAATTCCCCTAGGGGGACCAGTACTCGATCGGCAGGCTTTTCCAGAGAAAGTGGCCGCGGCGGGGAGACTCGGACGGAATTGATGTATACTTGCCAGATCTTGTGAGCGACATGCAAACACCGAGCACGATGGGGCGCCAGAGATTCTCCCGATTCATAGGCCCATTCTTGGTTCTGCTGCTGGTGAACAGCGCGTATCTTGTCGCGTTCCCCAGTCCCACCATCTTCTACGTTGCCAACATGCTGCTGCATCTCGCGCTCGGGATCGTGCTGCTGGCCGGCGCGGTGGTGGTGGTGCGGCGATATCCCCGCGAGAGCGGCGCCATCCTGGTGGCCGGCGCCGCCGGACTGTACCTCGCGATCGCCGGCAACACCCTGGATCACCGTGGCGTACTGTGGCTGCACATCGTCGTCGCACTCGTGGCCGCGGCGCTGGTCGCCGCACGCCTGGGAAAGCTTCCGGCTATGGCCCTGCTGCTGGTCCTCGTGGCCGGCGGCGTGGCCTATCGCAATCTGGCCCCGCCGGCGAACGCGACCATCGTGAATCCGCCCAGCCCGCCGCTCTCCATGGACCAGGAAGGCGCCGGCGCCAACTCCCCCTTCGCGCCCGCCTCCGCGAACACCACCACCGGGAAGATCATTCCCTCCAATTTCTTCATGGATTCCGAAGGCTGCGGCCGCTGCCACAAGGACATCTACGAGGACTGGAAAAGCTCCGCCCACCATTTCGCCTCGTTCAACAACCAGTTCTACCGGAAGGCCATCGAGTACATGCAGGACGTAACCGGAACGCGGCCCAGCAAGTGGTGCGCCGGTTGTCACGATCACGCTGTGTTCTTCAACGGCCGCTTCGATAAGCCCATCAAGGAGCAGATCGATACGCCGGAGGCGCAGAACGGACTCGGCTGCATGTCCTGTCACGCCATCGTGCACGTGAACAGCACCATGGGCAACAGCGACTTCCTGGTGGAGTATCCCCCGTTACACAATATCGCCTCCAGCAAGAATCGCTACTTGCAGGCGATTGACTACTTCATCACCTACCTCAATCCCGAGCCCCACCGCCGCACGTTCCTCAAGCCCTTTATGCAGCAGAGCGAATTCTGCGCCGCCTGCCACAAGGTGCATCTGGATGTGCCGGTGAACGGTTACCGGTGGCTTCGCGGGTTCAACGACTACGACAACTGGCAGGCCAGCGGCGTGTCCGGCCAGGGCGCCCGTTCCTTCTATTACCCCGAAAAGCCCATGGTTTGCGCGGACTGCCACATGCCGCTGGTCCCCTCCCGGGATCCTGGCAATCGCAACGGCAAAGTGCACTCCCACCGTTTTATCGCGGCCAACACCGCGCTGGCGTATGTGAATGACGACGCCAGGCAGTTGGAGGAGACTGAAAAGTTTCTGAAGTCCGGCTTCATCACGGTGGACATCTTCGCTGTGTCTCCCGAAGAGGATTCCAAGGCCGGCAGGGAGATGGTGCGGCGCGGCACGGATGCGCAACAGGCCAATACCACCTTCGCCTCCGGCGAGGAGTCTGAGTCCTCGGCGCCCGCGATCATCCGCGATGTGGGCCGTGTGGCGGCGCCCATCGATACCTCTGGCGCCGCGCTCGAACCCGGGTCCACCGCGCGCGTCGATGTGGTGGTGCGAACCCGTAAGATAGGCCACTTCTTCCCCGGCGGTACGGTGGATGCCTTCGACGTCTGGCTGGAGTTGCAGGCTCGCGATGACGCGGGCAAACTCATCTACTGGAGCGGCCGCGTCGAAGACGAGGGCAAGGGGCCGGTGGAACCCGGGGCGCATTTCTATCGCTCCTACCAGTTGGACGCCGGGGCCAACCCCATCAACAAGCGCAACGCGTTCCAAACCCGCAGCCTGCTCTACGTGCGGCTGATTCCGCCGGGCGCGGCCGATGTGGCGCACTTTCGCGTCAAGGTGCCGAAGGACGCCAAGGGGTCGATTCACTTCACCGCCAAGCTGAACTATCGCAAGTTCGAGTGGTACTACACGCAATATGCCTACGCCGGGCGTCCCGTTCCCGGGCAGGATCCCTCCCTGCTCGACAAGACAAAGAACGGCCTGGTCTACGAGTTCCCCGTGTCGGCGATCCCGGCCAATGTCTCCGGCAAGATCCGCGGGCGGATTCCGGACCTGCCGATCACCACGCTCGCCGAAACACAGTGCGCGGTGCCTCTCGGCAAGCCCACATGGAACCCGGTGGTTCGCAAGCAGGATCGCGAACGTTGGAACGATTGGGGCATCGGTCTGCTGCTGCAGGGCGATCTGAAGGGCGCCGAGTACGCCTTCCAGAAGGTCACGGAGGCCGAACCGGGATATGCCGACGGCTGGCTCAACGTGGCCCGCGCCCTGGTTCAGGAGGGCGAAACCACCGCCGCCAAACCGTACGTCGAGAAGGCCCTCTCCATCAATAAGAACCTGGGACGCATCTGGTTCTTCAAAGCCGCGGTCCAGCGGGCGGACGGCGATTACGACGGCGCGCTCCAATCCCTCGAAGTGGCGCGCGCGCAGTATCCGCGCGATCGTGTGGTGCTCAACCAGATTGCGCGGCTCTACTTCCTGAAGCGGGAGTACGCCAAGGCATTGGAGGCGCTGCGCGCCGTCAATGCCGTGGATCCCGAGGACGTGCAGTTACACTACACCGCCATGCTCTGCTATCGCGGGATGCGCGATAACGCCAGCGCCGCGCGCGAAGAGGCGCTGTTCCGCCGGTTCAAGGCGGACGAGAACGCGGAAACCATCACCGGGCAAAGGCGCATGACCAGCCCCGAGGACAACAATGAACGACAACCGATCCACGAGCACGAAAGCGTGGTGATCCGATGAAGCCGCTCGCCGGACTGGGAGTGGTGTCGCTGGCCCTGGCCCTGGCCCTGGCATCGGGCGCGCCCACCGGAGTGACTTTCACCGATGCCACCGCGCAGGCGGGCATCAGGTTCGTACACAACGCGGGCACCAGCGGGAAGAAGTACCTTCCCGAGACGCTGGGCGCCGGATGCGCGTTCTTCGACGCCGACGGAGACGGCTGGCCGGACATTCTGCTCGTCAATGGCAAGGACTTCATCCCCAAGGGCCGCCGCACGGTAGCGGCGTTGTACCGTAACAATCGCAACGGAACGTTCACCGACATCACCAGGGGCAGCGGGTTGGACGTCGAGATGTACGGCATGGGCGTGGCGGTGGCGGACTACGATAACGACGGTCGCGAGGACGTTTACATCACCGCTCTCGACGGCGACCACCTCTTTCGTGGTCTGGGCGGCGGCAAGTTCGCCGACGTGACCAAGGCCTCCGGCATCCAGAACGCGAATTTCGGTACCAGCGCCGCATGGCTGGACTACGACCGCGACGGCAAAGTCGATCTCTTCGTCGCCAACTACGTGCAATGGACGCCGAAGGGGGACCTGTGGTGTTCGCTCGACGGCGCCACCAAGTCCTACTGCACCCCGGAATCCTACAAGGGCACCCGGTCGCGCCTGTTTCACAACCTCGGCAACGGGCGATTCGAGGATGTCGGGATCGGCGACGCCAACAGCAAGAGCCTGGGCGTAACCGTGCTCGACTTCGACGGCGACGGCTGGCCGGACATCTTCGTCTCCAACGACACCCAGCCCAACAAGCTCTACCGCAACCTCCACAACGGCACGTTCAAGGACGAAGGCATGCAGGCCGGCGTGGCGTACGGCGAGGACGGCGTCGCCCGCGGCGCCATGGGCACCGACGCCGCCGACTACGACAACAGCGGGCGGCCGCACCTCTTGGTGGGCAACTTCTCCAACCAGATGCTGGGCCTGTATCACAACGAGGGCAACAGCCTGTTCGTGGACGAGGCCCCGTCTTCCACGGTGGGGCGGGCCAGCCTCCTTTCCTTGACGTTCGGAACGTTCTTCTTCGATTACGATCTGGACGGACAACTCGACATCTTCGCCGCTAACGGCCACATCGAAGCCGAGATCGGACGCGTTCAGCCCAAGGTCAGCTACCGGGAGGCGCCCTTGCTCTTCCACAACATCGGGAAAGGTAAATTCGAAACCGTCCCGGCGATCACCGAGTTGATGGTGGCCCGCGGCGCGGCGTACGCGGACTACGACGGCGACGGCGATCTGGACGTTCTGGTCACCACCAACAACGGCCCCGCACACCTCTTTCGCAACGACGGCGGCAACCGCAATCACTGGCTCTGCATCCGCCTCCAGGGGAGCAAGTCCAATCGCGACGGCATTGGCGCGGTGGTACGGGTGGACAGGCAGTGGCGGATGGTGCGCAGCGGCTCCAGTTACTGTTCGCAAAGCGATCTGCCGCTTACCTTCGGATTGGGCTCCGCCACCAGCGCCACGGTACAGGTGGAATGGCCCAGCGGCAACAGGCAGACCTTCCAGAACGTGGCGGCCAACCGCCGAATCGTGATCGATGAGGCGAGCGGCATCAAATAGTCCGCACCCGGCACGTCACCGAATGTATCGGCACGTACATTAAACTGCCGCACCCGTGATCTGATTCTCCTTCGCACTGCGCGTATAAGTTGAACTGCGGGTACGGAGGGCCATGAAACGCTCCAGCGTCAGTTGGACTGCATCGCTACGGGTAGCCGCCTTGACCGCTCTGCTGGCATCCCCGGCAGGGGCGCAATTCGGACCGGCTCAGGTCCGGTTTCGCGACGCCGTGAAGGCCTTCAGCGGCACGCTCGACATTCATGGGACCGCTTCCGGCACCGCCTCCGGCCCGGCCGGCGCCGTGGCAACATACACCTCCGATCAGCACGTCTCCGGAACCCTGAAGCTGGATACCTACAATCCCCTCACCGGCGCTTGGGTGGGCACGCTGGACGGCACGATCACGGTTAAGGAAACTTCCACCATCACGTTCGCCTGCACCATCACCAACACCTACACCGCCAGTACCACCGCGCAGTCCGACTTCTTGGGTCAACCGCTGAAGTTCAATCTCTCTTTCGATATCGGCTCCGATACCTGGAGCCTGTGGCCCTCGAACAACAGCGTCAACGGGACCGCCCAGAGCGTTCAGACCTGTGCCGGCGTCTCGCAGACATCGAGCGCCCCCCAGCCGCTCCGCTTCGCGCCGACCAGTATGAAGATGGGCTTCCCCTTCCCTGCCGCCGGCTTCGACCTGGTGGGCACAGGTACCGTGGCGTGCGATGGCTGCGGGAATGCCAACTCCAACCTCGTAAACTACACCTTCACTTACAACCTGAAGGCGACCACCAGCCAGCCCAGCATTACGGTTGCCACAAATCCGCCGGGTCTTGCGGTCACGGTGGATGGGACAAGCTTTACCGCTCCTCAAACGTTCAACTGGGATCCAGGTTCGACCCATACCATCGGCACCACCTCCCCGCAGGGAACCGGCACTTTGCGCACCTTCGACAGTTGGTCCGATGGCGGCAGCCAAACCCACACCATCACAACTCCGAACCAGGACACCACGTATACCGCCCGCTTCAATGTTCAGTACCTGCTCTCCGCGGTCGTGAGCCCCGATTCCGCGGGAACCATCGCAGCCGACCCCTGTTGCACCAACGGCTACTTCTCAAACGGCACCCAGGTCAAGGTCACCGCCGCCCCGAATTGCGGGTTCACCTTCACGAACTGGAGCGGCGATCTCACCGGCACAACCAATCCCCAGCCCGTCACCATGACCAGCCCCAAGGCGGTAACCGCGAACTTCACAGGCAGCGCCGCCAACTGCGCTTCCCAGAAATCGCAACTCTCCGGCCCTCCGCCGGGCTCGGCCTTGGGAGGGTCGAGCGCCACCTTCTCCTGGGGAGCGGTCAGCGGCGCCGCGGGTTACTACCTCCAACTCGGCACATACCCGGGCGGCGGCAACATCTTCTCCGGCGGCACGGGCCTCAACGTCTCGCAGTTGGTCAACAATCTCCCGCTCAGTTGCTCGGCCATCTACGCCCGGCTCGGCACGCTGCTGGGCGGCGTCTGGCAGTACGCCGACGCCACTTACAAGTGCGCCAACGGCAGCGCCATCGCCCAGATGATTTCGCCCGCGCCCGGCTCGACCCTGCCGTCCGCCGACACCACCTTCACCTGGAGCAGCGCGGCGGGCGCCTCGGCGTACTGGCTGGATATCGGATCGAGCGCGGGCGGTTTCGATCTCTCCTCGCAAAGCGCGGCCCTGGCCACCAGCCAGAGTGTTACCGGTCTGCCCTCCGACGGAAGGACGCTGTACGCCCGCCTGTGGACCGCAATCGGAAGCCAGTGGCAGTACAACGACTACACCTACACGGCGGGAAGCGCGCCACAAAAAGCCGGGATGCTCATCCCCACACCGGGAACCACGTTGAGCGGCGCGAATGTGACCTTCACGTGGACCGCGGGCAGCGGCGCATCTTCCTACTGGCTGGATGTGGGGAGCACGTTGGGAGGCTTCGACCTTTTCTCGCAGAGCGCGGGCCAGGCCACCAGCCTGGCGGTCGCCAACTTGCCTCTTAACGGCGGCGCGGTCTATGTCCGTCTCTGGACCGCGCTCGGCAGTTCCTGGGCATTCAACGACTACACGTACACCGCCGGCGCGCCGTCCTCCGCGGTGATGCTGACTCCGCCGCCCGGCTCCGGGCTGAGCGGGCCGAACGTGACCTTCACGTGGACCGCGGGCACCGGCGCATCGTCCTATTGGCTGGATGTGGGGTCTACCGCGGGCGGTTTCGATCTCTTCTCGCAAAGCGCGGGTCAGTCCACCAGCCTGGCGGCCGCCAACTTACCCGCCAACGGCGCCGCGGTCTATGTCCGGCTCTGGACTCAACTCGGCAGCGCCTGGCAGTACAACGACTACACCTACAAGGCCGCCGGTGTCCCGGAGAAGGCCCGGATGACCTCGCCCACGCC
>JAFDVU010000081.1 GCA_018268835.1 Acidobacteriota bacterium | reverse complement strand
GCTCGCCTTTGCAGGCCGGAGGCCTGCGCTACGCGAAGCGTGATACCCGAGGCTCTACACGCGTGGTGATCCAAAGGTCGGCCGGAGGCCGACGGTACGCAGCGCCGCACGCGCCGCGTGATATCCGCACATCCCGTGGACTCCGCCGCCCGGCGGGGTGGACGCGCCGCAGAAGTACACGCCGGCCAGCGGTGTTCGGTAGAGCCGCGACGTCGGACGCAGGAAGAACTGCCGCGGGGTGACCGCGCCGCCGCTGAAATCGCCGCCCACCAGGTTGGGATTCTCGCGCTCCAGCGCCGCGGGATTTCGCACGCTCCGCGCCAGAATGCGCGCGCGGAAGCCGGGGGCGAACCGCTCCACCTGATCCTCGATGGCCGCGGTCCTGTCGGCCGCGCTCCCATTCGGCACGTGGCAGTACGCCCACGCCGTATGTTTGCCCGCCGGCGCCCGCGTCTCATCGAACAGGCTCAACTGCGTCAGCAGCACAAATGGACGGCCCGTGTAGCCGCGCTCCCACTCCGCGATCTCCTCCAGCGTCCCGCCCAGGTGCACGGTCCCGGCGCGTGCGCACTCCGCCGCCCGCCAAGGGATCGGCCCATCCAGCGCCCAGTCCACCTTGAACGCGCCGGGCGCGTAACGGAAGCCCTCGAGCGCCTTGCGATACGCCGCCGGGAAGCGGTCCCCGGCCAGGGCCAGCATCTGCCGTGGCGTCACGTCCGCCAGCACCAGGGGACAATCCGGCAGCGCGCGCACCGTCTCGCCGGTCACGATCTCGCCGCCGTGCGCGCGCAGGCACGCCGCCAGCCCATCCGCGATCCGCTGCGCCCCGCCGCGCGGAAACGGCCACCCGACCGCGTGTCCCGCCGCGGCCAGCACGAGCCCGACCGATGCGCTCATGGCCGCTTCGAGCGGCAGCGTCGAGTGCGCCGCGATTCCCGCGAACAGCGCCCGCGCCCGCGCGCCGCGGAATCGCGACTCGGCCAGCGCGCGCGCCGGACGCACCGCGTCCATCCCGAAGCGTGCGAACGCAAACGGATGGCGCGGTACGCCGATGGGCGCCAGCAGATCGTGACGCAATCCGTTCCACGCGCGCACCGCCGGCGCGAGCAGCCGCTCCCACGCCGCGCCGTCCTCGCCCAGGTGCCGCGCCGTATCCGCGAAGGATCGCTCCAGCAGCACGGCGCTGCCATCGTCGAACGGATGCGCCAGCGGGGCGGGGGAGTGGAGCCATTCGAGACCGTGCGCCGCCAGGTCGAACGTTTCGAAGCACGGCGAACTCACCGCCATCGGATGCACCGCCGAGCAGTGGTCGTGGCGGAATCCCGGCAGCGTCAGGTCCAGCGTGCGCGTCCCGCCGCCGATCGCCGCCGCGCCTTCAAACACCGTCACCGGCACGCCTGCGCGCGCCAGCACAATCGCCGCCGCCAGGCCGTTCGGCCCGGAGCCGATCACCGCGGCGCGCTCTTTCGAAGCGGAACCCAACCTCGCTATTGTAGAAGAGATGCAGAAAAAACGTCTCGGCAACAGCGATATGGAATTGACGCCGGTCGGCGTCGGCGCGTGGGCGATGGGGGGCGGAGGCTGGGCCTTCGCCTGGGGACCCCAGGACGATTCGCAATCGATTGCAGCCATCCACGCCGCACTCGACCGCGGAGTGAACTGGATCGATACCGCGGCCGTCTACGGACTCGGCCATTCCGAAGAGGTCGTGGCCCAGGCTCTCGCCGGACGCGGCAACCGCCCCTACGTCTTCACCAAGTGCGAGCGCGTGTGGGACGAAAAGGGGCAGATCTCGAAATCGCTCAAGGGCGATTCCATTCGCCGCGAATGCGAAGCCTCGCTGCGCCGCCTGAAGGTGGACTGCATCGACCTCTACCAGATCCACTGGCCGGAGCCGGAGGAGGATGTCGAGGAGGGTTGGGAGACCCTGGCCAAACTGAAGGAAGAGGGCAAGGTGCGGTGGATCGGCGTCTCGAACTTCAACGTGGCGCAACTGGAGCGCGCGCGCAGGATCGCGCCCATCACCTCGCTACAGCCGCCCTACTCGGCGATCTCGCCGGAGATCGAAAACGAAATCCTGCCCTACTGCCTGAAGCACGGTATCGGAGTGATCGTCTATTCGCCCATGAAGAGCGGACTGCTCACCGGGAAGATGACGAAGGAGCGCGTCGCCGCGCTACCCGAGGACGATTTCCGCCGCCGCGCCCTGGCCTACCAGGAGCCGAACCTGACCCGCAATCTGGCGCTGGCCGAGGTGATGAAGCAGATCGGCGCGCGCCACGGACGCAGCGCGGGCGAAGCCGCCATCGCCTGGGTGCTGCGTCACGAAGCCGTGACCGCGGCCATCGTCGGGATGCGCTCGGCCGAACAGGCCGAAGGCGTCCTGGGCGCCATGGACTTCCGACTGTCCCCGGAAGAGATCGCGGAAATCGATCGCGCGCGACGCGCCTAGCCCGCCCGGCGAGACCATCGCGCCACGCGCTGGAAGGCAGCCGCGCACTCTTCCACGCGCAACACGTATGCCCCGGCGAAGTAGAGCAACCCGTACGGCACCAGCACGGCGATGCCCTCGGTCACCGGGTGCCGTGTGCCGACCGCGAGTTTGATCGCCCAACCAGCCGCCGCGCCGAACAGCGCCGCACCCCACAGCCGTGCCGTTAAGGCTACCGGCAGCCCGGTGGACCCGATCCTGCGGTTGAGCGCGCGCCGCAGCAGGGCGAATTCCACCCAGCCGGCGACGCCCGCCGATGCCGTCAACCCGGCCACGCCCCAGCGGGACTCGATCCCGATCCAGCCCGGCACCCAGATCGCGCACACGTAGCCGAGAGCGCCGGTGAGTAGTACGCGGATGACGGCGAAGCGGAGCGGCGTGTGCGTGTCGCGCAGGGCGTAGTAGGTGGATTGGTACAGCCGCCCCAGCGTCGATGCCAGCAACCCCACGCCCGACCCCGCGATGATGCCCCACACGTACACCGAATCGGCGTGCGTGAACCGGCCCGATTGGTACAGTAGCCCGGTGATCACGTCGCCGAACGCGAAGAAGGCCATGGCCGAGGGGACGATGAAGAAGGCGATCTGCCGCAGGCCGCGATTTAGGCGCCCG
Organism: Acidobacteriota bacterium; assembly: GCA_018268835.1. Lineage (GTDB taxonomy): Bacteria > Acidobacteriota > Terriglobia > Bryobacterales > Bryobacteraceae > Solibacter. The sequence goes on along the minus strand of JAFDVU010000081.1, from coordinate 27,499 downwards.
GCGAGCGCGTGTTCGCCGGCGAGATTGCCGGACATCGCGGGCAACTCCGCGGCCGAAACCGACATGCCGAACAGGCTCACCGGCAGGGTGTAGATGGACTGCGCGTTGGTCATCGCGGCCATGGCGCCGGTGGGCAGCAGGGTGGCCAGCAACTGATCGACGTAGGCCGATACCTGGATCACGCCGCGGCTGAGCGCGACCGGGCCAAAGTTGCGAATCACCTCGCGCACGTGGGCCGAAGTCGTATCCAGCCCGAAGCGGAGTTGCGGCGCGACGCGGAACACCACGGGCAACTGCACCGCGAACTGCAGCACGCAGCCGAGCACGGTGCCCCAGGCCAGCTTTACCGCCAGCGAGTTCAGATCGTCACCGCGATAGAGCAGGATGGTGGCGATCATGGCCAGGTTCCAGACCACGGGCGCGGTGTAGGAGAGGAAGAATTTGCGGTGACTGTTGAGGATGCCCAGGCACCAGGCCGAGCACACCAGCAGGCCGGTGCCGGGGAAGAGGATGCGTACCAGCCTGGCCACCATCTCGAGTTTGGCGCCGTGGTAGCCCCAGGCGATGGCCCACAGCAGGTAGGGGGTGGCGGCCATTCCGACCGCGACGACCGCCGCTGAGACCAGCGCCAGCAGCGCGCCGACGACGCCGGCTACGCGGTCGGCTTCCTCGTCCTTTTTCTCCGCGAGGAGACGCGCGTAGACCGGGATGAAGGAGGCGCTGAGCACCCCTTCGCCGAAGAGGTTCTGCAGGAAGTTGGGGACGCGCAGCGCGGTGCTGAAGGCGTCGGCCGCATCGGTGAGCCCGAAGTAGTGGTAGAAGACTCGCTGCCGCAGCAGCCCCACCAGGCGGCTGATCAGAATCCCTGAGGCCACCAGGAAGGCGTGCCGTCCGGTGTGCTCTTTAGCGGACATTCGCCGCGCCGCTTAGAACGCCCATCGCCACAGGCTGGCGCCCACGGTGTAGCCCGCCCCAACCGCGGCGTACATCACCAGGTCGCCCTTCTTGAGCCGGCCCTCGGCGATCGCGTCGCGCGTGGCCAGCGGCAGCGTGCCCGCCGTGGTGTTGCCGTACCGTTCGATGTTCAGCATCACGCGATCTTCCGGAATGCCGAGCCGTTCGCCCGCGGCCATGATGATGCGTTTGTTGGCCTGGTGCGGAATCATGATCCCCACATCCGCCACGGTGAACTGGTTGCGCGCCAGGATGTCGCGGCACACTTCATACATCTTGCGCGAGGCGTACTTGAAGACCTGGCCACCGTCCTGGTGCACGAAGTGCTGCCGCGCATCCACCGTGGAGTGCGACGCCGGCAGGCGGCTGCCGCCCGCAGGCTGCCTGAGGAATTGCCCGCCCGCGCCATCCACTTCACCCAGGAAATCGACGAAGCCGAGATTGCCGTCCGCCTCCTCCGCCGGCTCGATCAGCATCGCGCCCGCGCCGTCGCCGAACAGGACGCAGGTTGCGCGGTCGGTGTAGTCGATGATCCGGCTCATGGTGTCGCTGCCGATTACCAGGACCTTCTTGTGCGTGCCGCCCATGACCAGGTGCGCCCCCGTGGTCAGGCCGTAGAGGAAGCCCGAACAGGCCGCGATCAGATCGAAGCCCCACGCGCCGCGCGCTCCAATGCCGTGCTGCACCAGGCAGGCGGTCGAGGGGAACATGTGGTCCGGGGTGACCGTGCAGACCAGGATCGCGTCCACGTCGGTCGCCGGAATCCCGCGCTGCGCCAGCGCGCACTTGGCCGCCGCGATCGCCATATCGCTGGTGGCAATCTCGGGATCGGCGATGTGGCGTTCGCGGATGCCGGTCCGGTCCATAATCCACTGGTCGCTGGTCTCGACCATCTTCTCGAGGTCCTGGTTGGTAAGCACGCGGGGCGGCGTATAGCAGCCGAGTGCTGTAATCTTGGCCTTTGGCAATGTGTTTGTCCTAAAGGATCAGGTTAACCCATCCAGGCTGGAAAATGCGCGCTACCCTGAAGTTCTCGGTTACGCTGATAAGAGATGGGGATGCTCGAACCTTCCAGCTTGCAGAGCTCTCTTTTTTTTGAAACTCCGGAGGAGATTTACCGGCGCGTTTTCCGCGAATTGAAACCGCGCACGGCGCCGCCGGAGATTCGCGTGGAGTTCTGCCGCTTCGCCAACGCGGACAATTTCATCCGCCTCGAAAACGGCAGCCTGCACGTGCGCATGAGCGACCTGCTTGAAGGCGCTCCGGCGCCGGTCATCGAGGCGCTGGCGTGGATCCTGCTCGGCAAACTCTACCGCAAGGAAGTGCCCCGCCTGTATACCCACCGCTACAAGCTCTACCTGAACCGCCGCGACGTGCGCCGCCAGGCGCATCTCATCCGGCAGATGCGGGGACGTAAGTTCATCTCGGGACCCGAGGGCGCGCACCGCCACCTCGAAGAGATCTTCGAACGCCTCAATCAGCAGTTCTTCGACGGTATGATGGGGCGCCCGCAACTCGGCTGGAGCCGCGGCGCTTCCCGCAGCCTGCTGGGTCACTTCGACCCCTCGCACAACGCCATCATCATCAGCCGCACCTTCGATCGTCCGGAAGTGCCGGAATTGGCGTTGGAATATGTGATGTTTCACGAAATGCTGCACCTGCGATATCCGGTGGATCACGCCGGAGCGCGCCGGAGGGTGCATACCAAGGAATTTCGGGAGGCGGAAAAAAACTTCCCCCACTTGAAGGAAGCGAAGGAACTGTTGAAGAGACTCTAGGTTCGGAGGCTACGCCGCGGTGGGCAGGGTGGACGGCACCAGCGAGCACAGTTCATTGCGCATCTGATCGAAAATGCGCACCAGGCCGGTCACATCCACCGTGCATAGGCCCCATCGATACAGGGCCAGGCGGCAGTGGATAGAGATCATTCCGGTGAGGAAGAGCAGCTCCTGGTGCATGAGTACGCTGGCCAGATCGCCGCGATCCTTCTCGGAGTGCGTCATCAGGATCTTCAGCGCCATCGAGACGCGCCGGAAATCGGCGTTCAGCGAGCGCAGATAGCCGCGGAACACCTGCACACGCTGGCGGCGCAGTTGTGCTTCCATCGCCCGGGTATAGCCCGGCTGATCGCGGAGAAACTGTATGTCCGTCGAGTCCAGCAGGCGCATCATCGGGCGGTACTGTTCGGTACTGAGGTCGCTGATCCACTCCGCCGTTACAGGCAAGGACTGGTCAACACCACTCAACTTTCTTACCAGGATCACCGCGGCGGCAATCAGAGCCAGAGCCGCGGTCGCGATTAGTGTGAGCAGAATCATCTGAGTTCGCCGTCAAATGAAGAATACGGGGAAAGCGAGTGAAATGCAATCCTCGGGCGGGTAACAAAGGTACTGATTAACCAGAGAAAGTATATTAATTTTCCGGGGGAAATGTCTGAGGGCTGCAAAAAGATAACGTTTCGCCGGAAATTCCCCGGCACCTACCCGATCTTCGAGCGCGAAACCCGCAACAGCGCCGCGTTCAGTTCTTCGAGTTGCAACAGGAGCCGCTGCTCGTTTTTGGCTCTGGCGTCCGTCCGCCGCTGCGGCGCCCGCTCACCCTCCGGGCTCAGCATGACCAGCCAGGCGAAAATGCTGCACACGCTGATCACGGAGGAGGCAGCGTTGAGTGTCGCCACAGATTGCTTTCCGAGGACCATGCGTGCCAGCAGCACCATCGTGCTGCTCAGGAAGAAGATCGAGTAGATGACCGCCTGCACCCTGACGTTGCGCCGCAACTGAATCGGGTACCGGCTCAAGAGCGCCAGCAGCAGGATGATAAACACTGCCAGGGCGGTATCGACTCCCCTTTCGGCAGCGGACACCAGGAACAGGCCCTTGCTGCTCTGTGTCATGGTCGGCGTGAATTTGGGAAGCAGTGCCAGGATCGAGATCGCAACCGCCCCCGCCAGGCTCAGGTACATGGCGTAGCGGCCGGCGGTCTGCAACCCGCGGTAGTCCTCCAGCACCAGATGGTACAGTTCCCGCACCATCAGAATGTAGAAGATCAGCACCAGCGGACCGGTGTAGACAAACGCCCAAAAATACGCCACGGACGAAGCAGGAAGAAGGAGAGGCCAGAGACTATTGGGGACACGAAAAAGAAAATATGCGAAGAAAATCCGGTATTTCCTGTGGAGACCGGTGGTGTACAACTTCACCGCGATGAGCCCCGAGCCCACCAGCAGCATGTACTGCAAGACCCGTAAAAACGAGGAGAGCGCACCGCCAGTCATGGTCAGACGACCTCAATCGTATCACTAACGGTGCGCTCTGAACTGTTCCCGTTCGCTAACTAGCGAACCCACGGGCACGGGTCGCAGGTCGGCCACGGATTGTCGGCCTTGTTTGCCTTCGTGGCGAACAGCGACATCGCGATCAGGGCCATCAGTACCAGCTTTTTCATAACTTTTGTTCCTTTTCTACGTAATCGGTAAGGCTAGTACCTAGACTAGACGGGACCCTACCGATCTAGGGGGAATCTCTGAGTTTTTTTCCAAAACTAGAACACTATCCCCGTATAAGCTGGCTAGGGAATCCGCCTTAGGCTGGTGAACGGACGGTTTCGGAGTAGAATCGTAGTACGAGGCGTACGGCCAGTTTGGAGGTGGCTGCCTGACGGCTTTCTCTTCATCAGCGGATCCGGTACGCGGCCCGGCTGCGGAAGTGGGAAAGAGAATCGTCGCCCACATCCCCACCTGCTTCGGCCGCCTGGTGTACCTTCGTTCGCTCTGCGATCCCGCCACCGGACGCTACTATCATCCGTCCCTCGGTGAGACCCTCGGCCGGGAGGCCGCCGACCGCGCGCTGCTCCACCAGCATCACCAGACCTTCATGCAATGGCTGCGCCTCGACCTCGCCGCGCAGAGGGCCGATCTCGACGAGTACCTGCGCGACACCGCGGCCGACCTCAGATCCCTGCCTTACCGCGAAGTCGTTCCCGCGCACGCCCACGAGGTCGAGCGGCAGCTCTATCTGACGGATCTGGAAGTGGTTTTACAACTGATCAGCTTCGATCGGGAGAACCTTTCGACCGCAGGCGCATGGCCACGCCTGTGATCTGCCCGACGATGTCCACGTCCCCCGCCTGGAAGAGTTCCGGGGGCTGCTGGGATGCCGGATGCGGCTGGTAGATCAGCTTTCCGGCCCCTGTGGAACACCATCCGCAGAGGTACCCTTCGCGCGTTTCCAGGAAATAGATCGGCCGGTCGATTTCGCTCGTCCAACCCTGTGCGGCGATGCGCCGCCGGCTTTCGTCGATCAACACCAGCGACCCCGGGTGCAGCAGCGGGTACATCGACCAGTCCTCGGTGCCAATCAGCCCATACCGATGTTCTTTAAGGTCCAGCCCGTTGAGCAACCCGAGTCCGGCCTTTCCCCAGCGCCGCACCAGGTGGTTGAGGAAGGTGGTCTGCCTGAGATCCACATGCACGTCCAGGGGATTCGGCACCGTGACCGAAAGGTGCGGGCGCAGGTCCACCGGATGGGTCGCCGCCAGCGGAGTGGCCATAGCGTCCGCCGCGATCGATTCCGCCGGGACCCCGTACCATCCGATCAACTCGTACAGGTCCAACCGGTAGATCGCGCTGAGACTATAGATACGGTAGATCGAAGGTACTGTCCCTTTGTGCTCGATGTCGGCCAGCCGGCTGAGTGCGATGGCGAACTCGTCGTTGCCCTGCCGGGTCGCGATATCCTGACTCATCCGCTCCACATCGCGATAGGTCAGGCGCAATTTCGTTCGCACCCGTTTCAATTTGTCCCCGGGCCGCTCCATAGTGTTATGATCCCGCTTGAGCCAAGCCGGATTGTAAACCGTACCAAACCACACGGGCAAGCGAAAGTTGTACGATTTTGTTCCGTTAACGGAACGTGACGGATATGACAAAAGTAATCGTCGGTATTGCCGGTGCCAGCGGGGCCATCTACGGATGGCGCCTGCTCGAGCGACTGCGCGCCCAGGATGCTGAAATTCACCTCATTCTTACGCGCTCTGGCGAGAAAACTCTCTACATCGAGATGGGAAAGACCGCCGCGGAAGCCAGGGAACTCGCCCATTATTCTTACCCTCTCGAAGATATCGGTGCCCGCATCGCCAGCGGGTCCTCCCGTATGGACGCGATGATCGTGGCGCCCTGCTCCATCCACACCATGTCCGCCATCGCCCAGGGTATTAGCTCGAACCTCCTCATCCGGGCGGCCGACGTGATGCTTAAGGAACGGCGTAAACTGGTGCTGATGGTGCGCGAAAGCCCTTTCCATACCGGCCACCTCCGCAACATGACCCTGCTTGCGGAAATGGGTGCGATCATCGCCCCGCCGGTCCCCGGATTCTACAATCACCCTCAAACCGTCATGGACATCGTCGATCACAGCGTCGATCGGGTGCTCGACCTGATCGGTCTCTCCGACCCCCGGGTCCGCCGCTGGGAAGGTACCTCCCGGTGAAGCGGCCCACCCGCGAAATCCTCGCCTTCCAGGGCGAACGAGGCGCCTTCAGCGAAGAGGCAGCGCGAAAACTCCTCGGTCAGGGCGTCGCCGTGCTCCCCTGCCAGCGCTTCGAGGACCTCTTCCGCGGCCTCAAGGATGGCCGGGTCACCGGCGCCGTCGTGCCCATTGAAAACACCCTCGCCGGCAGCGTCCATGAAAACTACGACCACCTGGTGAACTTCGAACTCCCGATTGTGGCCGAAACCAGCGTGCGCATCGTGCACAACCTGATCGCGCCCAAAGGGGTGCGTTTTTCAAAAATTCGCCGCGTATTCTCTCATCCCGTGGCGTTGAATCAATGCCTGGATTTCTTCGCCGCCAACCCGCAGGTGGAGCGCATCCCGTTCTACGACACCGCCGGCAGCGTGAAAATGGTTACAGAGGAAGGGCTTACCGACGCCGCGGCGATCGCCTCCGCGGTCGCCGCCGAAATCTACGGCGCGCAAATCCTCCGCCGCTCGATTGAGAGCGACCGCCAGAATTTCACCCGCTTTTTCTTACTTCGTACTCCGGAATATGCCCGGCGGCATCCTGTCCCCGCATCCGCGCAGACGCAGTGGAAGACCTCGCTGGTGTTCAGTACCCGCAATGTCCCCGGCGCCCTCTTCCGCGCGCTCAGCGCCTTTGCCCTCCGCGACCTAAACCTGATGAAGATCGAATCCCGACCCTTGCGCGGCAAACCCTGGGAATACCTGTTCTATCTGGATTTCCTGGGACGCGCCGATTCCCCGGTCGCGGTAAACGCACTCCGCCATCTTCAGGAACTGGCGGACTTCCTGCGAGTCCTGGGCTGCTATCCGAAAGGCGCCTGAGATGGGCTAATCCCGGCATGCCTCCGGGATCCGGACCAGCCGGTCTACCTCGTTCGGCGAAAGTGGGGCTTTCTGCTACAGCCGCAGATTGTGAGTCCGGTCGAACAGAATCACCACGCACATCAAGAAAACCATCGAAAGCAGCGAGTAGTAGTTTCACCGAGGGTTGACGGCGCGAGAGTGAGGATTCAAGCCTGCCTGCGATACGCCAATATTTCCGCCAGCGGTGTTTTTTTGCGGCTATTGTCTATTGCCCTCAGTCCGCGGCGCGCTCCGGCGCGTCTCGTCGAGGCAGGGACAGAAAGGGGATTGTGTCTCCAAAGTGGTGAGGTGGGCAGCGAGGGGCGCCGCCCACCTGGCCTGCCGTGGATCAGAAGTTCAGATCCTCGGGCAGAACCTCCGGGACCTCGAACAGATCCCTCCAGTACGGCCAGCGCAACATGTCGTTGACGTACGGTACGCCGCGATCAGAACCGGCGAGGAACATGGCCATCTGGGCTTGAGCTGCTCGCGCCACCACGACGGACGCTTTCGACGTAGTGAAATCGAACGCGAACATGTGGGGGTCGGGATTCAGCGGCATGCCGGGGATGGGTGGCGCGAGGTCCTGGCGGAAGATGGAGACCATATCGGCCGCGTTGGCAGCCCGGGCAAAGGCCGTCTCGAACGGGTTCGGGCTGGAGAGATCGCCGATCGCATACTGCAGGAGCAGTCTCTTGGGCGCAACGTGGGGCAGCATGGACGACTTCAGGTGCGGTGCGAAAGCGAGAGGCTCACCGGTCATGGTTATCCACTCGAAGCGCTCGACGAACTCCTGGATAGCGACAGCGCCTGGTATGCCGATGATGCGGGGCGACTGGTTGCGGAGTGTGAATTCGCCATCGAAGTCGGGACCCGGCAAGTTCAGCAGAGGCGGTTGCCGCATGGCGGTCAGCATGACCGCGAGGCGGTGGCCTGCGGGCGACCAAATCGTGGTTTCCGCCGTCGTTCCCGCCGCGGCGGTCAAGACGACGGATTCGATCGCAGGTTCGACGGCTGCGACCAGCGGACCGATCGAGGCGCCGAAGGAGAAGCCTGCAAACGAGATGTGACTGCCGTCGAGATCGATGGTACCGTCGCCGTCGAGGTCGATGCCAGCCTGAATGGCGCGGATCAGTTGCAGGGTATCGAGCGCGGTCTGGCGGAAGCAGTCGCGGGACCCGATGGTGGGGATTATGCAGCCCTCGCTCGAGTCAATCAGCCCATTGCCGTCAATGTCCATGCCGCGACCGGGACGAGAGATTTCCGTGATGCCACCGGTCTTATCGGTGATCTGCAGGGTCGTCTGCGGGCCGAAGCCGTGGCCCAGAGCCGTGATCGCCACCGTGGCCAGGCCGCGGGCAGCCATGGACGCAGAAATCGCCGCACCGGGGAAGCCGTCGCCGGGCGAGCCTTGAGCGAAGACAACGACCGGGTAGCCTCCGGGGGGCGGTGGCGTCGCGGGCAGAAACGCGGTGAACACAACAGTGTTAGCGACTGCCGGAAGCGCCACGTCCCTGGCGGTTGGGACGGCCGGAATCATGAGCTGGTGGTTCAGGAAAAAGGGCGACTGGATCGACCCAAAAGCGATCTGTCCGACCCCGTCCATCCGGTCCGGTCCGGGCAGGGCGATATCGGCGAATTTCGCGCTCGATCGCTGCGCGTGCAAGATCAGCTTGGAGATGGCGGCCACGTTGAACACTGCTTTCGGGGTCGCCGTCGCCAGCCCGATGCTGCTGGTCTGGATCGCGGCGCGGGCCTTCTCTATCGAAGCGGTGGCGCTCATGGTGGTGAAGACCGATGCGGCGACGATGTTCCGCGGAGCCAGCCGGGGAGCCGCGCGGCCGATCGCCATCGCCACCTGGTCGCAATACGCACCGGGTTGTTGGATGCACGTGAGGAATGCGCTGTCCACCTCCACCGGGTCGCCCTTGGCGTCCTCTACGGCGGAAGTGACGAGCAGGGCGTAACGCCGGTCCTGGGCCAGAAGCTGATCGGGCTCGGCGTACGCAGTGTTGGTCGAAGGGTCGTATTCGATCTTATTGATCGCCATCAGGGTGCCAAAGGGCTGGGCTTGTTCTTCGCTGGTCAGCGGGTTCAGCCAGTAGATGACGATGCCGTGTTTGAGGGTGTCGGGATTTACGGCGGCGGAAAAGCGGACGCGCAGCCTCGGCTTTAGGCTGAAGCCGTCGATCTGATTAATTAGCGCCAACTCCTGACAGGTGCTCGGCTCCCTGACGCAATCGGGCATCGGCAGGTTCATGCGGAGACCGGTTTTCTGCGCGGCGTCGGCGACGGTCAGGGCATCGGACGGGTAAGGGCCGATGCCAGGCGATGCGGGGTCAAAGCGGACCTTGACTCCTGCGGCTGAGGCGGCCGACACCGCCATCAGCACAAACAACGGGATTTGAACGAGAGAAACTCGGCAGGCCATTTCGTTGCTCCTCGGCGGAAGAGTACGGGTTTGCGGCCGCGGGGGAAAGCGGCGGAATGCGGCGTCCGTGGCGAGCCGCATCTTGCCGCATCCTTGTATCGTGTCTAGAATAACACCATGGGATCTGGTAGTCCGAAATGGACCCCTCCAGTTCCAATTTCCAAGATCCGCCTGGATTCCTGGAAAGAGATCGCCGCCTATCTCGACCGCGATGTCCGCACTGTGCAGCGCTGGGAGCGCGATCTCGGTCTACCAGTGCAGCGGCTGCCCGGGGGGCCAAAAGCCGGGGTGTTCGCCCTCAGGAAAGATCTCGACGCTTGGCTGGAAACGGCGCGAGTGAAACCCGACCGGCCGTTCCGGCGAAGGGTCATCGTGGGCGCATGTGGAGCTCTGTTGCTACTGCTTGCGGCGGGCGCGGCAGGCGCGCTCGCGGTTCTCCGCAATCCGCGCCTGCTGGAGACGGCGGACGCTCGTTTCACTCCGTTCGCCACCTCACTGCCAGTCCAAGTGTGTCCGGCGTGGTCGCCCGACGGCAGGAGTGTTGCTTTTCTGGGACAGGGGGCGGACCACGCACGACTCTTCGTGCAGGGAATCGACTCGCCCAGTCCGGTCGCACTCACAGGGAACGACGTCGAACTGGCCGACGGCGCGGATCCGACCTGGTGCCGCAGTCCGTTCTGGAGCCCCGATTCACAGTGGCTGTACCTTTTCACGATCTCCGGCGGTTCCAGAGCCGTGTCGCGCGTGTCTGCCGCGGGAGGCCCGATATCGCTTGTGCAGGCGGGGGCGATCGCCGCCACCATCTCGCCGGATGGGAACACCCTCGCCTTCATGGCCCGGTCGGAAGACCTGAAGTTTCGCGTCTGGACGGCGACTCCCCCGGATGGTCCGCGGACGCGTTACGAACCGGAGCCCTATGCGGTGAACGGATACGCCGATATTCCCGCGTTGCGTTTCGCTCCGGATGGAAAGAAGATCATCTCCGTGCTGACGGTCGGCCGGGAGACGCGCTTTCAACTTCTGCCGTGGCCCCCAGGTCCGGCGCACATCGCATTCACGCCGGAACGCGCCGTCGGGACGCCGATGCTCTCCTGGATGCCCGACTCGCAACACCTCGTGTTCGCCGCAGGCATGCTGGGGATGGCCGATACGGCGAATGGGCGCTACTGGCCGATAGCGATCCACAGCGAGCGGATGTGGCACCCCACGGCATCGCCGGACGGCAGACGGGTGGCATATCAATCGAGTCTGTCACACGCCGATGTGATCGCGGTTCCTCTGGCAGGCGGCGAAATTCAAACCGTGTTGGGTAGTCTGCGGACGGAGCAGGGTCCGGCGGCATCGCCGGTGGGTTCGCAAATCGTGTACATCACGAACAAGCAGAAGCCGCAGGAACTCTGGATTAAGGATACGGTGGCGGGATGGGATCGCCGGCTCGTTTCGCCCAAAGACATTCAGGTTCGGGGGGAACCGGCACAAGTACTGCTGGCGCCGGAGTTTTCACCGGACGGAAGGCGGGTGGCATTTACGGCGATCTCCCCCAGTGCGCCGGCAATCTTCATCGTGCCGGCGGCGGGTGGCATAGCGGTCCGGGCAACCGGCGGTTCGGCCGGCGAAACTTCGCCCACCTGGTCGCCGGACGGCGAGTGGTTGGCGTTTCGGACGTGGATCGATGGGAATCAGACTCTGGTCAGGGCTCGTATCGGGAGCGCCGGAGCCGTTCAGCAACTGGCTCCGTTCTGCTGCTCGCAGAGTATGCCCGAGTGGTCGCCGACTGGGCAGTGGATCGCATTTCCCGGGGAGAGTGGCGCGATCCACATCATCCGGGCGGATGGCGGCGGAGGGCGCTTGCTGGGCGGGCGCGGCACAGTGGCGTGGTCGCGCGACGGGCGGACCTTGTACCGGTTGGACCCGGCAATGCGAGCCCTGGTTGCGGTGGACGTGTCCAGCGGCAGGGAGCGCGTGTTGCGTCCACTCGGCGACCTGCTGCCATATTCTGGACCGCAACCCGGGTTACGGGCGTCGGTGACGCCGGACAACAAGAGTATCGTCTATTCGGTGCTGCGGCCCCGAGAGGAGATCTGGATGATGGACGGGGTTCGCGTCGATGAGCCTTGGTACCTGCGGCTGTTAGGGATCGTGCCGCGTTAAAGTGCTGCTGTTGGGCGAAGCGCGGCGCGGCCGGAGCAACTGGATCTCCCTTAACCCGCATATGCCACGTGTATTCGCAGAATGTGCCCCGGTCCGTCCCGCACGTTGAAAGGCTGCTGAAAACACATGTGTTGAGTCGCTGCGGGGCATAGCGCCGCCCGAACCCTGCGTCTAAAAGAATCTGAAGAAATGGTTGATGCCCCACGACCACCGACTGGCAGGCACGCAGCCCCCCTGGGCCAGCAGATTCAAGCGCCGGTCGGCCTCCCGGGCGGCAAGCCACCGCCATCGGCGGTAATGGGTGCCACCATCGGATCGGGCACCCACCCGGCGCGAAAGATGGCCTGCAGACTCGAACGTCGATTGGGTACACTCTGCCATGGCAAAAATGCCGTTTCCTTTGTGGCGTTGACTTTGTTTGGAAAACCTCAGTTATGCCAGAAGACGCGTTCTTGCTGCCACTGATGTGAGAAATGCGGGCTATTCCCGGCAAGCCTCCCAGATCCGGACCAACCGGCCTACCTCGTTCGACGAAAGTAGGGATCTGCCTGGTTCCAAATTACCGATTCCAGCCCTTTCGCCAGGATGGGCGTGATCGTCGCGCCCGATGTCCTACACTGAAGGCAGCAATGTCCGAGCCCGATTCGCCAGTCTTTGAAGAACTGCCGGTCCTCGCAGTCCGCGAGACGGTCCTCTATCCGGGAGCGCTGCTCCCCATCACCGTCGGACGCCCGACCTCGCTCACGCTGGTGCAGTCGCTCGGTGAAAACCGCACCCTCGCCATCGTCTCCCAGCGCGACCCCCGCGTGGAAGAGCCAACTCCCGAGGACCTATACGATTACGGCACCGTGTGCATCATGCACAAGGCCATCAAGGTGCCGCGCGAGAACCTGTTGCTGTTCTGCGAGGGCATCGCGCGCGTCCGCACCACCGGCTACACGGCCACCGAGCCGTTCCTCAAAGCGCACGTCGAACGCCTGGCCGAAATCGAGCCCGAGATGACCGCCGAGTTGGAAGCCCTGCGCCAGAACGTGGTCGGCATCTTCCAGCAGATCGTCAGCGCATCTCCCAATCTCTCCGACGAACTCTCCACCACCGCCGGCGGCATCCAGGAGGCCGGACGCCTGGCCGATTTTGTGGCCGGCAACCTCCCCGGCCTCGACCACGCCGAGCGCCAGCGCCTGCTCGAACAACTCGACGGCGAAGAGCGGCTGCGCGGCGTCCACCGCCACCTCACGCGCGAACTCGAACTCGTCGAATTGCGGAATCGGATCCAGTCCCAGGTGCAGGGACAGCTCTCCCAGAACCAGCGCGAGTTCTACCTACGCGAGCAGCTCAAGGCCATCCAGAAGGAACTCGGAGAAGGCGACGAATCCGCGCGCGAGATCGAGGATCTGCGCCAGAAAATCGGCGCTGCAGGGATGAAGGAAGAGGTCAAGACCGAGGCCCTTCGCGAACTCAACCGCCTCTCCCGGATGTCCACCGCCTCGCCCGAGTACGGCATCACCCGCACCTACCTGGAATGGATGACGGCGCTGCCCTGGAATCTCTCCAGCGGCGCGCGCGTGGACGTAAAGAAAGCAGCCGAGATCCTCGATGCCGACCACTACGACCTGGAAAAGGTCAAGGAGCGAATCCTGGACTTCCTCGCGGTCCTGCAACTCAAGCCCGTGCTCAAAGGACCCATCCTCTGCTTCGTCGGACCTCCCGGCGTCGGCAAGACCTCGCTCGGCCGCTCCATCGCCCGCGCGCTCGACCGCAAGTTCGCCCGCATCTCGATGGGCGGCATGCACGACGAAGCCGAGATCCGCGGCCACCGCCGCACTTACATCGGCGCGCTGCCCGGCCAGATCGTGCAGGCGCTCAAGCGAGCCGGCACCAACGACCCCGTCTTCATGCTGGACGAGGTCGATAAACTCGGCCGCGACTTCCGCGGCGACCCCGCCAGCGCTTTGCTCGAAGTCCTCGACCCCGAGCAGAACTCCACCTTCCGCGACAACTACCTCGACGTCCCCTTCGACCTGTCCAAGGTCCTGTTCATCACCACCGCCAACGTGCTCGACCCGATCCCCGACGCCTTGCGCGACCGCATGGAGATCATCACGCTCGAAGGCTATACCGAGCAGGAGAAGGTGATCATCGCTTTCCGCTACCTGATCCCGCGGCAGATCACCGAGAACGGCCTCTCGGGCGCCGAAGACATCGAATTCACCGACGATGCCGTGCGCTTCCTGGTGCGCCGCTACACGCGCGAGGCCGGCGTGCGCAACCTGGAGCGCGAGATCGGCACCATCTGCCGCAAACAGGCCCGACGCATCGCCGAAGGCACGCGGGAGAAGGCGCTGGTCACTCCGCAACTCGTCGAGCAGCACCTGGGCGCGCCGCGCTTCCGCACCGATACCGAAGTCGCCGAGCGCACGCGCCGCGCCGGAGTGGTTGTGGGACTCGCCTGGACCCCCGTGGGAGGCGACGTGCTCTTCATCGAAGCCGGACGTATGCCCGGCGGCAGCAAGGGTCTGATTATGACGGGCCAACTCGGACCCGTCATGCAGGAATCCGTGCAGGCGGCGATGACCTGGGTGCGCGGCGCCGCCACGCGTTACGGCATCGATCCCGATCTGTTCAAGTCCACCGACATCCACATCCACGTGCCCGCCGGTGCCATCCCCAAGGACGGCCCCAGTGCCGGCATCACCATGGCCGCCGCGCTGCTCTCCATGCTCACCGACCGCAAGGTGCGGCCCAACCTCGCCATGACCGGCGAGATCACGCTCACCGGCCAGGTGCTGCCCGTCGGCGGTATCAAGGAGAAGGTGCTCGCCGCCAAGCGCAGCGGCGTCCGCGAAGTGATCCTGCCCTTCGAAAACGAGGTCAACGTGAAGGAAGACCTCAAGCGCGAACAGATCGGCGACATGCAGATGCACTTCGTGAAGGAGATGGACCAGGTGGCCGAACTCGCACTCGAGTAGTGCGGGATAGGCTGCTGTCCGTCCTGGCGAGGCCAGGCTCGCCTGTCGGAATACCCATCCTGCCAATGGCCTTGTGTACTACCGACGAGTGTGGTATTCACCGGGGAATATGAAGTTGCTCCGGATGGCTGCGGCCACGGTACTGACGATGGCCGGTCCGGCCGCCTTGGGGATTGTCGCCCAGACAGAGAAACCCCTGGCGTTCGAAGTCGCATCCATCAAGCCGGTACCTCCGCCTCCTCCGGGCAAATACTTCTTCCGCATCCCTTCCTCAGCGACGGATGGAATCTCCGGGAACCGGTTTACGATAAGAATGGTCAGTCTGCGCGACCTGATCGCAACCGCCCACAACGTTCAGGACTTCCAGATTTCCGAAACGCCTCCATGGGCGTCGGGGGCCAGTCCCGACCGGTACAATATTGAGGCAAAGGGCGAGGGCGACGCACCTCTCACGACGCCGCATGTCCGTCTGATGCTGCAGAGCTTGCTTGCGGATCGATTCCAGCTCAGGCTGCACCACGGCACGAAGGAACTCCCGGTGTACAACCTGGTAGCAGGAAAGAACGGGTCGAAGCTTAAGGAGGTTTCACCCGGCACCAAGCCCCCAACGGCGGCTGGCGGCGGC
Source organism: Acidobacteriota bacterium (assembly GCA_018268835.1). Classification (GTDB taxonomy): domain Bacteria; phylum Acidobacteriota; class Terriglobia; order Bryobacterales; family Bryobacteraceae; genus Solibacter. The sequence goes on along the minus strand of JAFDVU010000081.1, from coordinate 12,008 downwards.
ACTCTCACCAGAGCCACCCTGTCCGCCATCATTCAACTGATCGGTGCGGGCCTGGATCGGCCCGTGGTCGACAAGACCGGACTTCCGGATGCGTTGTACGAGTTTCCATGGGACGGGAGCGAACTGATTCAGGAAATTCGAACCGCCGGCAAGCCTGCTCCTTCGATTTTTTCGATGGTTCAAGATCAACTCGGGCTCAAACTCGAAGCTCGTACGGGACCAGTGGTCATTCTGGTGATCGATTCCGCGGAGAAACCGTCGGCGAATTGACGCGGAGCGGACATCCACAGGTCCACCTCGATGGAAAACGACGCGCGGCGGCGCGTTGTTCAATCCGGGAGGGCTGGCTAACAATAGCGGAACCAGCGGCAAGATCGCCGGCGATGTTCGCTTACGTTCGGCAACACCAGTTTCACCGCGCCCGATCTCCGGTCGCCGTCGATCCGGAACTGGAATTTGGCGATCTTCAAGGACTACCGCATTACAGAGCGTTGGAAGCTGCAATTCAGGGCCGAAGCGTTCTAAGCCTTCAATACTGTACGGCTCGGAAGCCCCGATCCGAACGTTGCGTCGTCGTTCGATATGGCGAGCACGCAGGCGAATTCGCCGGGGCAGATTCAATTCAGGTTAAAGTTGTTGTTCTAAAAACATGCCAGGTGCGCCGGAGATTGCTGGAAGGTCTCCCTCCGTGCCGGGAAGAGACAAAATCTCATGCCTAAGAAGATCCTATGGATGGGTGCGCTCTTGTGTGCGGCGGCCTTCGCCGGCGGTGCCGGCCAGTTGCGCGTGATGACGTTCAACGTCCGGTATCCGGCGGCGTCGGATGGGCCGAACCGGTGGGAGGCGCGCCGGGACATTCTGGTCGCTTCCGTCAAAGCGGAGAATCCGGACCTCTTCGGCACGCAGGAACTGTTCTATGAACAGGGCCAGTACATCGTGGAAAAAGCACCCGAGTACGCGTGGTTCGGGGTGAGCCGGCGGGGCGACCGCACGGACGAGCATATGGGCGTGTTCTACAAGCCCGGTGTGTTGCGCCTGCTGGAGTCGGGCAATTTCTGGTTGTCGGAGACTCCGGATGCGCCCGGCAGCATGTCGTGGGACGTCACCCTGCCGCGAATGGTGACGTGGGGCCTTTTCGAGGTGAAGGCGAGCGGGAAGAAGTTCTACATGTACAACACGCACTTTCCGCACCGGTCCGAGGACGGCGCCGCCAGAGTGAAGTGTGCGGAACTAATCCAGCGCCATATTTCCAGGCTGCCGAAGGACGTGCCGTTCGTGTTGCTGGGCGACTTCAATACCGGTGTGGGGTCGGAACCTTACCGGGTAATCGCCGCGGGGCTGACGGACGCGTGGGCGACGGCGAAGGTGAAATCGGGCCCGAACGGAACGTTTCACGGATTCAAGGGCACTCCCGGCGAAACCCGCATCGACTGGATTCTGTTTCGCGGGTTTGCGGGTGCGCCGGAGGTAGGGACAGTGACCCGGAACGACGGGGGGCGGTATCCTTCCGACCACTTTCCGGTATTCGCGACTCTGGACTTTTAGCCGGGCTGGATGCCTCCTAGACCAGAATCTCCTTCACGACGTACGCCTTCTCCTGCCCCGTGAGCCGCACGTCCAGCCCCTGGTGCTTGTAGGAGAACCGGTCGTGATCGATGCCGAACTGGTGCAGGATCGTCGCCTGGAAGTCGCGCACGTGTACCGGGTCCTTGACGATGTTGTAGCTGAAGTCGTCCGTCTCTCCGTGCACCACCCCGCCTTTGATGCCGCCGCCCGCCATCCACAGGCTGAAGCAGCGCGGATGGTGGTCGCGGCCGTAATCGGTGTGGGTCAGCTTGCCCTGGCAGTAGACCGTGCGCCCGAATTCGCCCGCCAGGATCACCAGCGTATCGTCCAGCAGGCCGCGCTGTTTCAGATCCTGGACCAGCGCCCAGCACGGCTGGTCGATCTCCTTGCACTGCGTCGGCAGCACCGCGGGCAGTAACCCGTGCACATCCCACCCGCGATGGTACACCTGCACGAAGCGCACGCCGCGCTCCACCAGCCGCCGCGCCATCAGGCAGGTCTGCGCGAACGATCCCGGCTTATTGCGCGCGTCCTCGCCGTACATCTTCCACGTGCTCGCCGGCTCCTCGCGCACGTTGGTCAACTCCGGCACGGAGGCCTGCATACGGAACGCCATCTCGTATTGCGCGATGCGTGTCTTCGTTTCCGGATCGCCGAACTTCTGGTACGTGAGCTGGTTCATCTCCGCAAGGCCGTCCAGCATGCGCCGCCGCACCGGCGCGGTGACGCCCTCGGGGTTGTTCAGGAACAGCACCGGGTCGCCCGAGGAGCGCAGCGTCACCCCGGAGTATTGTCCGGAGAGGAAGCCCGCGCTCCACAGCCGCGCCGAAATGGCCTGCACGTTGGCCTTGGGATTGTAGTGCTTGGCCTGCAGCACCACGAACGTGGGCAGGTTCTGGTTCATGCTGCCCAGCCCGTAGCTGATCCACGACCCGATGCACGGCCTGCCGGCGATCATAAAGCCGGTCTGGAAGAACGTGATCGCGGGTTCGTGGTTGATGGCCTCGGTGTGCAGGCTCTTGATGATCGCGATATCGTCCGCCATCTTCGCCGTGTACGGCAGCAGTTCGCTGATCCACGCGCCGGACTTGCCGTATTGCGCGAATTTGAAGACGGATGGCGCGATCGGGAATCGCGTCTGCCCGCTGGTCATGGTCGTCAGGCGCTGCCCCTGCCGGATGGAGTCCGGCAGATCCTTGTCGAACATCGCGTCCAGCTTCGGCTTGTAGTCGAACGTCTCCATCTGCGGCGGCGCGCCCACCAGGTGAAGGTAGATGCACCGCTTGGCTTTGGGCGGGAAGTGCGGCAGCCCGGGCAATCCGCCCACCGCGGGACCGTTCACCACCGGCGCCGCCGCGGCCCGTTCCTCGCCCAGCAGCGTGGCCAGCGCCAGCGCGCCGATTCCGCGGGCGCCGCGCGCGAAGAACCGGCGCCGCGTTTCGGCCAGCGCCATCCGCTCCGCGGATTCGTCCAGCGGATGCGTGCCCGCCGCGTTCGCCCGGTGCGAAGCGCAGTCGAGTTCGTGTGCCTCCCGGCAGTAATGTCCTTCCTCGTCCGGGCGGAGAATGTCGCGGCTCATTTGTTGAGTACCTCGTCCAGGTTCAGCAGTTGGCTGGTCAGCATGGTCATGGCGGCGTAATCGGCCTGCGAGAGCGCCGGATCGGCCTTGCGCGCGCCGGTAGCGAGCAGCGCGGTAGCGCCCTCGGGATCCTGTGCGTAATGTTCGCGGAACGCGTCGAACGACCGGCGCGCGATCTGCCGCTCCTTCAGGGTCAGCGGACGGATCAGCACCCGCGCGGCGATGTAATCGAGCTGCTCGTCGAAGTTCGGCGAGTTCTCCATGGAACGTCCGGCCAGCACCTTGGCCGCCTCCACGAACTGCGGATCGTTCATCGTCACCAGAGCCTGTAGCGGCGTGTCGGTGCGCTCGCGGCGCACTGTGCAGTTCTCGCGCGTCGGCGCGTTGAATATGTCCATGCTGGCCGGCGGCGCGGCGCGTTTCCACAGCGTGTACAGCGACCGCCGGTAGAGCGCGTCGCCCGCATCCTGCTTGTAGAAGCGTGTGTTGGAACCCTCCATCGCCACCGCTTCCCAAACACCTTCCGGCTGATACGGCCGCACCGGGGGGCCGCCGAGTTCGGGCGCCAGCAGACCACTCGCCGCCAGCGCGTAATCGCGAATCATTTCGCCATCCAGCCGGAAGCGCGGCCCGCGGCTCAACAGCCGGTTCTCCGGATCCTTCGCCAGCTTTTCCGGCGTGGTCACGGCGGCCTGACGGTAGGTTGCCGAGAGCAGGATCTGCCGGTAGAAACGCTTCATGTCCCAGCCGCTCTCGCGGAAGTCCACCGCCAGCCAGTCCAGGAGTTGCTGGTTGGAAGGCGGCTCGCCCTGGCTGCCGAAGTCGTCCACCGTTTTGACGATGCCGGTGCCGAAGACCTCCTGCCACATGCGATTCACCGCGACCCGCGCGGTCAGCGGCTGGTCCGGAGTGAACAGCCATTCGGCGAAACCGAGGCGGTTGCGCGGCATGGCCGATGTCATCGGCGGCAGGATGGCCGGGGTCCGCGCGTCCACGCGGTCGCGCTTCTGATCGTAGGCGCCCCGATAGAGTACGTAGGCGAACGGCTTGCTATCGGCGCGCTCCTGCATGATCAGGGTATTCGCTCCGCGCCGCTCGATGGCGTGCGCTTCCTCTTCGAGTTCGGTCTTCTCCCGGACCAGCGTCCGGTAACTTTCGTCGTCGTGGAAGAGGTAGTAGTCGAGCATCGCGGCGCGGTCGTCATGGTCGCGATGCGCGGCGTCGCGCGTGAGCGCGCCTTCCACCTGCGTCCACTCGCTCACCACACGGGCCTCGCTCTCGGTGAGCGCGCGGCTGAAGATGCGCAGGTCGGCGACGGCGCCTCCGGCGAGCGACTTGCCGATCACCAACGGCGCGTCGCCGAGGTCGCCTTGCAGTTCATCGGTCTGGCCGGCCAGCCCGCGCGGCGGCGCCGCATGGCCGTTCACGTACAGCGCAAGGCCGTACTGCCGGCGCGAGCCGTCATAGGTTGCGACCACCGTGTTCCACTCGCCGTGCCGCAGGTCCAGCGCCTGCGGGGCGCGGACCTCGATCGCGCGTCCGCCGTCGCCCACCAGCCTGAACCCCGCCGAGGCGCCGTTCACGTCGATGACCCAGCCGCGGTTCCTTTCCTTCGTATTCTGCTGCGCGGCGACCACGTAATTCTTCCTGGCGTCGGCGGGCAGCAGAAAGCTCACGCCGATGGAAAAGGGCTGCGCGGGATCGAGTTTCGGCGCCTTGGCCGCGGGTACGCCGCCGCTCTCCGGGAACACCACCGCGGCCACTCCGGGCACGCCGGCTTCACCGAGCCGCTGATCGCCCGCCGCCGCGGCCAGCGCGCGCGAATCCGCCGCGAAGACCTCGTCCTTCGCCTCCAGCGGATGGGTCGCCGCGCCGATCGCGAGTTGCTCATTCCAGCGCGCGAACGGTTCCGCCGCCGCGGCGCCCGCGGCCGCCATCTCCGCACGCACCTTTCTGAGCCGCTGCCCGGTCTGTTCCCACTTCGCGCGGTCCGGCTGCGCCGGCACGAAGATGGTGGGCGGCGGATCTTGCACGTTGCCGTCCATGATCTTCTGCGTGGTGTTGCGGAAGAACGCGCCCAGTCCATAGAAATCCTTCTGCGAAATGGGATCGAACTTGTGATCGTGGCACGTGGCGCAGCCCACGGTGAGCCCGAGCCACACCGCGGCGGTCGTATCCGCGCGGTCCTTGGCGTAGATTTCGGCGTACTCGTCCTCGATGATGCCGGCTTCGTTGGTGGTCACGCCGCAGCGATGGAAGCCGGTGGCGATCATCTGGTCCAGCGTCGGCTTGGGCAGCAGGTCGCCGGCCAGTTGCTCGATGCTGAACCGGTCGAACGGCTGGTTGCGGTTGAAGGCCTCGACCACCCAGTCGCGGTACGGCCAGATTTCGCGGTAATTATCGAAGTGGATGCCGTGCGTGTCGCCGTAGCGCGCCGCGTCCAGCCAGTAATGCGCGCGCTGCTCGCCGTAGTGCGGCGACGCGAGGTAGCGGTCCACCATGTGTTCGTACGCCTGGGGCGAGGTGTCCTTGAGGAAGAGTTCGACCTCCGCGGGCGTGGGCGGCAGCCCGGTCAAATCCAGCGCGACCCGCCGCAGCAGCGTGCGGCGGTCGGCGGCGGGCGCGGGAGTGAGGCCGCTGGTTTCGAGCGCGTGCAGCACGAAGCGGTCGATCGGGTTGCGCACCCACGCGGCGGTGCGCACCGCGGGCGGCGCCGGCTTCACCGGCGCGCGGAAGGCCCAGTGTTCCTGCCAGTGCGCGCCCTGGGCGATCCAGCGCTTGAGCAACTCCCCCTGCTGCGCGTCGAGCGTCTTGTGCGCGTAGGGCGGCGGCATGCGCCGGTTGACATCGGGCGCGCTGATGCGCTGGTAGAGCAGGCTGGCGTCGGGTTTGCCGGGGACCACCGGGGTGCCGTCCTTGCGCGCCGCGAACGCACTTTCCTTCAGGTCGAGCCGCAGTCCGGCCATGCGCGTATCGGAGTCCGGGCCGTGGCATTGGAAACACTTCTCCGCGAGCAGTGGGCGCACCTCACGCTCGAAATTGACGGGCGTTTCCGCCCAGGCCGCAACCACGGCCATCAGCAGCAGAACGATCAGCATCCCTCTCCCCGCATCGTGGCGTTGGATTTTGTGCTGGGTAATAGTGTATCCAAGCGGGAGGCCCGGTGATAGTCTCAACAAATACAGTCTCCCTGTTATAATTCGGGGCAGTTTATCCGAAAAGAGGTCGTCTCATTATGGGTCCGAAGTCGGTTCGCGTCGCGAGTGCGTGTGCGCTGGCGATAGCCCTCTCCCTTGGCGCGCAGACCCTGCCGCGCGGCGTCCAGAAGAAGGCGTCGGTGGGCGGGATCACGGAGTACGAATACCCCAACGGGCTGCGCGTGCTGCTCTACCCCAACCCGGCCAATCCCAAGGTCACGGTGAACGTGACGTACCTGGTGGGCTCGCGCCACGAAGGGTATGGCGAAACCGGCATGGCGCACCTGCTGGAGCACATGGACTTCATCGAAACCACCAACGGCCGCCAGATCAAGAACGAAATTGTGGCCCGCGGCGCGGCGTGGAACGGTACCACTTCGTACGACCGTACCAACTACTTCGAAACCGTCCCCGCCACCGAGGAGAATCTGCGCTGGGCGCTTGGCCTGGAGGCGGACCGCATGGTGAACATCAAGTTCACGAAAAAGATTCTGGATACCGAGATGACCGTGGTGCGCAACGAATTCGAGCGCGGCGAAAACTCGCCGCAGAGCATCCTGCGCGAGCGGGTCGAGGCCACCGCGTACCTGTGGCACAACTACGGCAAATCGACCATCGGCTCGAAGGATGACCTGGAGCGAGTGCCGGTGGAGCGGCTGGAGGCGTTCTACAAGAAGTACTACCAGCCGGATAACGCGGTGCTGGTCATCACCGGGCGCATGGATGAGACCAAGACCCTGCAGGAAGTGGCCGGCACGCTCGGCCGGATTCCGCGCCCCGCGCGCAAGCTGGACCAGACCTACACAGTCGAACCGCCGCAGGATGGCGAGCGCTTCGTCGAACTGCGCCGCGTGGGACAGGGGCAGGAAGTGATCGTGGCCTATCACGGGCCGGCGGCGGGACATCCGGACGCGGCCGCGCTGCAGGTGCTCTCCGGGATCATGACCGGCGGCGGTGGCGGCGGGCGCGGCGGACGCGGCGGCGGTGGCGGTGGCGGCGGACAGGGCCGCCTGACCAAGGCGCTGGTGGACACCGGCAAGGCCGATTCCGCCGGGATGAATGTGTCGCAACTTCACGACCCCGGCCTGATCATGCTCAGCGCCAGCCTGAATAAGGATCAGTCGCTCGACGAGGCGCGGCGCCTGCTGATCGCGACCGTGGAAGGTGTGGTGCAGAATCCACCGACGAAACAGGACGTGGATCGCATCACCACCGGACTGCTGCGCAACCTGGAGAACTCGCTCTCCGATCCGCAGGCCATCGCCACCGGCGCGCTCAACACCGCGATTTCGCAAGGCGACTGGCGCCTGATGTTCCTGCAGCACGACCGGCTCAAGGACATCACGCCCGCCGACGTGGTGCGCGTGGCCAGGCTCTATCTGAAGGCGTCGAACCGCACGGTGGGTTACTACATTCCGGACGCGGCGCCGGACCGCACCGCGGTCCCGGATACACGGGACCTGGCGGCGCTGCTCAAGGACTACAAGAGCAGCATCGTGATCTCGCACGCCGAGGTTTTCGATCCGACGCCGGCCAACGTGGAATCGCGCGTCGTGCGCGGCAAACTGCCCAACGGCATGAAGCTGGTGGTCATGCCCAAGAAGACCGAGGCGGACATGGTCACGGCCGCGATCGAACTGCGCTTCGGTGACGCCACGACCCTCGCCGGCAAGAGCGCGGTGGCGCAAATGGCCGGCTCGCTGCTCAACGCCGGCACCAGGACGAAGACGCGCGAGCGACTCGCCGACGAGATGCGCCGGCTGAACGCGCGCATCACGGTCACCGGCGGGGGCGGCGGCGGCTTCGGCGGACGCGGGGGCGGCGGCGGACGCGGCAGCTTCGGCGGCGGCGCCGGAGTGTCCGGCGCGACCGCGAACATCACCGCGCCGGCGGCGAATTTCGTCGCGGCGGTCAAGCTCGCGGTGGAGATGCTGCGCGAGCCGGCCTACGCGCAGGCCGATTTCGACCGCATGATTCAGCCGCGCATCAAGGCCCTGGAGAACGTCCCCACCGAGCCCACGCAACTCGCCGCGGAGACCCTGCAGCGCACGCTCACCCCGTGGAATCAGGGCGACGTCCTCTACCCGGCGCCGCGCGAGGTGCAACTCGCCGAGCTGCGCAAGGTCACGCTGGACGACGTGAAGAAGTTCCACGACCAGTTCTACGGTGCGAACTACGGCGTCTTCGCAATTGTCGGTCCGGTGGACCAGGCGGCGGTGAAGAGCGCGGCCGCGGAACTGCTCGGCAACTGGAACACGGCGATGGCCTACCAGCCGATCGTCGCGCCCTACAAGCCCGTGCCGCCGGTCAACCGCAAGATCGAGACTCCGGACAAGGCCAACGCGCAGTTCGAAGCCGGGCTGCGCCTGAAGCTTGCGGAGAACGATCCGGATTATCCGGCGATGCTGCTGGCCGGGTACATGTTCGGCGGCCCCATCACATCGCGCGTCTCCGACCGCATACGCAACCGCGAAGGGCTCAGCTACGGCGCCAATGCCCGCATCACGGTGCCGGCGGAAGGCGACGCGTCCTTGCTCTCCGGCACGGTGAGCCTGAACCCGGCGAACGGTCCCAAGGTCGAAGCCAGCTTCAAGGACGAACTCGACCGCACGCTGAAGGACGGCTTCACCGCGAAGGAGGTCGCCGAAGCGAAGAAGGCCTACCTGGACGCGCGCATGGTTTCGCGCGCGCAGGATGCGGCGCTGCTCACCCTGCTGGCATCGCACGAATTGCTCGGCCGCACCATGAAATGGGACGAGCAACTGGAGCGGAAGCTCCAGGCGTTGACCCCGGAAGAGGTCAACGCCGCGTTCCGCCGGCACGTGGACGCCTCCGCCCTTACCATCGTCAAAGCCGGCGATTTCAAGGCCGCGGGCGTCTACCAGTAGCCTCGCGTGTGCGTGTTCGCACGTTGCGCGCGGCGGTCCCGTGGTGTGTACTGCTAGTGTGACGAGCCGGCTGTTGGCGCTGTTCCTGGCCGCGGGGGCCTGCTTCGCGCAGGAGTGGCAGTTTAGCGGCGGCGTGGGTTACGGCTGGTATCACAACGGTAGCGTGATCACCACCGGGGGCACGGCGGCGGCGGGGATCCGCAACCGCTTCGCCGTGACCGGGGCGGTCACGCAGGATCTCTACGAGCACTTCTCCGGGGAGATCCGCTACCTCTATCACGACGGCGATTCGTTTCTCGAGAGCGGCGCGGTGAAGGGCACGGTGCAGGCGCAGTCGCACTCGTTCACCTACGACGCGCTGATCCACATCAAGCCGCGCGCCAGCCGCATCCGCCCGTTCGTAGCGGGGGGACTCGGCGCGAAGTATTACGAGACCACAGGGCCGGCGCCGGTTCCGCAGCCGTTGCCGGGGATCTCCGGGATCGTAGGGGAGAGTCAGTGGAAGCCGTTGTTCGACGTGGGCGGCGGGGTCATCCTGCGGGTCTCCGGGCACGTGATCCTGCGCGGCGTTCTGCGCGATTACATCACCACGTTCCCAAACCGGCTGTTCACCCCGGTGGCCAACGCAACCACGCGCGGCATCTTCCACCAGTTCACGCCGATGTTCAGCGTTGGCTACACGTTCTAGGCGCCGGCCGCGATGCCCCCAGGTAGTTTCGGAGTCCGCGGTGCTAGAATCGGGCACATGTTCGTGCGGATTTTCCTTCTTGCGCTGTCGCTCGAAGTGGCGCATGCGCAGGGCACTTTGCCGACGTTCCGGCGGGCGGTGGGCGAGGCGACGTATACGCTGGCGGGCGGCGATCCGGCCCGCGGCGGCGCGACCACCATCCCTACGGTGCTGGTTCCGGTGACGCTTTCCTTCGAGGCGAAGAAGAGCGCCGGCGGCGGGTTCGCGATGGACGCCGCGGCGGACGCGGCGCGCGTGCGCCGCTCGCCCGTGTTCGCGAAATTCGCGTTCGGCGGGGGCGAGGCCACGCAGTTCGGCGACGCCATGATGCGCGCCACGTTCCCCAAGGCGGGTCCGGGGTGGCACACACTGCTCGGCGAACCCGCGGTGAAGCCGGTGAAGATCGCGGTGCCGGCGGGCTACGGCTACATCCTCACGTCGAAGAAGACCGGCGGAGCGCTGGGCATCGCGGACCTGGAATTCGTGCAGAAGGAAATCTTTAAGCAGGTACCGAAACAGGCCGGCACCCTGGTGATCGCCCTGACGCACAATACGGCCTTCTACGCGCTGGGCGACGCCACGGTGTGCTGCTCCTGGGGAACGCACGGGGTGGACGCGGCAACGGGAAATTCGTTCGTGCTGGCCTCGTACCTGCGCGGCGCGCCGCAGGTAGTGGAGGACGGCGACGTGCAACCGCTCACGCAGCAGCTTGCCGAGGTCCTGCTGGACCCGCTGCACGATCCGCTGTTCCACGGCGGGCGCGGCGCGCAGGCGCCGGGCAATACGTTTCCGGCGTGGATGCGGACGGTGGCCCTGGGCGGCTGCGCGGGCACCGGCGCGGGATCAATGTATTTCCAACTGCAACCCACCGACACCAATCCGAAGAACAATCTGCCGGCATCGAAGGGATTCGCGGCGCGGATGGGCGGGGCTACATATCACCTGCAGAACGTCGCACTCCTGCCCTGGTATACGGGCGGCAGCGAGGGACTGGGCACGGTCTACAGCTTCCCGGATGCGCAGGCGCTCACGGAGCGGTCGCGGCCGTGCCCGGTGCGCGGCGGACGCGGGGCGGCGCCGGCACAGCCCACCGCGGCGGCGGCGCCGGCGAGCGGCGCGCCGAGCGGGCACCGGCTGATCGGGTATTGGACCGGGTACGCGGCGGCAGGTTCGGCGGCCCAGATTTCGCCGCAGTGGGACGTGATCATCGTGGCCTTCTCCACCCCGGACCACAACGCGCCGGAGGGCACCATGCAGTTCCGCACGCCGGCGGGGATGGATACCGCGGCGTTCAAGGCGGATATCGCGCGGTTGAAGGGGCAGGGGAAGAAGGTGCTGATCTCGCTCGGCGGCGGCGGGCAGGTGTTCACGCTGGCGGACCCCAACGGCGTCGGGAATTTCGTGACGTCGGTCGGCCGGATCGTTTCCGAGTACGGATTCGATGGCATCGATATCGATTTCGAGACTCCGTCGCTGGTGATCGATCCCGGAGATACGGATTTCCGGCATCCGAAGACGCCTTCGATCGTGCACCTGATCGCCGGGATGAGGCAGTTGCGCGAGCGGTTCGGAGCGGGCTTCATGATCAGCCTCGTGCCGGAAGGCACTCAGATTCCTGCGGGATATCCGGGGTACGGCGGACAGTTCGGCTCGTACCTGCCGATTGCGTGGGGCATCCGCGACATCCTCTCGTTCATCGACGTGCAGGATTACAACACGCCGCCTCTGCAAGGGTTGGACGGTGAGATCTATCAGCCGGGCACGGTGGACTATCACGCGGCGATGACGGAGCTGGTGTTGCTCGGATTTCCCGTGGGCGGGGACGCGAACCACGTGTTTCCGGGCGTGCCGCCGGAGAAAGTGGCGGTGGGGTTCCTGACCACCGATACGACGCCGGAGATTGTGTCCCAGGCGATGGACTACCTGATTACCGGAAAGGCGCCGGCGGGGACGAAGTACCGCCTGCGGACGCCGGCGGGGTATCCGGGGCTGATCGGCGCCATGTTCTGGACGCTGGACGCGGACCGGAGGGGGAACTACAACTTTTCGAA
>JAFDVU010000080.1 GCA_018268835.1 Acidobacteriota bacterium | reverse complement strand
AGCGTCTCCCGAATGGCGGTACGCACCTTCCGCTCCAGGGTTCCGCGTTCGAGGCGAATGAGTTCGCCCTGGGCACCGTACTCGGCGGTGATCACCAGGTCCCGGCGCGAGAGCGCCGCCAGTTCGAATTCGCCGGTCATGCGCACGGCGCCGCTCGAGTCGGCGGCGGCGCATTCGCCGCAGTAGGTGCACAGGCCGTAATCCATGGTGACGATGCCGCTGCAGCCCGAGTCGCGCACTGAGAGCGCCCCGGTGGGACACGCCTCGGCGGCGGGGCGCGGGTCGGGCCAGCGGGCGAAATCGAAGCGCGGGGCGCCGCGAAAATTCGCCGGAATTCGCGCCGCGGAGTCCGGATATCCGATCGTCACCAGGCCGGTATCGAAGGTGGATTTGAGAATCTTGAACATGGCTTACCGGTCCGTCCCCGAATAAGAGAGGTTGAAGCTTTTGTTGATCACCGGGAAATCCGGCACGATGTTGCCCTTCACCGCTTCCACCATGGCGGGCCAGTTGTTCAGCGACGGGTCCTTCACCTTACAGCGGGCAATCCGGTTGCCGGGACCGGTGCGGACCCAGTAGAGGATCTCGCCGCGCCAGCCCTCCACCACTCCCAACCCGAACCCATCCTCGGGCAAGGGCGGCAGGGGCGCCCGGCAGGGAGCGAATTCCATGTGGGCCGCGGCTTCCCGAATCAGGCGCAGCGAATGGCGGACTTCGTCGACGCGCACCAGCATGCGGCGCAGCACGTCGCCCTCGCGATATACGGGGACTTCGACATTCAACTTGCCGTACGCCGCGTAGGGGTGATCGCGGCGAACGTCGAGGTCGTTGCCGGAGGCGCGGCCGCCGACGCCGACGATTCCGAGGTCGCGCGCGCGGTCGGGATGCAGGGTGCCGGTGCGCTCCAGGCGGTCGCGGGTGGAGTCTGAGGTCTCGATGAGGTCGATGAGGCGGTCGAAGTCCGGCGCAAACCGGGCGAGTTGGTCCAGCGCATCGTCGAGTTGGGCGCGCGTCCACGCACGGCGGATTCCCCCGGGGCAGACCACGGCGCGCAGCAGGCGGCTGCCGCTGAGCGCTTCGTTGACGGCCATCACCTGTTCCCGCAGGCGCGACGCGTGCGCGCTGGCGATTACGAAGCCGACATCGGTGGCGATGGCGCCGATGTCCGCAGTGTGATTGTAGATGCGTTCGAGTTCCAGCAGAATGGTGCGCATCCACCTCGCGCTCTCGGGGATTTCGACGCCGGCGATGCGCTCCAGCGCCTGGCAGAAAGCCGTGCCGTGGGAGAAGCCGGAGTCGCCGGAAACGCTCTCCGCGAGGAAGACCGCGTGCGCCGGAGACAGATGTTCGAACCGTTTTTCAATGCCCTTGTGCACGTAGAACATGCGCAGTTGCAGGTAGAGGATCGGCTCGCCGGCGACCGCGAAGCTGAAATGTCCCGGCTCGATGATGCCGGCGTGCACGGGGCCGACGGGAATCTGGAAGACGCCTTCTCCCAGGGTCGGCCGGTAGATGTGCTGCTCGCCTTCGAACGGCGGCAGCACGGTATCGATGGCAAAGTCCTTGCGCAGGGGGTGGACATCCGGCCAGTTATCGTGCAGCGCGACGCGCCGCGGATTGGGATGCCCGGTGGCTTCGATGCCGAACCAGTCCTGAATCTCGCGCTCCTGCCAGTTGAGCGCGGGGACTTCCGCCGCCATCGAAGGAAACGCCGCGTACGCGGGGTCGATAGACGCGCGCAGCAACAGATAGCGCGGGTCCTCGCGATGTTCGAAGACGTAGTACAGGTAGTCGCGGGCTTCCTCGGCGACGCGATCCTCGGCGAACACCGCCACGTGGCGGCAGCCCTCCGAACGAAGGTACGCGGAGGCCTCGCGCGCGTCGGCGCCCGGCAGATTCACGTAGACTTCCGCCGCGCGGAAATCCCGGGGTCCCGCGAAGAGGCCGGCGCCGCCGTCCAGAATTCGTTCCCAGGTCATGGATGCACCGCCGGGGTCGAAGTCACGATGCGGGCCGCGCCTTCCACCAGCGCATACACGGGTGCGGGCAGCCAGAATCCCATAACCACCACCAGCACGGAGAGCGCCACCACGGGATACGTCTTCCACCGGCAGGTCTCCCGCTGCGGCGGTCCGCTCGCGGGGCCGAGTACGAGTTGCGCGATGTGGTAGAAGAAGCCGGCGAAGATCGCCACCAGCAGCGCCACGAACAGAATCGCCATGCCTTCGTGTTGTCCCGCGAAGCCGGCGCGCATCACGGTGAACTCGCTCTGGAACATGCTGAACGGCGGCGTGCCGGTAATCGCGAGCGTGGCCATGAGGAACATGGGGGCGCTCACCGGCAGGGCGTGCAGCAGGCCGCCGGCCGTCTTTTTGAGGGAGTCGTTTCCGGTCTGCTGCTGCGCGTTGCCGGCGCAGAAGAACAGCAGCGGTTTGGTCACCGAGTGGAACGTCATGTGGAGCAGCATTCCGAGCGGGCCGAGTACGCCGCCGAAGCCCAGTCCGAGCACCATGATGCCGCCCTGATCGATGCTCGAGTACGCCAGTAGCCGCCGGTAGTTGCGCTGCACCAGGATGAACGGCGCGGCGATCCCGATGGAGAGCAGGCCGAAAAGAATCAGAAGCTGCGAAGGGAAAGCCGGCCCCAGGCAATTCACCGTCAGAACGTAGAACCGGGCCAGCGCGTAGAGCGCGCAGTTGAGCACGGAGACGGCCATCAGCGCGGCCACGGGGACGGGCGCTTCGCTATAGGCGTCGGGCTTCCAGGTGTGCATGGGCGCGATGCCGGCCTTGGCGCCGTAGCCGAGCAGGACCAGGATGAAGGCCAGCCGCGTCACGGTGCGGTCGAAGCGGGCGGCTCCGCCCACCAGCACCGCCCAGTTCAACGCGCTCAAACTTTCGCCTCCCGTGGAGTGCTGAGCCGCGTAGTACACCAGGATCGTGCCGAACAGCGCCATGGAGAGGCCGACGCCGGCGATCATCGCGTATTTCCACGCGGCTTCCAGGGAAGTGGGACGGCCGTAGAAAGTCACCAGGAAGATGGACGCCAGGGTGGTGCCTTCCACCGCCACCCACATGACACCCAGGTTGCCGGCCACCGCCACCAGCGACATGGAGAAGGCGAACAGCGGCGTGAGCGTGAAATACTTGCGGAGTTTGGCAAGATGCTCGTGCGGATTCTCCTCTGTGCCGAAGACCTGGTTGGCCTCGTCCGTGCGGAAATAGCCGATCGCATACGGGGCGCAGGCCAGGTAAACGAACGACCCCAGCAGCACTACCAGGGCGCTCAACGAATCGGCGTACAGGAAGCCGCTCCAGCAGGAAGTCGTGCCGCGGGACAGCACTTCGCCGGCCAGCAGCACGGCGGCCGCGAAGCCGCCAAGGGCCGAGAGGAGGTGGATGGCCTCCATGGCGCGCCGCTCCCTGGAGATCGCGGTCAAGCCGCTTGCCGCGAGGGGGATGAGCAAGAGCAGGGCGAAGGTCATGGTCAACGTCAACCTTTCAGCCGGCTCAACCGGCTGACATCCATGGAGTCGAACGTCTCCCGGATTCGATAGACCAGGATGGCGAGAATCATCACCGCCACCAGGACGTCGAAGAAAATGCCGAGTTCGATGATCAGCGGCATCCCGTAGGTAAGCGAAATGGCCGCCAGGAACAGGCCGTTCTCGAGCGAAAGCAGCGCCAGCACCTGGGTCAGGGCCTTGCGGCGGCTCACCATCATGAAGAAGCCGATGAGGAACAGGGCAATCGCCACTGGGAGCGTATTATGGCCCAGCGCGGCCGAGTCGCCGGGGCCGGATGCCGCGCGCAGCGGTTCGGCCACCACGTACGCCAGCATCGTCAACAGCCCGGAGATGATGACCGAGAGCGGAACGTTGACCAGCGGTTCGATCTCCTGGCGGATCTCGATCCGGGCCACCAGGCGCCGCAGAAAGACGGGCAGAAGAATCGCCTTCAGAACCAGCGTGAGGGCCGCGGCCGCATAGATGTGGGGCGCGTGATTGAAGTAGGCGACGGTGTTGGCGATGCCGGCCAGCAACAGCGACTGAACGGCGAACGCGCGAATGTTCGTGATCAGCCACCGCTGCGCCACCATCGTGATCTGCAGCACCAGCACGAACGCCGCCATCAGGGTTATCATGCGGTCGCCGAATTGAGGATCCTGCCAGAAGTACATGCTCAGCCCCTGCTCCCAAAGAGAAACGTCGAAATCAGGGCCAGCGCGCTGAGCACGAAGGCTACCGCCAGCAGTTCCGGAACCCGGAACAAGCGCAACTTCGCGTTGGCGGTCTCCACCAGCACCACGGCCGAAGCCAGCGCCGCCAGTTTGGCGGCGAACAGCAGAATGCTCACCGTCATGCCCAGCGGCGATGCGTCCGCGCTCAGGCCGTAGGGGAAGAAGACGTTGATCAGCAGCGTCATCAGCACCATCTGCTTCATGGCCGCGCTCCACTCGATCAGCGCCAGGTAGGGGCCGGAGTATTCCAGGATCATGGCCTCGTGAATCATGGTGAGTTCCAGGTGCGTGGCCGGGTTGTCCACGGGGATCCGCCCGGTCTCCGCGATCAGAACGATGAACAGCGCGGCGAAGGCGAGCATCTGCGACGGCGCCAGGAAGTGCCAGCTTTGCCCCACCGCGGCCTTGGCCATGCTGCTGAGATTGGTGGAACCGGCGCCCAGGGCAACCGTGAACACGGCCAGCATGAGGGCCGGTTCGGCGATTGCGGAGATGGTCATTTCGCGGCTGCTGCCGAGGCCGCCGAAAGGAGTGCCCGCGTCGAGGCCGCCGAGCGCCAGGAAGAAGCGGCCCAGGGCAAGCAGGTAGACCACCGCGAGCACGCCTCCGAACAGGCTCAGGGGGGCCTGGGCGGATACCGCGGGAATCAGCAGGCCGGCCAGAAGCGTGGTCGAAAAGAGCACGAAAGGCGTGAGCGGAAAAATCCACGACGCGGTGTCGGGGATCACCATGCCCTTGCGCAACAGCTTGTAGAGATCGCGGTAGGGTTGCAGCACTCCCGGACCGCGGCGCGTCTGCAGGCGCGCCTTGAGGGCTTTGCCGAGGCCGGCGATGAGGGGCGAGAACAGCAGCACCATGGCCGCCTGGCCGATGACGGAGACGAAACGCTCGATCATCCGCGCACCGCGAACAGCAGAAGTAGGATCAGGGTGACGAAGATGTAGGCCAGGTAGGCGTGAAGGCTGCCCGCCTGAATCCATCTTACGCGCCGCGCGACGCGCAGGATGCCGTCCTTCAGGGGCTCGTAGACGTTCTTCTCGAACGTGGGTTCGATCTCCGATTCGAAGTGGATGGCTTTGGGATAGTAGGGCGAAATCTCGTACTCCGCCTGGATCTCGCGCCGCGGCCGGAACAGGACGGAGAAAATCATGCGCAGCGGTTTGGAGAATGCGGTGGCGGTGTATTCGTTTTCCGAGGTGAGGCCGGGGAGCCCGCAATCCCACGTGGGGCCGGTGACGCTACGCCCGCGGCGTCCCCAGATCAGCCAGATAATCAGCGGGAGAGCGCTGAGCGCCACCAGGGTGACCGCCAGCATGAGTGTAGATACTGTGCCGGAAGCGGCCGAGCCCGCGGAGAGGATGGCCCCGTTCCCCGACACCAGGCGGTGGCCGGCGGCAATTCCGAACGCCTGATTGGTGATGGGATCGAACACGGGCAGAAACCAGGTGGCGCCCAGGCCCAACAGTACGCAGCACAGGGCGAGCATCGCCATTCCGGCGCGCATCGCCGGCGCCGTTTCACGGGCCTGCGCGGCCGACGCCGAACGCGGCAGGGCCAGGAAAGCGATGCCGAACGCCTTGACGAAGCAGGCCGCGGCCAGCGCGGCGGTCAGGGCCAGCAGCGCCCCGGCGATGGGGAAGGCCACGCGGGCGATCTCGGTGGTGGCGCCGAAGCCTCCCAGCAGCGCCTGGTAGGTCAGCCATTCGCTCACAAAGCCATTGAGCGGCGGCAATCCGGAGATCGCGACCGCGCCGATCAGAAAATACAAGGCGGTGGCGGGCATGCGGCGAATCAAGCCGCCCATCTCCTCCATATTGCGTGTGTGGGTGGCGTGCAGCACGCTGCCCGCGCCGAGAAACAGCAGCGACTTGAAGATTGCGTGGTTGAGCGTGTGAAACAGGCCCGCGATCAGCGCCAGCGCGGCCAGATCGGGATGACCGTAGGAGCGGAACAGCATCGCCGCGCCGAAGCCCATCAGGATGATGCCGATGTTTTCAATGCTGTGATACGCCAGCAGGCGTTTAAGGTCGTGTTCCATCAGGGCGTACAGCACGCCGAGCAGGGCGGATATCACACCCACCAGCAGCACGATCATCCCGGCCCACACGGGAAGGGCTCCGTAGAAATCGAAGAAGACGCGCGCCATGCCGTAGATGCCGGCCTTGATCATGATGCCGGACATCAAAGCCGAGATATTGCTGGGCGCCACCGGATGCGCCGCGGGAAGCCAGATGTGCAGCGGAATGATCCCGGCCTTGACGCCGAAACCGAGAAACAGCAGCAGGAAGGCCAGTGAGCCGAAACCGCCGGGCAGGTGCTGGCCGGTGAAGTGAAGCGCGCGGAAATCGGTGGACCCGGCCGGCGCCGCCAACAGCAGAAAGCCGACAAAGAGCATGCCGGTGCCGGCGCGGGACATCAAAATGTAAAGCATGCCGCCGTTGCGCGATTCGGCCTGCTCGTGGTCCGTCACCACCAGGAAGTACGCCGCGGCCACCATCGCTTCCCAGGCGATCAGGAAGAACATCACGTCGCCCGCGGTGAAGACCAGGGTTATGGCGGCCAGCAGCAGATTCAACAGGGCGCCGAACAGCGCGGGGTTCTTCGCGGCCGCGCCGTGCTTCCCATAGCCGGCGGAGTAGACCGCGACGCCCGCGCCCACGAGGGCCAGGGTCAGGACGAAAAACGAAGACAGGGCGTCCAGGCGGACAACATAAGTAAGATAGGGAACGCCGGAAGGAACGGCCCACAGAATCGCCCCGCCGCTGCGAAGTCCGCCCACCGCGGCGGCGCCTTCGAGCAGGCTGCCGATCAACGCAAAAACCGAAAAGAGGGAAGAAATCCGCTGAGCGGAGCGGAGCCCGAAGTGCGCGGCGATACCGCCCGCTATGCCTAAGGCAAAGGCGCCCAGTCCTGCCGAATACAACTCCCGAAGCGGCCACATGATGCGGTGATTGGGAACGCGGGGACCACCCGAAGGGCAAAAGCCGGCCCCACTTCCAATAGTATATTCGATATTTCGAATTTTCGCAGGAACCGCCTACAACCGCCGCCGCGAAAGGCCGCGACGTCATGCTCAGGGAAGCGGGTGCGCGGCTGCTTCGTCCGCGGGGAGCCACACAACCATCTGGCCGGGTCCGCGATTGGCCCAGGCGTAGTAGGGGATGGCAAGGAAGTCCTGCGAGGTTTTCTCGACCTTGCCGGCGGGCCCGGTTTGCAGTGCGATGGCGCGCGACTTCACCACGGTTACACCCTTGAGCAGATCGGGACGCCATTCCGCGGTGAGAGTCGCGGAAGGCGGCAGCACCAGGTTACGTACCTTGCCGTTGGGATTGTCCGGCCATTCGGCGGCGTAGACGATAGGGCCGCGCTGGAGCGCGACGCGGCCGCGATCCGCGGCGACCGCGCTGTTGGCCGCGATGCGACGGACGGGCATGGGCAGGGCGAGGTCCACGCGGTCGCCGGCCTTCCATGTGCGCTCGATGGCGACGTAGCCGCTTTCGAGCTTGAGCGGCACGGCGCGCCCGTTGACCTTGAGGGAGGGCTGCTCCGCGATCTGGTCGACAAAGCGGTAGAGACCGGAAGGGACCGGCTCGTTGCGCGCCCATCCAGGGATGCGCACGCGCAGCGTGAACCTGGCCGGCTGCGCCGGATTTACGGTCATGCGGACGGCGCCTTCCCACGGGTAGCGGGTCTCCTGAGTGATGCGCACGGTGGGCCCGGCGTCCAATTTGATCTGCGCGGAACTGCCGGCGAAGAGGTTCACGTAGAGTTCGCCGCCGCGCTGCGCGTAGACGTAGCCGGGGAGGCTGGCCAGGAAGCGCGTGATGTTGGCCGGACAGCAGGCGACGCCGAACCATGGGCTGCGCTTGTGCTGTCCGTTGGATTCGAGGGGATTGGGGTAGAAGAAGCTCCTGCCGTCGAGCGAGACGCCGCTGATCAGGCCGTTGTAGAGCGTGCGCTCCATGACGTCGATGTAGCGCGCGTCGCCGTGCAGCAGGAACAGGCGGTAATTCCAGAAATCGTTGCCCACGGCGGCGCAGGTTTCACAGTAGGCGCTCATGTTGGGCAGCTCGTAGTCTGCGCCGAAGGCTTCGCCGGAGCTGGAGGCGCCGATGCCTCCGGTGATGTACAGCTTCCTGCCGGCGACGTCTCCCCAGATGCGGTCGATGGCGCGGACGTAGGCGGCGTCGCCGGTGAGCGCGGCGACGTCGGCCATCCCGGAGTACATGTAGGTGGCGCGCACGGCGTGGCCGACGGCCTCGGTCTGCTGCGTAACCGGCGCCTGCGACTGGTTGTAGGTGCGGCCGGATCCGGGCATGCCGTCGGGACCGCGCGCGTCGAGCATGAACCTGGCGAGTTCCAGGTAGCCGGTGTTGCCGCTGACACGGTAGAGCTTGGCGAGGCCCATCTCGGTGATCTGGTGGCCGGGCCAGATGGACGCCTTGCCGGGGCCGAAGGTGGCTTCGAGCAGCGCGGCGCTCTTGAGCGCGACGTCGAGCAGGGTGCGTTTGCCGGTGGCCTGGTAGTGCGCCACTGCGGCTTCGTAGAGGTGGCCGAGGTTGTAGAGTTCGTGGCTATCCACTCGCTCCAGTTCCCAGCGCTTGGTGCCGGCCCACGGGTGCGGATGCAGGGGATCGATGGTGCGGGTGGTGTAGAGGTAGCCGTCCTTTTCCTGCGCGGCGGCGATGCGCGCGATCAGGCCATCGACGTAGGCGTCGAGGGTGGGGTCGGGATGCACGCTCAGGGAGTAACTCGCGGCCTCGATCACCTTGTAGAGGTCGCTGTCGTCGAAGGGATACCCGGGAGGCTTCTTATCGGCGAGCGGCTCGCCGCGAAGCACGGCGGCGGCGCGGTCGAAGTTGCGGATGCGGCCGGTCTCCTCGTTCTTCTCGAAGGCGAAGGGGATGGTGACGGTGCGGTTGACCTCGATGCGCGGGGACCAGAAGACGTCGTTGAAATGGACGCTGGTGAACGGGACGGGTTTCACCGGGTAGTCGCGCGCGGGCGGCTGCTGGGCGGGCGCGGCGAGGGCGAGTAGCAGGGTGCAGATGAGAGCGCGCATGGCGATGGCTCTCACGCAGGGTATCACCGCCGCGCGCGTGGCTCAACGGCGACGCCGGGCGGCGACCTCGGCGCCGATGGCGGCGAGGGTGGTGGGGTCGAGGGCGCGGGCCGCGGTGGGGAAGAGTTCGCGGTCCTCGAAGGCGATGTGATCGCGGTACAGCGCGGCGAGGCGGCCCATGGCGGCGGCGAGGGCCCCGGCGTCCTCCGGGGAGAGGCTGCCGGCGGCGATCCAGCGGTGGAAGAGGCGGTCGGCGTTGAGGTGGTCGAGCGCGGCGCGGGCGTGATCGCTTTCGAGGGCTTCCATGCGGGCGAGGACGTCGCGGACGCCGGGGCGGTCCATGGCGCGGAGGCGGGGGAAGAGGCTCTCTTCTTCGTCGGCGGTGTGCTTGGGGGCGGCTTCGCGGAAGTAGCGGAGGGCGGTCTCGCAGGCGGCCCGCTGTTCGGGGTTGAGGGCGCCGCCGCGCGCGTCCCGCGCGACGCGGACCAGCACGGAGAGGAAGCGTTCGATGCGGCGGTGGCAATCGCCGAGGAGACCGATGGGATCTTCGTACGACGACTCGGGCTTGGCTCCGATTTGGACCGGCATGCAACTATTGTGGCGCGCCGGCGGGGGTACGCGCGGTGACCGGGGTCACAGTGCCGGCCGGAGGTAGTCCGGCCGCACTAGATCGAGCGGATGGCGCCGCCGTCCACCTGAAGCGTGGCTCCGGTGATGTAGGATGCGGCGTCGCTCACCAGGAACGCGGCGGCGCGGGCGAACTCTTCGGGGTCGCCGTAGCGGCCCATCGGGATGGTCGCGATGGAACGTTTGCGCTGGTCTTCGACGGGGATGCCGGCTTTCTTCGCGTTGGTTTCGTCGAGGTAGGAGAGGCGCTCGGTGGCGATACGGCCGGGGACAAGCTGGTTGACCCGGATCTTCCTGGCGGCAAATTCGTCGGCGAGGGTTTTGACGAGCGCCGCCACGCTGGCGCGGACGACGTTGGAGAGGCCGAGGTTGGCGATCGGGTTCTTCACGCTGAGGGAGGTGAGCATGAGGATGCTGCCGCCGCCGCGCGCTTCCATGGTGGGGCGCACGACCCGCACCATCCGGACCGCGCTCAACAGGAGCAGATCGAAGGCGCTCTGCCACGCGGCATCGTCGAAACCGGATGCCGCGCCGGCGGGCGGACCGCCCGAGTTGGTGACCAGGATGTCCACGCCGCCGAAGCGCTCGACCGTGGCGCGGTGCCAGGCTTCGATGCTCGCGGACTGGGTGACGTCGGCCACGTTGGCAAGCACGTCGCCGGAGATGCGGGCGGCCGCCGCGTCGATGCTTTCGCGCTTGCGTGCGGCGATGGAGACGCGCGCGCCTTCGCGCGCGAGCACACTGGCGATGGCGAAGCCCAGCCCCTGGCTGGATGCGGCCACCATCGCGACTTTACCGTTGAGTCCCAGGTCCATGATGTCCAGTGTATCCGGACGAGCGCGGCGGGGGAGTGGGGAAAAAGGAGGGCAGACCTTCATTCCATCAGGCCGCGAGATGGGTACGGCGATGCCGAGTGATTGGGCGGTAACTCGATGCGGACTGCCAGGCGGATGCCGGGTCATCGCGCTAGCGACTATACGGTCGGAGGGGTCACCTGATGCCAGCGCGTTTGTCGTTATCCATAGTCCTGCGAAACCGTCCGCCGGCACACCAGTTTCCGAGTGGCGCGTCATCCACCCAAGATCCAGGCTCATTCAGTTACACGAGGGAATTTTCCTATGTCCCTTTTCCCTGGCGAGAGATTCGGCCCCTACGAGATCGCCCCGCTCGGCGCTGGCGGAATGGGCGAGGTGTATAGGGCCAGAGACATTAGGCTGGATCGCGAACCCGGGTTGATTCTTCTCGGCTCCGCGGCCGATCGATACGGCGCTGAATAATGCGCGGCAGATCGCGGAGGGTTCGAAGCGGCTCACGGAAAAGGGATCACCCACCGCGATCTGAAACCAACCAACATCATGGTCGCGCCCGAAGGGGTCGTAAACCTTCTGGACTTTGAGTTGGCCGCTGTCCCGGACCGGGACGTGCCGGCCTCGGGGCCGGTGGGGCGTGCGGCCAACTCGCCCACGTTGACCATGGCGGCGACGCAGGCAGTCCGCGATTCCTTCGCCACCACGCTCCGGCTCGTGACTAGTGACAGGTTGGCGGTATGGGCGTTCCGTGCGCCATAGCAAGGAGGTCCGCATTCGCCTGTCTGAACAGATCTCGCAGTTTGGTGCCGGGCGGAATACCAGGGATCGTGCTGCCTGGCTGAGGTGTAGTCTCTGACTCCGCGTTCTGGACGTCCAGGAACGAGACTTCCACAAAGTGCACGGGCGCAGGCGAAGGCCCGATCACTCCCTCACACCAGCCATTGATTCCACCCCACATCTTGGCCGCGGGCGTCCCGTGGAAGAAGACGCTCAGCACGCTGAAGGCAGCCTCTTCCGGCGTCAGATTATCGCACTTCTTATTCGGGTACGTCGGGCATCCTGTCTGCTGGATGTGCTTGCCTTGGGAGATGGGATGATCGAATTGTGCTCCGCCAAGCAGGGGCGCGGCCGGCTTCAACGGCAAGGGCAAGGGCGTCGGAGTGAGCAGTTTGACGCCGCCAATGCCGATTCCATTTTTGCTGTTAGCAGCGGAAACAGGGCTCGTCGCCGTCATGCCGCCAACCCGGGTGGCCTTTGCATTGGGAGCCAACTGATAGTCGTACAGGAAGTACGAAATGATGTTCGTTTTTGCTGCGCAAGAGTATGGAAGCTTCGAGCTTGCGCACTCGAGGCCATTCAAGGACGTGTCCAGCGCCGGCGTAGGAAGTTCCGGCAGGAAGTTGCCGGCGTCGGGGCTTATGACCAGGGTTACGCCGGAAAAGATGCTTTCATAATCATCGATTGCGTCGGTCCATGCTTTCACGATTGCCTGATCGGAGCCCCAGTAATCGCTGCCTTTACCAGGGAATGCATTACGAAACAGCAGTGCCCAGGCCGTGTCGGCATCAACCCCTGGCTTGGGACCAATGAGCCCGCCCGAGTCGCTGGTCGGATAAATGATCTCATTTGACGCAGCATTCGGACCCGTGACGGCAATTGCGACAACCGGAGAATTTGGGACTGTGATGTATCTGTCCCGTACACGCCGAAGGAAATCTTTCCAATAGGACCGGTAGACGGAGTTCCAGGGCATTGGGAGATATTTACTGTCGGCGTGTCGCGGCTGTTGGAACTTGGTAACGGTCACCCAACCGCAATCGTGCGGGGGAGGGGCGACGCCCGGAATAAGAACATTGTCACAAGAGGGACCCATTCGCGATAAGACCCAAAGCGGCGTGTTCAGGCCCGGAGTAAGGTCCAACTCGACGTTTCCGCCATGCTCCTTGGCGACGTTGACGGCGTCGTCCAGGTATAGCCATTGGGTTTCTCCGGGATCGCAGGTGGCGCTGGCTTCAGGATATCCACAGGCCAGGACGGAGGGCTCGATGTTGTCCCAGCGCTCTCCCACCGTGAGACCCGAAACAAAATTATTCTGGAACATCTGTTCGAATATCGTGTGGAGGCATTCTTTGTAATTGGTTGTCCCGTTGCTCTGGGGTGTGCATGTCTTCTTCGCGGTTTCGATGTCCACCTTGCCGAAAACACCCGCGGGAAACGCGTACGGGGTCGGCCGTCCCGGCTGTCCATACGCTTGCGGAAGGCTCGCCATTGCCAGTAGAGATCCGAGAAAGGCGCTCGTCGAGAAAATCGCTCGTTTCATATCGCTTCTCCTGTTCTTGGGGCCATTCCGATCGGCCTCACGACGTATAAGGAAAAACGGGGCTGGCGGTTACAGCGTCAGGGGGAAACGCATAAAATAGCGGAAATGGGCAATTGCCCTCAGTGCGGATCGGAATTGGATTCCGATGGTCCCGCGGGACTCTGCCCAAAGTGCCTGATCCAGGGCGCATTCGACAGCTCGATTGGCGCAATCGAATCCGACAACCAGACCATCACAGCTTTCGTCGGTGAAGACGATTTCGGCCGATATCACATCCTTCGAACTCTGGGTGAAGGCGGCATGGGCACGGTATACCTGGCAGAGCAGCGTGAACCCATCCGCCGCTCTCTGGCCCTCAAGGTAGTGAAGTTCGGAATGGACACCAGCCAGGTGCTCGCCCGCTTCGCGAAGGAACGCCAGGCGCTGGCGATGATGGACCACCTGAATATCGCGCGAATCATCGACGCGGGTGTGTCGTCCAAGGGCCGGCCCTACTTCGTGATGGAGTACATCGATGGCGTCCCCATCACGCAATACTGCGATGACAAACGGATGCCGATCGGCTGGCGTCTGGAATTGTTCCTTGCGGTATGCCGTGCGGTTCAGCACGCGCACCAGAAAGGCGTGATCCACCGCGATCTCAAGCCATCGAATGTCCTGGTTATGGAACGGGACGGCGCCCCGCTTCCGAAAGTAATCGACTTCGGCATTGCGAAAGCTACCGACAAATGGGCCATTGAGAGCACGCTGCTGACAGAGTTCGGGCAGATGGTGGGCACACCGGAGTACGCCAGCCCCGAGCAGGCCGAAGTGATGACCGGCGAGGTAGATGAGAGCTCTGATGTGTATTCGCTCGGCGTGCTCTTGTACGAGTTGCTGATCGGCGCCGTTCCATTCGATCCCGCCAGACTGCGCCAGGCGGGCCTCAGCGAGATGCTCCGCATCATCCGGGAACAGGAAGCGCCGCCGCTTTCGAAAAGGCTGGCTGAAACGGGTGACGCCGTGGCCGAAATCGCC
This sequence comes from Acidobacteriota bacterium, assembly GCA_018268835.1. GTDB lineage: Bacteria > Acidobacteriota > Terriglobia > Bryobacterales > Bryobacteraceae > Solibacter. Next base: position 16,749 of record JAFDVU010000080.1, on the reverse strand, counting down.
GTGCGCCGCCGTACCGATGCGGCCTCGCTGTGCCGCCTGGTGGGTGGGGATCTCAACTGGATCACGCTGAAGGCTCTGGAGAAAGTGCGAGAGCGGCGATACGCTTCGGTAGCCGAACTGATCGATGATATTCAGCGATATCTGGAGCATCGGCCAGTGCTGGCGTCACCGCCGGGCGTGTCGTACCGGACACGCAAGTTTCTTCGCAGGCACAAGCCAGGCGTTTTTGGCGCCGCCGCCGGTCTCGCCGCAGTTCTATTGAGCGGAATGGCGGCGTGGTCGCTGGTTTATGGCAATTTCGCGCGGAGGCCCAGGCTGACCGACAAAAATACGATTGTGCTGGCGGATTTTGACAATAAAACCGGCGACGCGATCTTCGATGGCACGCTTCGCCAAGGCTTGGCCATCCAACTCGAGCAATCGCCATTTCTCAAAATCATGGACGAGGAGGACGTGCGTCGCGGTCTTCGCCTGATGGGTCTTTCTCCTGGCGCCCGGCTTACGAACCACGCCGCGCACGAAATCTGCGTCCGCGAGGGAGGCGAGGCTACGATCGGCGGCGCGATCGCGAGCCTCGGGAAAACTTACGTCATTACGCTCCAAGCAATCGCTTGCCAGGATGGCGCGACGCTCGCCCGCCAGCAGGCTCAAGCCGAAGACAAAGAACATGTTTTGAAAGCATTGGGAACCGCCGCGACTGCTCTGCGCAGCAAGCTGGGAGAATCTCACGATTCCATTCAGAATTTCAGCCGCCCGGTGGAAGATCAAGTCACGACACCGTCGCTCGAGGCTCTTCACAGCTTTACTGAGGGCGTGTTGGTGATGGAGGAAGGCCGTTTTCTGGACTCTGTGCCCTTCCTCGAGCGCTCCGTCGCTGTCGATCCTGATTTCGCTGCGGGTTACCAATACCTGGCCGTGGCGTACTACCAGGCGGGGGATTTACCCAAGACGCGGGAATACGAAAAAAAGGCTTTCGCATTGATCGATCGCGTCTCCGAGTGGGAGCGCGACGAAATTGCGGCCACCTACTACGGAGACACCGGCGAATGGGACAAAGAAATTGATTTCTATCGATCGGGTATCCGCAGCTATCCCCGGTTCTGGGAATTCCACAACGGTTTGGGCGAGGTCCTCGTCAATCTCGGGCGATATGAGGAAGGCCTGCGCGAAGGTCTGGAAGCGGCCAGGTTGGCGCCCAAGGTTGAACCGCCTTACCGGCGTCAATTGGACGCGTACATGTGCCTAGATCGGCTTGCCGAGGCCAGACAGGTAGCAGAGGAAATTCGTCGCTCCGGGCTCGGCGGGGCGAGAATTCATCAGCGTTTTCTCGAACTCGCTTATATCGATGGCGATCAGGCGGCCATCGACCGCGAGATTCAATGGTTTGCCGGTAAACCGGAGGAGTACCTGAGCCTGGGTTTGCAGGCGGCCGACCGAAATGTTCACGGCCGGCGTCGCGAATCGCGCGACTTGTACCGGCGGGCCGCGGAGACTGCGTTGCGCAACGGACTCAAGGACGTCGCCTCCGAGTTCCAGGAAGCCGACGTGCTGGCAGACACGCTCGCCGGCAACTGCCGGACGGCGCGTCGCCTGAAGCGTCCGGCGCTGGCGCTGGCAATCTGTGGTGACGCGGCCCAGGCGGAAAAGCTCGCGGCAGAAACCTCGAAGGTGTTTCCGAGGGGAACGATTTGGAATGCCGTGGCGTTGCCGGCGATTCGCGCCGCGACTGCCCTGAACCGGGACCAGCCGGCGAAAAGCGTCGAACTGCTGGCGCGCGCGGCGCCCTATGAGCGCGCTTACCTCGAACCGGTTTTCTTGCGTGGACTGGCTTACCTGCGCCTGCATAAAGGAGCAGAAGCAGTGGCGGAGTTTCGAAAGATCGTGGATCACAAGGGCCTCAGTTGGGGCGCGGCTTGGTTCCGCCCCTATTGGGGACAGTTCTATTCGCTCTCCCGGCTGGGGATGGCGCGCGGATTTGCCCTCACGGGCGATACGGCAAGAGCAAAGAAGGCATTCCAGGATTTCTTTGAACTGTGGCAGAATGCTGACGTCGACATTCCGATTCTTCAGCAGGCGAGGTCGGAGTACGCGAGGTTGAAAGTGACAGACTGAGAAGCTCGGTCGTCGAAACGAGGGTGTAACCTCGCACACGAGATTTCCTTATCCTGTTTAGCGAATACTCGTGAGGCGGAGACCATGACCAACGGCCAGACGATGCACACATTGACGGGACCATCCCAGTTTCCGACGACGAGGTGGACCCTGGTGGTCGCTGCCGGCGACCCGCATCGCAAGGAAGCTCGATCCGCGCTGGTTTCGCTCTGCGAGAATTACTGGTATCCGCTATATGCCTATCTACGGCGGCGTGGCTACCCTGCCGATCAGGCACAGGATCTTACGCAGGAGTTCTTTGTGCGAGTGCTGGAAGGCCGATATCTCGATCGAGCCGATCCGGAAAAGGGCCGGTTCCGGTCGTTCCTTTTGACTTCCTTGAAATTCTTTGTGTCCGACGAAGGCGACCGTCAGCGCGCCCGCAAACGCGGCGGCGGAACGGTCGTGCGGCTTGAATTCACCTCCGGCGAAGAGCGCTACCAGCGCGAGCCTGCCCACCATGAGACGCCCGAGTGGATCTTCGAACGCCGATGGGCGCTCTCGGTGCTCGACCGGGTGGTTGGGAAATTACGGGACGAGTTCGTGCGCCACGGCCGCGCCGAGCATTTCGAGCGGCTGAAGGTCTTCCTTCTCGGGCAGTCGGACGCGCCGTATGCCGATTTGGCTCGCGAGATCAAAACGTCCGAGGGAGCGCTCAAAGTGGCAATTCACAGGCTTCGCAAACGGTATCGCGAACTGTTTCGCCAGGAAATCGCGGATACTGTAGCCGATCCCTCAGAAGTTGAGTCCGAACTCCGCTACCTTGCCGGCGTGCTCACGCGAAAATAGACCAATGCGGACAAGCTTGCCTTGCTGGCCGCTTTAACCTGTGCCAAATCGGCGGCCAGAGTTGGCCCAGTTCGAGTCCACGCTGCTCGCAGTCGGCTGGATCCCGTATCGGCAATTCGGAAGTTGGCTGGATTAGGAATGGAAAGTCGGCTTCAGGCTCGGATAGCCCTCGTACCGCAACCAGGATGCCGCCCATGGTATAATCTGACCAGAATAGTCAGAAAGGAATCCGGATGAGGACGACACGCGCAATCCCCGCGGACAATGCGCCGCACAGGAGAGGCAAGCCCGCCCGGAAGGAATGGCAACTTCAGGAAGCCAAAGCTCGCTTCAGCGAAGTTTTTCGCCTCGCCCGGGAGTGCGGCCCTCAACGCGTGACGAAGCATGGCCGAGAAGCCGTTGTTGTCCTCTCCGCCGAGGAATATGCGCGGCTTGCGCAGTCCGAAGCGCGCAAGGGAAGTCTTGCCGATTTCTTCGCCTCGTCCCCGCTCCGTGGTTCCGGCATTGATCTGGACCGATCGCGCGATTTCGGAAGAGACATCAAACTGTGAACGGCTTTCTGTTGGATACGAATGTCATCTCCGAGTTGATCAAACCGGAACCGGATGGAAATGTCCTCCGCTGGATTTCCGAGGCGGACGAGGCACTTCTGTTTCTCAGCGTCCTGACTCTCGGGGAAATCAGGAACGGAATTGAGAAACTCAACCCAGGCAAGCGGCGCGGTCGACTGGAATCGTGGCTTGCCGTGGATTTGCGTCTCCGATTTCAGGAGCGGATCTTGACAATAGACGAAGGGATAGCGCAACGATGGGGCGCGCTGTCTGCCATGACCGCCAAGAAGGGCCGGCCTGTGCCGGTTATTGACGGTCTCCTGGCGGCCACCGCTCTGCATCACGATCTGATGCTCGTCACCAGAGACGACGTCGATGTCAGCGGTACCGGCGTGCCGGTTGTCAATCCGTGGCAGTAAACCCCCGTAGGAGCGCAGCCTGATAGGGATTTCCGCTCCATCGAAGAGATTACTCCCCATAAGTCGTTAGTGTCCTATCGGGAGCGCCGCGGCAGGCGGGGTCCGATCAGCAAGGCGAGATTGGGGGCCGCGGCGCTTTCGATAGGACGACTTGAAGGAAGGCGCGGACGCGGCGGACCCTATGGATGCCCGATACGAGTTTGGTACTGCGGGTAGTGTGGAGCGGGGACCGGCACGATGCCCGAATACGGCATCCTGACCCTGAGGTTGCCCCGATTCGAGGGAAGTCGGAGTGCTGCCGGCTGCTGAAGCGGGCACTGCCACTGAGGCAGAGGCACACTTCGGCATCGGCGTGCCGCTGCACGTCACGTTGTGCCACGGCTCGTTGCCGGTCACGAACTGTCGAAGTAAGTGCACCGAGAGGCGAGTTGGCTGGCCGTCAGGTTCGGGCACGCCGCCGTTCCCGGCAGATGGCCCTTCGGCCGCATATCCGTATCTCGGGCGTGATGCCGCCAAATGGCCGCCTACAGAGTCGCCGTGGGTTACCCGCAGCACCATGCACCAGGAACCCGGTTCGGGCGGGTGTTGCCGCCGGGACACTGAACCCCGCCGAGACCATGCCGGCGCAGGTTCGCAAAGCCGGACTGGCATTGCTCGATCTGTTAACACGGCCGGATATTCCGAAGCCGGTGCGGTTGGCGCCAATGCACACCCAGATCGTGGCGGGCACTGCTCCCTCGCGTCATTCCTCGCGCCAGGCAGCCTCCGCCCCGCCATTTGCCCCTGGTTTCGTGGTACCTTCCCTGTATGCATCGCCAGGGAATGGTTTCTATCTGGTTCTTCATCGGAGCTCTGTTGCTGGCTTACGGGGTGCTGATTCTGGGCGCGGGATTGTGGGAACTGGTCGAACCGCCGGCCCACGCGGTGGTCCGTGCGGACCTGCACGCGGGAATCTGGTGGGGCGCGTTGCTGCTGATCATCGGCGCGGTCTACTCCCTGCGCTTCCGCCCGAACCGCGGATAGCGGGTGCTCAGCGCGCGGCATCGGCGCCGCGGACAATTCCGAACAGCGCGAAGTACTTTTCCGGCAGCCGCGTGGGGCGCATGGCGCGCGAGACGAAGACGTGCCGGGTGAGCCCGGTGGCGAGCACGCGGTCGTCCTCGGCGAGCCGCATCTCGTAGGCGAACGTGACCATGCGCGGGGTGGCGCGGTCGATCCAAGTTTTGACGATGACCTCGTCGTCGAAGCGCGCCGGGAAACGATAGCGGCACTCCGATTCGGCGACCGCCAGGAACACGCCGTCCTCGATTTCCATGTCGCGATAATTGAAGCCGCAGGCCTTACATAGATCGACGCGGCCGACCTCCATCCATACGTAGTAGTTGGCGTAGTAGACCACGCCCATATTGTCGGTTTCGGCGTAGCGCACGCGCAGGCGGGTCTCGGTCACGGGGGGCATGGAAGCAGAAACATTGTAACCCGCTGCAACCGGAGGCCCACCGGGAAGCGTCTGTTATTCTGAGCGGTTAGTACGGCGGCGGTGCGCCGGCGCAACGCGGCCGTGATCGAGGAACGGAGTCATCGGCGAATCGTCTTTGACTGGAGAGGTTTACCTATTCAACATGCGCGCGCGGGTGCTGTTTTTCGGACTGCTCAAAGATCTGGTGGGACGTGCCGCGGAGGAACGCGACTTCCCGGAAGGCGCCGATCTGCGGGCCGTTTTCGATGCCTACGCGGCGGAGCATCCCCGGCTGCGTGAGATGGCGGGCAGCATCGTGCTGGCGCGCAACCAGGAGTTCGCGGCGCCGGGAACGGCGCTGGCCGATGGGGACGAAGTGGCATTTCTGCCGCCGGTCAGCGGCGGCAGGGATCACGACCCGATCGAGATATCCGGTCCGGACGGCCACTACTTCGCGCTGACCCGTCACGCCATCGATACCCGGGCGGTGATCGCGCGCATCCTGACCGGGGCGGAAGGCGCGGTGGTCACCTTCGAAGGCACGGTGCGCAACAATACGCGTGGACGCGCGACCCGCTGCCTGGACTACGAGTGCTACGAGGGCATGGCGCTCACGATGATGGCGCGGATCGGGCGTGAGATCGCCGCCGCGCACCAGGTGGGGCGTGTCGCGATGGTGCACCGCCTGGGGCGCATGCTGATCGGGGAGACCAGCGTGGCGGTGATCGTGACCGCGCCGCACCGGCGTCCGGCGTTCGAGGCGGCGCTCGAGGGCATCGACCGGCTCAAGAAACTGGTCCCCATCTGGAAGAAGGAACACTTCGTGGACGGGGAAGTGTGGGTGGAAGGAGAGTGGGATGAGAATCTGCCGGTGGCTCGCTAAGCCGGCGGGCGTCCTGGCGCTGGTCCTCTCCGCCGCGGCTCAGCCCGAGACCGTCATCAGGGTGAACGTGAACCTGGTCCACGCCCTGGCCACCGTGAAGAACCAGGACGGGCAACTTGTGGGCGACCTCACCAAGGACGATTTCGAGGTCTACGACAACGGCGTAAAGCAGGAGATCGCGGTCTTCGAACACCACAGCGAACTGCCGCTTTCGGTGGCGCTGCAGATCGATACCAGCGGGTCCACGGCCAAGGAATTGAAGTACGAAACCGACGCGGCGAGCCGTTTCGCGCGGACTCTGTTGGGCGAAGGCAACCCCGAAGATACTCTTTCGCTGTACACGTTCAACTGGCGGGTGACGCAGGAATTGAGGTTCACGCGCAACCTCAAGGCACTGGACGCACGGCTGAAGTCGCTGCAGGGCGATGCCGGCACGGCGCTCTACGACGCGCTGGTTTTCGGCGCGCGCGACCTGGAAGACCGCGACGGGCGCAAGGCGATCATCGTGGTGACCGACGGCGGCAACACGGTGAGCAAGTACACGATCGACGATGCCCTGCAGGCGGCGCACCTGGCCGATACCGTGATCTACTCCGTGGTCGTGGTGCCGATCACCAACGAAGCCGGGCGCAATATCGGCGGGGAGCACGCGCTGCAGATCCTGGCCGAACGCACCGGGGGCAAGATTTTCTTTCCGGCGCCGGGGCCGGAACTGGACAAGGTATTCGCCGACATCATCCGGGAGTTGCGCACGCAGTACATGATCGGGTTCTACCCGAAGAACGTGCCGCTCAGCAAGGAGCGTTTCCACCGCCTGGTGATCCGCACCAGGCGGCCGGACCTGCAGGTATCGGCGCGGAACGGGTATTACGGGGCGGTGCGGAGCGGAGGCGAAGGCGGGTCGCCGGAGGACCGGATTTCGGTGACGCCGGATCGGATGCCGCCGCCGGACAATCCGCCGCCTGCGAAGAAGAAGCGGTACTGAATTGCGGGCGGCGGCGGCCAGCGGCTATCATGGTTACAGCCACGGGGAACCGCCGCAATTTACGTACAGGAGATCGCGTACGCCAACCACATCCAAGAGCCCGCGTCCGGCGGAGCAAACGTTTGAAGAGCCGAAGTATTTGAAGCGGCTGATCGAGAGCGCTACGCCTGTGCGCGTCAAGATGGTCGATGGGGAGGAAGTGGTTGGCGTGATCGAGTATTACGACCAGCGCTTCATCCGTGTGACTCGCGAGGGCGAGCCCAACCTTTTCATCTTCAAACACGACATCAAGTACCTGTCGGAAGAAGCGTAGGCCGCGATCCCATGTCCTACCTGGAAACCGCGGTGGATATCGCGCGCGAAGCCGGGTCGCTGCTGGCGCACTACTTCGAACGGCGCGTGGCATTCGAACTGAAGGGCGAGTACGATCTGGTGACGGAAGCCGACCGGGCCAGCGAAAAGCTGGTGGTGGAGCGTCTGCGGTCGCACTTCCCGCAACACGGGATTGTGGCGGAAGAGGGCGGCGGGCACGAGAGCGGAAGCGAATACCGCTGGTTCGTGGATCCGCTGGACGGCACGACCAATTTCGCGCACAGCTTCCCGATGTTCAACATCACGCTGGGGCTGGAGCACGCCGGAGAGATGATCGCCGGAGTGATTTACGACCCCATCCGCAACGAGATGTTCACAGCGGAGAAGGGCGCGGGCGCGTACCTGAACCACCACCGCATCAAGGTATCGGGGTGCAAGCGGCTGGAGGATTGCCTGGCGTCCACCGGCTTTCCGAGCCGCAAGCGGCACCAGAACGTGAACATCCATTTCTATCACCAGATGGCGATGGCTTCGCATGGAGTGCGGCGCACGGGGTCGGCGGCGATCGATCTGGCCTACGTGGCGTGCGGGCGGCTGGATGCGTTCTGGGAATTCGGGTTGAATCCGTGGGACATGGCGGCGGGCGTGTTGCTCGTGCGCGAAGCCGGCGGCGCCGTCAGCGATATGAACGGCGGGTCCCACAGCGTGACCGGGAGCGCGCACCTTCTGGCCGATAACGGCGCCATCCACGGGCCGATTCTGGAGCTGTTCGGGGAGATTTTCCGCGGCCAGTTCCGGGTGCCGATTCCGCAGATCCAATAGGCGGCGCCTCCGCGGTTACTTGCGCGCGATCCAGTTCCACGCGGCGCGCACGAGTTCCGCCAACTCCGCGTCTCCCACGCGACCGAGTTCCACTCCGATCCAGCCGCGACAGCCTACGTAGGGCGGATAGAAGTAGGTCTCGGGGGCTTCGGCGATCATCTGCTGCTGCGCGCCCGGCGCGGCGGCGAGCCACGCGGCGAGGCGGCCGTCATTGTGGTGATTGTCCAGGAACATGGCGAAACAGCACCGGGGTCCGAAGAACGAGGGCGCGCCGTGCGAGATCTTCTCTTCGAATTGCGGCAGGGTTGCGCACGCCTTGCGGAGGCGCGCCAGTTGCGCGGCGGCGCCGGGCAACCCCGGCGCCTTGCCCTTCACGCGCGAATTTACTTTAGCTGGAGCGTTCTTTTTAGCCACGCGATCATCTCCGGCTTCCAGTGCTGCATCTCCGGCGCCTTCCAGTTGCCCATCCCGTGGCCGCCGCCTTCGATGGTGATGATTTCGCACGGTGCGCCGACCTTCTTCATTGCCGCGCACATGAGGGGCGACTGGCTATAGGCCACCTGGTCGTCCTTGTTTCCGTGGATACACAGGAAGGGCGGCATGCCGCGATGCACGGCGTAAAGCGGGGAGATCTCGTGCAGTTTGGCGAGGCCGGCGGCGTCCAACTGATCGACGCCGAAGAAACGGATGCCGCCGCCGTTCGCCATGTGGCGCTGGATGCTGGCCATGTTGAAGCGCTCCGGATGATCGCGGCGTTCAATGGCGAGCGCCTCGTAGTCCGTGCCTCCGTAGATGTCCACGACCGCGGCGAGGCGCGTGGCGGGCGTTTCGTGGGTGCCCACGTAGTTCACCAGGTAGCCGCCGGCGGATTCACCGGCGAGCACGACCTTGTTGGGGTCCACGTGATAGGTCTTCGCGTTGGCCTTGACCCATTTGATGGCCGTGTTCACGTCTTCGATGGCTTGCGGCAGATGGAACTCGGGCCCCATGCGGTAATCGATGCTGAACCAGGCGAAGCCGGCGCCGGCCAGGGGTTCGAAGAGCGGCCGCACATTGGTGGAGCGGCTGCCCTGGTCGAAGCCGCCGCCGTGGACCAGAATCGCGGCGGGGAAGGGACCGGCGCCATCGGGCACGTGGAGGTCGAGCAGCAGGGGCTTGCCGCCGGGGCGCGCGAACTCGACGTCTTTGCGGTCGATTGCCGCGGCGGGAAGCAGGGCGGCGCAGGCCGCGGCGAATACAAGAACACATCCTCGCGTCATGGAGCGAATTGTATCAGCGCGGGAGGATAATCGGACAGAGACGTTTCATGCTTCGCGCCAGTTTCGTATTTGCCCTCTTGTGGTCCGGGAGTGCCGCCGCGCAGACTTCCGATGAGTGCGATCCGCTCCGTGCGGTACGGGTCCTGATTCAAACCAGCGCGTTCCCGTCGCTGCCCGGGCAGGCGGTCGGGATCAAAGTGTTCGTGACGCCGGTGCAAGGCGCGGCGGACGCAACGGGAGAAGTGCATCTCTTCGACGCGCTGACGGACCTCGGCACGGCGCCGCTCCAGATGTCGCAGGCGTCCTTCACGCGCACGTTTTACGTGGCCGGCGCGCACGTTCTGCACGCGTACTATTCGGGCGATCTGAACTATTGCGCGCGGCTGGCCACCTTCGGGCAGGACGTGGACCACCTGACCACCGCCGTGACGGTGTCGGCAGGCGCCGCGCCGCCCGCGGCGGGAGTGCCGCTCACCGTGATCGCACAGATCACGCCCGATCCGCCGTCGGGCGTTGCGGCACCGGCCGGGCCGGTGCAGTTCGTGGAAGGTGGAGCGGTGCTGGCCACGGCGCCGGTGGCCGCGCAGAAGGCTGCCGCGACGCTGAGCGGCCTCTCTCCAGGCACACACCAGATTGTCGCGGTGCTCACGGGCGATAGCGTCTACTACTCGGTACGCTCCGCGCCGCTCACGGTGACGATTGCGCCCGTTCCCACGGTGACGCTGCTCACCGCGACCGCCGACATTGCCGGCATCACCCTGACTGCGAGCGTCAAGCCCGCCGGAGCAGGGTCCGGGATACCGGACGGCGGCGTGCAGTTTCTGGATAGCACGACCAACCTGGTGCTGGGCGGCGCGGCGTTACCCCCTGGTTCGGGCACCGCGAGTTTCATGGTGCCTCCGGCGCTGATCGCGGCGGCGGTCGGGCACGCCATCATCGCGGCGTATTCCGGTTCGGCCAAGTTTGCGCCGAGTTACTCGGGCGCGGTGGCCGTACCGGCGGTGCTGAGCGCGACCGGCGCCGCTTCACCGGCGGTGGCGCCGGAGGAGATCGTCAGCCTGTACGGCGCCAACTTTCTGAGTGCGGCCGTGACATCCACCGTGCTGCCGCTGCCCACTGCGCTGGGCGGCGTGAGTGTGACGGTCACGGACAGCGCGGGCACGGCGCGCAAGGCCGGCCTGTACCTGGTGGCGCCGGGACAGATCAACTTTGTGATCCCCGGCGGGACGGCTCCGGGTGTGGCGACGATTGCGGTGGACGGCGCGCTCTCCGGGGTGGCGGTGGTCCCGATCAAAGTGAAGGTCGCGGCGGTGGCGCCGGGGATTTTCACCGCGAGCGCGGATGGCCGCGGCGTGCCGGCGGCGCAGGCGGTCCACGTGCGGCCCGATGGCAGCCAGACGGTGGAGACCGTGACCGCCGCGGGAATCCGCGTCGGTAGCGATACGGTGTACCTGGTCATGTACGGGAGCGGCATCCGCAACCGGTCGTCGCTGGCGGCGGTAAGTTGCGTGGCCGGCGGCGCGGCGGTCCCGGTATCGTACGCGGGGCCGCAGCCGGATTCGCCGGGGCTGGACCAGGTGAACGTGCTGCTGCCCGGGTCGCTCGCGGGGAAGGGAGACGTGACCCTGCTCCTGACGGTGGATGGGCAGGCGGCCAACGCCGTCTCGCTGAAACTGATCGGCTGAGGCGGAAGCCGTCCCCACCGTTTCTCGGCGTTGGGCTAGCATGATCAGATGATTCGCTTTGCCGGGCTGTTACTGCTTGCCGCTTCCGCCGCGTGGGGACAGTTCGAGGTCACCGAGGCGACCATCGCGCAGGTGCACGAGGCGATGAAGGCCGGCAAACTCACCTGCCGCGAACTGGTGCGCCAGTATCTGCGCCGCATCGACGCGTACGATAAGAACGGTCCGGCGATCAATTCGCTGGTAGTGGTGAACCCGCGGGCGGAAGAGGAGGCGGCGGAACTGGATCGGCGCTTCGCCGCGGGCGGGTTGACCGGTCCGCTGCACTGCGTGCCGGTGATCGTGAAGGACAATTTCGAAACCACCGGGCTGCAGAGCGCCGATGGCGCGCTGGCGTTTCAAGGGTACATCGCGAAAGAGGATGCGACCCAGGTGAAGCGCCTCAAGGACGCGGGCGCGCTGGTGCTGGCGAAATCGAACATGGCCGAGTGGGCGTTCAGTCCGTACGAGACGGTGAACTCGATTCTGCCGGGGTACACGCGCAATCCGTACGCGCTGGACCGTGTGACCGCGGGATCGAGCGGCGGCACGGCGGCGTCGGTCGCGGCCAGCCTGGGGCTGGTGGGGATGGGCAGCGACACCGGCAACTCGATCCGCGGACCGTCGTCGCACCAGGCGCTGGTCGGGATCCGCTCGACCATGGGGCTGACAAGCCGCGCCGGCGTGTTTCCGCTGAGCCTGCTGGCGGACATCGCCGGGCCGATGACGCGCACGGTGGAGGACGCGGCACGCGTATTCCAGGTAGTGGTGGGGCCCGATCCGCGGGATCCGGTGACGGCGCAGGCGGGCGCGCATCTGCCGCGGGATTATGTGGCCGCGCTGGATCGCAACGGGTTGCGCGGCGCGACCCTGGGGGTGTTGCGGCAGGCCTACGAACGGCCCACCGCGGACCCCGAAGTGATGAGCGTGTTCGAGGCGGCGATTGAGGACCTGCGGCGCGCCGGCGCGAAGGTCGTGGATCCGGCGGCGGTGGAAGGACTGGACCAGATCCGCCGCTCGCGCGACGCCGGCCCGTGCATGGGGTTCAAGTACGACCTGAACCATTTCCTGGCCGAGCGCGGCGATGCGGTGCCGCTGCACGATCTGGCGGCCATCCTGCAATCGCGCCGCTTCTATCCGAATGTGCAGGGGCGGCTGGAGAGCGCGGAGAAAGGGCCGGAGAACGGGCCGGACTCCGCCGCGTGCAAGGCCGAGATGGAGTATCGCGAGAAGTTCCGGCAGGCGGTGCTCGCCACGATGGACCGGCTCAAGCTGGACGCGTTCGTCTATCCCACGTGGAGCAACCCGCCGCGGCTGATCGGCGACCTCAACACGCCGCACGGCGACAACAGCCAGGTGTTTTCGCCGACTACGGGCTTCCCGGCGATCAACGTGCCGATGGGTTACACGCGCGGGCAACTGCCCGCCGGAATGACCATCTACGGCCGCCCGTGGAGCGAACCGCTGCTGATCAAACTGTCCTACGCGTACGAGCAGGCGACGCATCACCGCCGTCCGCCGGCATCGACTCCGGTGCTGCGGTGAGAAATCCCTGAACCTGCCCGAGTCCTCTGGTAAATTGGAATTTGGCCAAAATATTTCCTTTCCAACCCTACCGCTACGCCCCCAGTGCGGGGCCGATGCAGAACCTGGCGACGCAGCCCTACGACAAGATTTCGCCGGAGATGCAGGCGCGCTATCTCGCCGCCAGCCCCTACAACCTGGTCCGCGTGATCCTGGGCGAGCGCAAGCCGGACGATAACGAGACGGAGAACGTCTACACGCGCGCGGCGCGCACCATGCAGGAGTGGATCTCCAGCGGCGTCTGGATCCGCGATGCCGAGCCTGGCATGTTCGCCTACTTCCAGGAATTCGTGGTGCCGGATACCGGCGAGCGCCTGGTGCGCAAGGGATTTCTCGCGCTCGGACAGGTGGAGGAGTATTCGGCCGGAGTGGTGTTCCGGCACGAGCAGACGCTGTCCGGTCCGAAGAAGGACCGCCGCTCCCTGCTCGAGCACACCCACACGCACTTCGAGCCGATCTTCCTGCTGTACGGCGATCCGGCGGGCACGATCGACGCGATGCTCGACGAAGCCGCCCGGCAGGCGCCGATCGCCGAGGTCACCGACGAGTACGGCGCCATCCACCGGATGTGGAAGGTAGGCGATGCGGCGCGCATCCAGGAGTTGATGGCGGATAAGAAGCTGCTCATCGCCGACGGGCATCACCGCTACGAGACGGCACTGGCGTTTCACCGCGATCATCCCGAACTTCCGGGCGCATCGCGCATGATGTGGGCGCTGTTCAACATGGATTCGCCGGGTCTGAAGATCCTGGCCACGCACCGGCTGGTGAACGGCGTGGATACGGCGCACTTCGTGGAGACCGCGTCGCGCGATTTCGACGTGCGGGAGATCGCGTCAGTGGATGAATTGAAGCAGGCGTGGGCCGCCGGCGGCGACCGCTCCATCATCGGCGCCGCCATGGGCGCGAAACTCTACAGCTTGACGGACCGCGGCGCGCAGGGCGAACTGGACGTGAGGGTGCTGCACGAGCGGCTGCTCGGCAAGACGCTCGGCATCAGCGAAGAGGCGGTGCGCGACGAGAAGCACATCCGCTACGTGCGCGGCATCGACGCGGCGGTGGAGGCGGTGCGCGCGGGCAAGGCGCAGATTGCGTTTCTGCTCAAGCCGACGAGCGTGAAGCAGGTTGCCGATACGAGCTTCGGCGGCGGGGTGATGCCGCAGAAATCGACCGATTTCTATCCCAAGCTGCTCAGTGGCATGGCGATGTACAAGCTGGATTAGCGCTACGCTACCAGCGCGGCAGAACGCGCTTCCAGGCGGGGTCGACGTGCTTGCGCATCTCGGCCTCGTCGTCGCGCTTGCGGAAGGGGATCTTCCGGTATCGCTCCCGGCCGCGCGCAATCTGGTCGTAATCCAGTTCCACGCCCAGCCCGGGCTTGTCCGGGATCGCCACGCAGCCGTCGACGAACTTTACGCGCCCGCCTTCGACGATTTCGTCCTGCGCGGTTTGCCACGGGTAGTGGGTGTCGCAGGCGTAGGTGAGGTTGGGACAGGCCGCGGCGACGTGGGTCATGGCCATTAGGCTCACCCCGAGGTGGCTGTTGGAGTGCATCGAGAGGCCCATGCCGAGCACGCCGGTCAGGTGCGAAAGCTGCTGCACGTTGCGCATGCCGCCCCAGTAGTGGGGGTCGCTGAGCACGATCTGAACCGCGTCCAGTTCCCTGGCGCGCGGCACGTCGGCGAAGCAGGTGACGGCGACATTGCTGGCCTGCGGCGTATCGTTGCGCTCGGCCAGCAGGCGGCGCCGCACCTCGCCCATGCCTTCGAGCGTGGCGCAGGGGTCTTCCAGATAGCCGCCGCCGGAGAGTTCGTTCTTGAGCGCGCGGCCCACTTCCACGCTGGTATCGACGCTCCAGGCGCAGTTGGGGTCGATGCGCAGCGGGTAGCTCGCTCCGAACTCCGCGCGCAACGCGCGGATGGATGCGATTTCCATCGCCGGATCGAGCACGCCGCCCTTGAGCTTGATCTCGCGGAAGCCGTACTGCGCGATCATCTGCCTGCACTCGCGCACGCAGGCTTCGGCGGAGAGCACCTCGCCGTACTCGTCCTCGCGCGCGTCGCCGCCCACGCCGCCGCCACCGCCGTGCTTATAGAAAAGGTACGCGGAAAAACTGACGCGGTCGCGGACCCGCCCGCCGATCACGTCGCAGACCGGCTTGCCTGTGGCCTTGCCGATCAGGTCCAGGCAGGCGATCTCGATGGCCGCGAAGGTGCGCGCGTGGCGGTCCAGCGGATTCTCGCCCGGCACCAGGAACGTCTGGGAGCGCCCGCCCGGGGCCGCGGCGATCTCGCGTTCGGCCTCCGCGCTCAGGTCGCGCCACAACCCGGCAAGCTGGAAGGGATCCATGCCGGTCACCCGCGCACGGACCGCCTCCAGACCGGCCAGCGGTCCATCGCCGCCGTAGGTCTCGCTGAATCCGGTGAGCCCGGAATCGGTCTTCAACTCCACCACTGTACGCAGCGCGAACGGTGCGTGGAGGCCGTAGGAACTGCGCAGCGGTGGATCGGCGATCGCGATCGGGTGCAGGACCAGTTCGGTGATCTTCATTCTTTGGGTGCCCGCCGCGGCGGGCTGGAATAGGCTGCGCCAGCGCTACTTGCGCATGCCGCGGCGCGGGTTCTTGAGAGAGGACTGCCGGGCCTTGGTCTTCTTGCGCTTGGGCTTGGTGATCACGAAGGTGCCGCTGCCCACGTATTCCGCTTTAAACAGTTTATCGTCCGCCAAAAGAATTCTCCTGTTGAAAATCGATGCCGGAAAGGGCTACAACCCGGCAAAGTGATTGATCCCCCATTGTACCGCGCATTATCCTAAAAGCTAGATGGGGGCCGCGCAAACACATCTGGGAGACGACCTGACGGCTTCCCCCGACGGATCGCGAATCCCGCACACCTTCCGCGCCCTGCGCCACCGCAACTTCCGCCTGTTCATCAGCGGGCAGATCATCTCGCTGGTGGGCACGTGGATGCAGAACGCGGCGCAGAGCTGGCTGGTCTACCGGCTGACGCACTCGGAACTGCTGATGGGCACGGCATGGTTCTGCTCGCAGATCGCGGTGTTCGCTCTGGGTCCACTGGGCGGGCTGGTAGCGGACCGGTTCTCGCGCAAGAGGGTGGTGATCCTGACCCAGACCGCGTCCATGCTGCAGGCGTTCGCGCTGGCGGCGCTCACTCTCACCGGCGTAGTGCGGGTCTGGCACGTGCTGGCGCTCTCCGTATTGCTGGGGACGATCAACGCCTTCGACATGCCCGCGCGGCAGGCGCTGGTCATCGAGATGACCGGCAAGGAAGACCTGATCAACGCCATCTCGCTCAACTCGGCTGTGTTCAACACGGCGCGCGCCGTGGGTCCGGGAATCGCCGGGCTGCTGGTGGCGCTGCTCGGCGAAGGGCTGTGCTTTCTGCTGAACGGCGTGAGTTTCCTGGCGGTGATCTTCTGCCTGGCGGCGATGCGCCTGGCGGGCTTCCGTCCGAAAGAACATCCGCCGGTGTGGCAGCACCTGGTGGACGGCTTCCGCTACGTGGCCGGCCATTCCGCGGTGCGGCGCGTCCTGCTGGTGATGGGCGCGGCAACGCTGGCCGGCATGCCCGGCCTGGTGTTGATGCCGTTCTTCGCCGGCGATATTTTCCATCGCGGCTCGGAAGGCTACGGGCTGCTGATGAGCGCGATGGGGGTGGGGGCGGTGGTCGGGACACTGGTGCTGGGCCGGCGCACGCTCTCCGCCGGCCTGGCCCGGATCATGGTTGTCAGCGGCCTTATCACGGGTGCCTGCTACATTGCCTTCGCCTTCTCGCAGTGGTATTGGCTGTCGCTG
>JAFDVU010000007.1 GCA_018268835.1 Acidobacteriota bacterium | reverse complement strand
GCCCAGTTGCGGAAGTGAAATTCCCCGTCGCCGGGGATCAGCATCACGCTGGCTTCCACCGTCGCGCGATCGCGCAGCGCCACGGGATAGAGCGCGCCGTCGTTGTAACCTTTGGAGTGGACGAAGACAGTGTAATTGTCGTCCGGATTGTCGTGAAAGGGCAGGCCGGTGACGCGGATCGAAGGTCCGGTCACCCACGGCGCCACGATCTGCCGCCGCCGCCCGTCCAGGATCCGCAGCAGCGAGTCGCGTCCCGCCGGAAACGCCTGCCGCGTCCCATCCACGATGTTGACCTGGATTGCGCCCGTGTTGGGCGCTAACGCTGGCGTCATAACCTCAGCCTCCTCAAGATGTCACGGTATTCTAGCAGGGCCGCCCGCCGGTTTCCTCCCTGCTGCGTGCGAAACCACCCGGAACAGCCGCGCCACAATCCCCTTTACCGAGGCCCCGCGCGATGGCATAGTAAATGATTCGCGTCTCCAACAAAACCATGCCTGCCGCCCTGCTGCTCCAGACCGCGCCCGCGGTTGCACACACCCACATCACGGCCCTCGACTGGGTCATGATCGCCCTCTACTTCGGCATCCTGCTCTGCGTCGCCTGGTGGGTGGTACGGAAAGGCAAGAACAACGCCGCCGACTACTTCCTGGCCGGGCGCAACCTCGGCTGGTGGATCATCGGCGCTTCCATCTTCGCCTCCAACATCGGCAGCGAGCACATTGTGGGCCTCGCCGGCAGCGGCGCTACCAGCGGAGTGGCCATGGCCCACTACGAACTCCACGCGTGGTGCCTGCTGGTGCTGGGTTGGGTCTTCGTCCCCTTCTACATGCGCTCGATGGTGTTCACCATGCCGGAATTCCTGGAGCGCCGTTTCAACGAGAAATCGCGCTACGTGCTGAGCATCGTCAGCCTGATTACATTCGTCATTTCCAAGATCGCGGTGGGCATCTTCGCCGGCGGTGTGGTATTCGGCACGCTGCTGCCGGAGCTACGGATCGACGTTTTCGGCGTCACCATCGACAGCTTCTGGATCGGCTCCGTCCTCGTCATCGTGCTCACCGGGCTGTACACGACGCTGGGCGGCATGCGCGCCGTGGCCTATAACGACGCCGTGCAGGTCATCGTCCTCATCACCGGCTCCTTCCTGCTCACCGCTTACGGACTGCACACGCTCGGCGGATGGGGCGAGTTGCGCCGCCTGTGCGGCAGCGACATGTTCAACCTCTGGAAGCCGCTCATCCCGCATGGCGTCGAAGGCACGTGGGCGCCGGTGATCCAGAGCGACGCCGCCGGCAGGATCGTGCGCCAGGCGTGGTATTTCAACGGCAACTTTCCGTGGCTCGGCATGCTCTTCTGCGCACCCATCATCGGCCTCTGGTACTGGTGCACGGACCAGTACATCGTGCAGCGCGCCCTGGGCGCCCCCAACGAAACCGTGGCGCGGCAGGGCAGCATCTTCGCCGCGTTCCTCAAGCTCTTCCCGGTCTACCTGTTCATCATCCCCGGTCTGATCTGCTACGCGCTGGCGCGCAGCGGCAGGATTCCCGAGTTGGCGCACATGATCGGCCCCGACGGCAAGGTAATCAGCGCCATTTCCAACGGCGCCTTCCCCCTGATGGTCGAGTACCTGCTGCCGCCGGGCATCCGCGGCATCGTCGTCGCCGGACTGCTTTCCGCCCTGATGGGCTCGCTCGCCGGCGTGTTCAACGCCTGCTCCACGCTCTTCACCGTGGACCTCTACGAAAAGATGCGCCCCGGCGCGTCGCAGGCGCAACTGGTGCGCACGGGACGCATCGCCACCATGGTGATGATCGTGATCGCGCTCGCATGGATCCCTGTGATCAAGGGCGCGCAGGGGCTCTACAACTACCTGCAGGCGGTGCAGAGCTACCTCGCCCCGCCCATCTTCGTGGTCTTCTTCTTCGGCGTATTCTGGAAGCGCCTCAACGGCAAGGGCGCGCTCGCCGCGATGGTAGTGGGCTTCGCGCTCGGCATTTTCCGCATGCTTGTAGACACGCCCGTGACCCTCGGGCTCGCCGGCTACGAGCAGGGCTATCCGGAGGGCACCTTCCTGTGGATCGTGAACAACATCTACTTCCAGTACTTCAGCGTGCTGATCACGGTGGTCTCGGCCGTGGTGATGGTGACGGTGAGCTACGCCACCTCCGAGCCCGACTACGTCCGGATCCAGAGCCTCACCTTCGGCACCGCCACCGAGGAAGACAAGCGGCGCACGCGCGCAAGCTGGCACATGCGCGACGTGTTGACCAGCGCCTTCGTACTGCTGTGCATCCTCGGAGGCTACCTCTATTTTCGGGGATAACGCGGCTTCCGCCCGTTAGCGCGGGCGCCCGACACACGCCACCGGCTGCCCCTTCGTCATCGGCGGCGTGGCCACGATGTAGAGCACGATCCCATCCAGCGGCGACGCCAACTCCGCGATGGTCTCGCCGAAGAAATCCGTGATCCGCGCCAGCAGTTGCCCGCGCGCGACATGCTGATCGCGCTCCACCATCGGGTAGAGGATGCCAGTCGCCGGACTCACCACTACTTCGGCCGGATCCAGGTACACCGGATCCTTGACCGGCGCGGGACCCTCCGCGATCATCCCGAACTCGTGCATCACGCCGCGCACGCCCTCGACGATGCGCCGCACGGATTCCTCATCCGTCTGGCCCAGAGCGCCGCTTTCCACCACCAGCGCCGGTTTGCCGCGCGTGATCGCCGTGGTCGAGCAATAGAGAGATCGCGCCGGGTCCGTTGGGCGATTGCGGTCCAGCAGAATGTGATCGATTCCGAAGGCCAGCGCCAGCCGCTGGTTCTCGCGGTTGATGCGCTCGTCCGCCGTCACCGCCTGGTACACGTAGGGCCGCAGCCACTCGTTGCCGTCCCCGCAGTGCAGGTCGAGCACGTAGTCGGCGCGCTCGATCACCTCCGCCGTGATGGCGTGCGCGATCCGCTCCGATACCGTTCCATCCGCGCGCCCCGGATACACGCGGTTCAGGTTCTTGCCGTCCACCGGGCTGAAGTACACCGTGCGCCCCAGGAAGGACGGCATGTTGGCCACGTGCACCAGGATCGCCGTGCCCGCCAGCGCCGCCGGATCGAGTTCGGCGCGCAGCCGTTGCAGCGCCAGGATGGGCGGATACTCGTACCCGTGATTGCCCGCGATCAGCGCCAGCACCGGGCCGGGGGCCGCGCCCCGAATCGTGGTCACGGGAACTTCGCTGGGGCCGTCGCCGGCTGCCGGGATCGGAATCATGCGCGATTCGATCATCGCTTCATGGTACGTGATTCCCCGTTCTCACAGCGTCTCCACCCGCACCAGCCGGGGCGTGGAGCCGTCCACGCGCAGCGGATTGCGCAGCGGCCGTCCGAACCCGGCGAAGCTCACTTCCATCCGGTCGCCATCCTCCAGCCGCACTCCCGAGCCGAAGCTGAACGCACTGGCGCCGAAAAAGTGGATGTGCAGGTCGCCGGGACGCCGGTGGGCGTCGAATTTGAAGTGATGGTGCTCGATGTTGGCCAGCGAGTGGCACATGGCTTCCTCTCCGGTTAGCAGTTCCGCGCTCCACACGGTCTCGCGCCCGCGGCGCACGGCGGCGCTGCCCTCGACGCGGCCGAACCGGGCGTCCAGCACCAGTTCCGGACCGATCGAGCAGGTGCGCAGCTTGCTTCCCGCCAGGTTCAGGTAATTGCGCTTCTCGAAGACGTGGTCGCTGAACTCGTTGCCCTGCGCCATGCCGATGCGGCAGGGCACGCCGCGCGAGTCGATCCAGTAGACGCCGGCGATCTCCGCCTCTTCGCCGCCGTCCTCGGCCCACGCCGGCACTTCCAGCGCCTCGCCGTGCGCGCGCAGGATCGCGCCGGTACCCTTGTAGAACCACTCCGGCGCCGCCCCGATTGAGCCGGGCGCGGGTTTGCCGCGCTCCACGCCCAACTGGTACATACGCGCGCTATCCGTCGCCGCCGCGCCTCCCTGGTGCATCGCATCGCGATTGGCGGCGCTGGCCAGGTGGGTCAGGCCCGTGCCGCTCACCAGGCAGCGCGCCGGCTCGGGATGGTCCACCGGCGGCAGCAGGCGCCACTCGCTTTCGCCCGCGTACACCGCGTCGTAATCGGCATCGCCCGCGGCTTCCATGGGGCGGCCGCCGCGCAGCCACTCCCACACCGTCGGCGCCGCCAGAAGGCGCAGGCGCGCGCCTTCCACCACGGCGACGCGCCGTTCACCGCTCGAGCCGAGAATCTGCACCAGTCTCATTCGGATTCGTCCCGCGCGGCGAGTGTCTGCCTCACCACGGCTGTGAGTTCATCGGGCTTGAAGGGCTTTTGCAGGAACACCACCGAGGAATCCAGCACGCCGTCCGGGCTCATAATACGGTCTGTGTAGCCCGACATGAAGATCACCTTCGCGCCCGGCCGTTTCTCGGCGAAGCGCGTGGCCAGTTCGCGGCCGTTCATCCCCGGCATGATCACGTCGGTAAGCAGCACGTCGACCTCGCAGGCACCATCCTCCACCAGCGCCAGTGCCGCTTCGCCGCAATCGGCCTCGATGACTTCGAGTCCGGTTGTGCGCAGGATGGCGCAGGCCACCTCCCGCACCTCCGCCTGGTCCTCCACCACCAGCACGCGCCCCTGCATGCGGCGCGACGCCGGACCGCCGGCCGGCACTTCCACCAGCGGCGGCGATGCGTCGCGCGGGAAGTACAGCCGGAAGGTCGCGCCCTGCCCCGGCTGGCTCTCCACCGCGATGTGGCCGCCCGCCCCGGTGACCACCGCGAACGCCGTCGCCAGGCCCAGCCCCGTCCCCTTGCCGCGCCGCTTGGTGGTGAAGAATGGCTCGAAGATCTGCTGCTGCGTGCTTTCGTCCATCCCGATTCCGGTGTCGCGCACTTCCAGCATCACGTAATCGCCCGGGTAGGGATCGCCGCCCGCGTTGCGCGTGGTGATGGTCAGCGTGCCGCCCGAAGGCATCGCGTCCCGCGCGTTCACCACCAGGTTCATCACCACCTGGTGCAACTGCGCGCGGTCCGCGCGAACGTTCCACGCCTCCGGCGCCAGCGCCGTCTCCAGCCGGATGTCTTCCCCGATCACCCGCTCCAGCATGGCGCGGGATTCCGACACCAGTTGGTTGAGGCTCATGGGACGCGGCCGCGCCACCTGCTTGCGGCTGAACGCCAGCAACTGCGCGGTCAACTCGGCGCCGCGCTCTCCCGCGCGCCGGATTTCGGCCAGGCCGCGCGCCAGACGCTCGTTCTCCTGCACCTCCGCCAGCAGCAGTTCCGAGTAGCCCAGTACCACCATCAACAGATTGTTGAAGTCGTGCGCGATGCCGCCCGCCAGCCTGCCCAGGCTCTCCAGCTTCTGCGATTGCAGCACCTGCTGCTCCAGCCGCTTGCGGTCGGTGATATCGAAGAACGATACGATCACACGCGACCAGTCCACCGGCGAAGCCGCCACGCTCACGATCATGCTCACGGTCCGCTCTTCGCCGCCCAACGTGCGTGTCTGGAACTCGGCCCGGAACAGCGAATTGGTGGCATCGAGCTCCACCAGTTCGTCGCGGAACACCTCCAGGGCCGCATCGTCGAAGATTTTGTCCAGGCTGCTCAGGAGGACTTCCTTGGACGGCGCCCCGTAGAACTCCCGCGCCGCCAGGTTCACATCCACTATGCGGAGCCGCGACAGGCACTCGGTCACCACCTCGGGATGCGCGGCCAGGTAGGCGCGCAGGTTGGCCGCGCCCTCGCCGCGGATCTGCTCCAGGTACAGTTTGACCTGCGAAAAGTCCTCCTCCCACATGGGAAACGGCGAATCCTCGAACAGGGCGCGGTAGCGCTCCTCGTTGAGCCGGTGGCGCTGCTCGCTCTGCCGGAGAGTCTCCTCGGCCATGTGCCGGTCGGTGACGTCGCGCTCCCGCCCCAGCACGCCAACCTGCCTGCCGTGGTCATCCAGGATCGGCCCCCACGAAGCTCGCACCCACTTCACGCGGCCGTCGCGCGTGATCAGGCGGTACTCCTCCTCGTTGAACCCGCGCCCCTGAAACAGCCCTTCCCAGTAGCTCAACATGCGGGCGCGGTCCTCGGGATGCACCCAGTCGATGAACTGCGCGCGCTCGATCTCGTCCACGGAGTAACCGGTGAGCGTTTCCACCGCCGGGTTGACGAACGTCAGCCTCCGGTTCATGTCGTAGGCCATGACCATTTCAGTCAGGTTGCGGGCCATGAAGCGGAAGCGCGTCTCGCTGCGCCGCAGCGCCTCTTCAAAGCGCTTGAGCGCGGCGATCTCGCGCACCATCAGGCTCAGCCCGCCGGCCGGATCCGCCGCCCCGCGCACTTCCACCGGAGACACCGCGCCCGACGCGTGCACGAAGTCCCATTCCATGGCGAACGTGCTTTCGCCCCCCGCCGCGCGCAGATGCGCGTACGAATCCGCCGACAGCAGTTCGTGGATCCCGCGCCCCACCAGGTCCTCGCGCGTGTGTCCGCTGAAGCTCTCCGCGGCGCGGTTCACCGCGGAAACGATCCCGTGCGCATCCAGCACGAATACAGGCTCGGGAAGGCTCTCGAGCAGCGGCGGAAGTGGCGGCGGCACAGACCGTTCCGGCATGTCGCGGTTCCCTCCGAATCAGGCGAAACTATTGTATCGCCCTCCCGGAGGAGAGTTCCCGGCGGCGCCGCGGGCGCTATCTTCAGGCCAGGTCGAGCCCTTCCAGTTTCCCGGTGGCGTCGCCGAAATGCTCCATCCGAACCCCCATGCGGTCCATCATGCTCAGGAACAGGTTGCACATCGGCGTTTCGCGCCGGTACACGACCCGCCGTCCCGTCCTGATCGTGCCGCGCGCGTTGCCCGCGATCACCGTCGGCAGGTCTTCATGCAGGTGCCGGTTGCCGTCGGAGAGTCCCGCGCCGTAGACGATCATGGAGTGATCCAGCAGCGTGCCGTCGCCTTCCTTCACGCTCTTGAGCTTCTCCACCCACCCGGCGAACTGCTGCATGTGGTAGGTGTTGATCTCCGCCACCTTCTCCATCATGTCCGGGTTGCCGCGATGGTGCGTCAGCGGATGGTGGCCGTCGCTGATGCCGATTTCGCGGTAGGCGCGCGACGTGCCTTCGTGCGTCACCAGGAACGTCATCACCCGCGTCAGGTCCGCCTGGAACGCGATGGTCATCATGTTGGTCATCAGGCGGAAGTGCTCGGCGAAGTCCGCCGGCACGCCGTAGGGCTTCGGCATGTGCGGATCGATGTGCTGATTGTCGTGCTCGGCCTTTTCGATCTGCCGCTCCACTTCCCGGATGCTCGACAGATACTCGTCCAGCTTGCGCCGGTCGGTCGGCCCCAGGCCGCTCTCGAGCTTCTTCGTATCGTCCGTGACGAAGTCCAGCACGCTCTTGCGGTACCTGGCGTTGCGCGCGCGCGCCTCCGGGCTGAGGTCGGCGCCGTCGCCGAAGAGCCGCTCGAAGAGGTCGCGCGGATTCAGCACCGGCGGCAGCGGCTGCGTCTCGCTGCGCCATGCCAGGTTATTGGTGTACGCGCAGGAGTAGCCGGAATCGCAATCGCCGCTTTGCCGCGCGTCCTCCAGGCCCAGTTCGAGCGAAGGGAAGCGCGTCGCCTGCCCCACTTCCCGCGCCACCAGTTGATCCATCGAAACTCCGGCGCGGATGTCGCTGGTGCTCTTCTTCACATGCACGCCGGTCAGGTAACTGCCGCAGCAGCGCCCGTGATCGCCGGCGCCGTCGAGCAGCGCGCGCCCGGTATTGTGCGTGAGATTGCCCAGCAGCAGGATGTCGTCCTTGAACGGCTCGAGCGATTTCAGAATGCGCGGCAGTTCCCCGAGCTTGCCTTCGTAGCCCGGGTTCCAGTTGCGCATGTCGATCCCGTTGGGTACGTAGACGAAGGCCATGCGCAGCGGCGGCGCGGCCGCGCGCCCGGCGGCGAACGCCGGCACCATGGCATCCAGGAACGGCAGCGATACCGCCGTGCCCACGCCGCGCAAAAACGTGCGGCGATCGAGATGTTTCCGGGTAATCATCTGAGCGCGATCTCCTTGGGTTTGGTTGCCGTCTGCGAGCCCGCCTCGCCGCGCCGCGACTGGAACGGCAGGCTGTGCACGATCTCGTAAATCAGTGTCTGGAACGGATAGCCCTGCGCCTCCAGGCGCCGCGTGATGCCGTCCACCGTGCGCCGGTCGTTCGGACCGACGCCGCGGCCCAGCGCGTAAGTCATCATCTTCTCCGTGACGCAGCGGGCGAACTCGGGCAACTGCGACCGCAGTGCCGCGCGCATCTCCGCCGGCGTCGAAAACGCCTTGCCGTTGGGCAGCACGCCGGTGGCGTCCACCGGGAACTTTCCGTCGTGCGTGCGCCACCGCCCGATGGCGTCGTAATTCTCCAACCCGAAGCCCAGCGGATCCATCTTGCTGTGGCAGGAGGCGCACATGGCGTCGGCGCGGTGCTTCTCCATCTGCTGCCTCAAGGACGCGGTCGCGCCTACGCTGGCTTCGTCCAGTTGCGGCACGTCAGGCGGCGGAGGAGGCGGCGGGCTGCCCAGTATGTTGTCGAGGATAAACTTGCCGCGGATCACCACCGAGGTGCGCGTGGGATAGCTCGAAACCGTGAGCACGCTCGCCTGGCTCAGGATGCCGCCGCGCTCGTCCGTGGTCAGATCCACTTTGCGGAACTCCGGACCCTGCACGCCTTCGATCCCGTAATATTTCGCCAGCCGCTCGTTGAGGAACGTGTAGCGCGCGTCCAGAAATTCGCCCATGGGACGGTTCTGCCGCAAAATGTAATCGAAGAACAGCCGCGTTTCCTGCCTCATGTCGTCGCGCAGTTCGCTGTTCCACCGCGGGAAACGCTGCGGGTCCGGTTTCACCGCGTTCAGGCTGCGCAACTCCAGCCACTGTCCGGCGAAATTATCGGCCAGCGCGGCCGACTTCGGATCGGCCATCATGCGCTTGACCTGCGCGTCCAGCACCGCCGGCTCGTGCAGTTTCCCCGCCTCCGCGAGGCCGAGCAGTGCATCGTCCGGCATGGAACTCCACAGGAAGTAGCTCAGGCGGCTGGCCAGTTCCACGTCGCTCACCGGGTGCGCGCGGCCGGCGTCCGCCGGGTTCGGATCGTGCTCGATGCGGAACAAAAAGTGCGGCGAGACCAGCATGGCTTCGAGCGCCAGTCCGATTCCCTGCTCCGTGTTCTGCCCGTTCGTCCTGGCCAGCGTGACGAACCTGGCGAGCGACGCCACGTCCGCCTTCGTCACCGGACGCCGCCAGGCGTGACGCGCCAGGTTAGCCAGGATGCGGTCCACGCACGCCGTGCCACCGGCCGGATCGCAGATGAAAATCTTCGCGCGGCTCGGCGGCGGATCCTTGGGCGCGTACGGTCCGATGAACTTGATCGAATCGAGGAACTTGTTCTTTTTGCGGTTGTACGCATCCGCCGGCGCGATGCCGCGCACGAAATCGTCGTCGATGAAACCGGCGCGGAAGACGTGCTCGCCCTCGGGCAGGAACAGCCGCATCTCTTCCTCGGAGTACGGCTCGAAATACACCAGGCCGCTGGGCTTGGTTTCCACCTGCCTGGTCTCCAGCAGTCTGCCGTCCATCCAGAAGCCTAGTTTCACGGGCTTGGCACCCTCGCCGCGCTCGCCCGGCAGGCCGAACCGCACCGTGTATTCGCCGTCGAAATCGATGCGCCCGTCCGCCTCGATGGTGCTGAAGTCGATGCGCCGGATCCTCTTGTCCTTGGCGGCAAATTCGATTTGCAGCGGCTTGGGCAGCGGGTCCGCCGCCACCGCGCGCGCCGCGATCTGTTGCGCCGCCGCCAGGTACTTCTCCATCAGCACGGGCGAGATCGTCAGCACGTCGGCGATGTTGTCGAAGCCGTCGCCCAGATCGTCGGTGGGAAAACTCTTCTCCGCGCGGAACTCCACCCCCAGCAGGTCGCGGATGGTGTTGGTGTATTCCGTGCGATTCAGCCGCCGCGCCGTCACGCGCCCGGGATCGGGCTTGATGTTGCGGTCGGCCTTGTCGAATTCGGCCGTAAGAAACTGGATGGCGCCGTCCAGCGCCGCCGGACGCGGCACGCCCGCGGGCGGCATCTCCCGCGCGCGCAGCCGGGTGAGAATGATGTCCCATCCCTCGCGATTCTTCGTGAGCGAATCGGCCCTGGTGAAGGGCGCGATGTTCATCCCGCCGCTCGCCAGCGATGCGTTATGGCACGGGGTGCAGGTCTTCGCCAGCACCGGGCCCACCGCGCTTTCAAACGTGGGGGCGCCGGCCGCATGCGCCACGGCGCACACCGCCATCAGACACGGAATCGTTCGCAACGGGGAACCCATCCCAGCAACCCTCTTTCCGGCATTCCGGAAACGTTCGCTATGCAGAGAATTCTACCCGATTCTGAAACCGTTTGCGCGCCCCGCCGCGTGCAACCAAATATAATCGCTTGCGTATGAAACTTTCGCGGCGTACGTTTTCCTTGGCCATGGCGTCCACCTCCGCGCTTGCGGCGGCCCAGGACTCCCAGGCGCCATCCCCCATCGCCCTGCCGGCGTGGCAGGCACCCACGGCCAGTCCCGACCGCTTCTCCTTCCCGCTTCCGCCCTCGCCGCGCACCCGCTGGAACGTCCCTGGCCCGCCGCGCAAATACTACGACGAGTGGTTGCCCTCGCTCTTCGAACGCACCCTCGCCATCGAAGACTGGGGCGACGGCAAAGCGCAGTTGCGGTGGATCTTCACCGGCCCCTCGGGCGGTTTCACCGTGGAAGCCGGCGGCGGCAAGGCGCGACTGCTCACGCGCTACTACGATTCGCCCGGACTCGCCAAAGTCCCACCGGTGCCCGCGCGCCCGGCGCGCCATCCCGAAGGCATCTGGGAAGAGATCACGGTCGAATACACTGGCGACCTGAAGGCCATCACGGTCACGGCCGACCATCGCCTCACCCTGCGCGTCCTGTTGAACGGCAAGGAGGCGATCGTCTCCCGCGCCGCGCTCGAGGTCAACCGCCATCAGCTTGCGTTCAATGGCCAGGGTTCCGTGCGTGGCGCCCTGCTCAGCCCCGATCCCGCTTCCACCACCGTCACGGTGGATCCCGGCGCGAGCTTTCAGCAGATGCTCGGCTGGGGCGGCACCACCACCCCGCCCGCCTTCGCCGAACTCAGCCCCGAGGGCGTCCGCGAGTGGTGGCGCATCATGGCCGAATACAACCTCCTGCTGCACCGCGAATACCCCATCGGCGCGCTCCTGAACCGGGAGATGACCAACTGGGACAACCCGGCCGACGCCTCCCCGCACTACTACGGCGACAATTTCCCCAACTGCGAAACCACCAATTTCGATTACATCCGGAAGGTGCGCCGCCTGGGCGGCGAGGCGATCTTCGAATTCTGGGAACTGCCGCCGTGGGCGCGCACCCGCGATGCTTCCGGCAAGCTCACCGAAGCCCCCGAGATCGACCAGTACGTTCGCGCCATGATCGGCTACTGCAAGACCTGCCGCGAAAAGACCGGGCACGCGCCGGAGATCGTCGGCGTGCAGAACGAGGTCACCCAATCCGGAGAGAACTGGCGGAAGATGACGCTCGCGCTGCGCCGCGGACTCGACGCCGCCGGCTTCACGGCTACCCGCATCCACATGCACAACTCCCCCTTCTCCACCGGCGGCACAGCAGCGGGCAAAGCCTTCCGCCAGGATCCGGCGGTGTGGAAAGACATCGATTACGGCGCCTCCAACCTTTACGACTACCAGGATTTCTTCCACGATCCAGACGGCTACGACGCGCGCCTCGCGCAACTGCGGGAAGCCACCGCGGGCAAGCCCTTCTTCGCGGTCGAACTGTGCGTCAACAACAGCGCGTTCCAGTCCCGCGCCTACCGCATCGCGCTGGCCATGGGCCAGCTCTACCACAAGGTGCTGACGCAGCTTGACGCCTGCGGCGTGATGTACTGCTGGACCCTGCTCAACATCGTCCAGCCCAGCTACGGGTGGACCCGCACACTCTTCGTGCCCGACCCCGAACACGGCCTGCGCCCGGCCGCGTCCTCGCACCAGGCGCGCGTCTTCGGGGCGTACTCGCGCCGCATTCGCGCCGGCATGAAACGGGTGAAGGCGGAGAGTTCGCACCCGCACCTGCTCGTCACCGCCTTCCGCGGCGCCGCGGGGGAAAGCACGCTGGTGCTGCTCAATCGCGCCACGACCGCGCAGAAGGTAACAATTCAATGGCCCGGCGCGAACTTCCGCTACGTGGAGACCGCGGATGTACAGCACGAAAACACGGTCGCAGCCGCTGCCGGCATGACCGTGACGGTCGCGCCCGGCGCCATCGTGACCTTGAGCAACGTCGCCCTCGGCCAGGCGCCCGCGGATCTGGCCCGCGGCTGATCGCCCTACTCGTGACGAAGAGCGCGCACTGGATCGATTCGCAGCGCTCTTCGCGCCGGCAGGACCGCCGCGATCGCGACGGTTACGACAAACAGAGCGACCGCTGCCAGGTACGCCGCCGGATCCAGGTGGCTGATACCGTACAGCCTCCCGCGCAGGACCTGGGCCAGCGCGGCGCCTCCCGCGATCCCGGCCGCCAGCCCGGCCACAACCGGGCCCGAAAGATGGCGCAGCACGACCTTCAACACGTGCGCCGGCTTCGCGCCCAGCGCCATGCGAATGCCGATTTCCCTGGTGCGCTGAGAGACCGCGTAGGACACCACGCCGGCAATTCCGAAGCAGGCCAGAAGCTGTGCAATCAGGCCCAGGACACTGACCGCAAGCGCGGCGTACTCCACCCCTTGCAGGTTGACACGATACGCGCTGCTCAGCGCCTCCACACTCGGAAAGGTGTTCGCATCCAGGCTCCGTGCCGCGGTGCGGGCTTCCCGGGCGAATTGCGCCGGTGATCCGGCGGTCTTCACCAGGATGGAAAGCGATGGAAGCTGGCCGACCTCGATCGGAAAGTACGCCTGCACCCGATCGGAGTCGCCGAACCTCCCGTATCGGACGCTGCGCGCGATTCCCACCACGGCGAAGTCGTCGCCCAACGTGAGCTTCTTCCCCAACGCATCCTGGCCAGGCCACAGAACCTGCGCCATGGATTCACTCACTATCACCACGTGCCGCTCACCCGGCCGCAGAGTGCGTCCGCGCAGAATGGGAATTCCCATCGTCTCGAAATACTCCGGGCTCACGTGATTCACCTGAACGTCCGCGTGGCGTCCGTCTAACTCGATCCCTGCGCTAATCGTCACGTGGCCCAATGGCGGAGCCAGCGCCAGCGCGACGGACTGCGCGCCGGGAAGGGCTCGAAGCCGGTCCTGGAGTGTGTCGAGGTACGCCCGCGACCGCGCCGCCGGATATCCGTTCCGGGAGAGGTCCGGCGATATGGAGACAGTATGCTGGTAGTCGAAACCGGGCGGGCTGAACATGACGCGATCCAGCGCCCGCCCCAGCAGCCCGCTGACAATCAGCAGCACGCAACTTGCGGCCACCTGCGCGCCGATTAGGATCCGCCGCGCGATATTGGCGTGATATCGCTGCCGGCCGACCTGTAAAGCCGGCGTCAGGCCGAACAGAATCGCCGAACCGAAGCCCGCGGCCGCCGTGAAGGCGGCCACGCGCCAGTCCGGCGACGCGTCCAGCCATGCCGGAGCGGAGGTAGCGGCCAGCAGGGCGTGCAGCACGATGACGTCCAGTGCGAAGCCGGCGGCGGCGCCTGACATCGCCAGGACCATGCTCTCGGTGAACAACTGACGAATCAGGCGCCCGTTACCGGCCCCAATCGCCGTGCGGATCGACATCTCCCTCTGCCGGGCCACACCGCGCGCCAGCAGCATGCTGCCCAGGTTGCCGCACGCTACGCCGAGGATCAGCAGAGTGAGTGCCGCCACGAGCGCAAATATCGGATAGATGGGGTCGTGCTCCTCTGTACCTGTCCCGCGGCGGTTGCCGGTCATCATGCTGGTGACATACCCGCCTGGTTCGCTGGGCAGGCGTTCACCTTCCCAGATGGCCGCCGGATATTCGCGGCGGAGTTGGGCGGCCAGCGACCGCAACTCCTCTTCCGCGGCCCTGGCATTCTGGCCAGGCCGCAAGCGCCCCCACAGGCTCACCCCGGGACTCTCCACGGAGAGATCCGTCAACAGGCGGCTGCCGTCCACGAAGTAGGGCTGTAGCGCGATGGGCGCCCAGAACGGGGGATCATCCACGCCCGTCCCGACACCGCTGAAGTACCGCTGCGCAACTCCGATCACTGTCGCCGGCCGTCCGTTGACGCGCAGCGTCGCGCCGACCACGCCGGGATCCCCGCCAAAATGGCGCTGCCAGAACCCGTGGCTCAGCACCACCACGGGATCCGCCGAACCCTCGTCCAGCGCCGGGTCGAGCACGCGGCCGAGGCTGGCCCCGCCGCCGAGTTCGCGGAAGAAGTTCGTGGTTACGAAGCGCGCATCGGCCACCTTCTGCTCGTTTTCAATGGAGACGCTGGTGCCGTTGACCAGGATGACGGCGGAGAGCGTCCGCGCGTGATCGCGGAAAAAGGCGGCTTCCGGATAGGACACTGCGAACGCATATTGGTTGGCATTGCGGCGGTGGAAACGCAGCAGCGTGCCGGGGTCGCGGACGTTGATCGGGCGCAGCACCATGAGGCTGAAGAACCCGAAAACCGCGACGTTGACGCCGATCCCGACCGCCAGCATGAACACCGCGGCCAGCGTAAAACCGGGCGATTTACGGAGCGTTCTCAGGGCATAGCGAAGGTCCTGGGAGAGGCGGTCGAGCCAGGTCCAGCCCCAGGCATCGCGAGCCTCCTCGCGCAGCAGGAGCGCGTTACCGAAATTCGAGCGGCCCTCGTGCGCCGCCATTTCGCGGTGGAACTCCATGTCCTCGGCAAGCTCGCGCTCGAAACGGCCACGATGGAGCAAATAGCGCACGCGTCGAAATAGGTCAGGCATGGGATCTCCTCAGGCGGTGCGGAGCACGGATTGAATGGCCTGGTGAAGGCGTTCATACGCCGCCAACTGGGCGTCCAACTCCTTGCGGCCGGCGGGCGTCAGGCGGTAAAACCGCACCTTCCGGTTGGTTTCGGAAACGCCCCACTCCGCCGTTACCCAGCCCTTCAGCAGGATCTTCTGCAGCGTCGGGTAGAGCGCCCCTTCCTCCACTCGCAGGATATCGGAGGAAAGCACGTGAATGCGCTGCGCGATCGCGTACCCGTGCAGCGCTCCGGCGCGCAGGACCCGGAGGATGAGGAGCATCAGGGCGCCCGAAGGCATCTCATCGTTAGGCATATCGTTATTATGGGTATTGTACTTAGGGGTAAGGAAGGTGTCAATAGAATTTGGCTGCCTATAAATGGGATTCGTCAGAAGAAATCGTGGGTGGATTCAGGCTCAGGCAGCTTGCCAAGTGAGTGATAGAGAGCAAGTTCGAGCACACGGTAGGTGCGGAATCCGTGCGATTTTCTCATGGTGACTTTCGCCTTGTTGTTCAAAACCTCTACCACGCCGCTGGAGATCAGCTTTCCCGCTCGGAAGTAGTTCAAGATCAGCTCGCGGTGCCAGCGGCGGGAGCAGGCTATCTTTTTCATGGGGTCGATGCGGGAGCGCATGGTCTGGCGGCACCATTCATCGAGGAACTTGCCTGCCCGGGCGGGCGCGTTGTATTCCCAGAGCTGTTGAAAGGCTTCCTTGAGTAGGTAAGCGCGGACGGTTTTCAGGTTGTAGCGGAGCAGATCGCGGAGCCGGAAGTGCTGCTCATCGCCGCTGCGTGTGAGCAGCAACCAACGGGACTTCTTCAGGACCGGGTCGCGCCCTTCGCGTTTCATGGGGCGCGTTTCTTCGGCGCGGACCTCGTCGAGCGCCTTGTTCATTTTGGCGACGATATGGAAGCGGTCGAGGATATGCAGAGCTTCGGGGCATTTCTCACGTATGACCTTGAGATACGGCTCCCACAGGGTGGGAGCAGATTCTGTCTTGCAAATGCATCGATCTTCGATATACTGAGAATCGATACTATGCCAAAACAGAGGCTGAATCCACTTCCGTCAGCAGCTTTCCATATCCTCCTAGCGCTAGCTGATGAGGACCTGCACGGTTACGCGATCATGCGACGAGTGGAGGAACAGACACACGGGCGCATGCGATTGGGACCGGGGACACTGTACAGCTCGGTTCAGGCCCTGCTTGAGGAAGGCTTTATTGAAGAGATTGAGGATCGCGCGGGCGAACAGCCGGGGCAGGAGAGACGCCGTTGCTATCACCTTACGCTGGCGGGCCGGAAGGTAGCCCAGTCTGAAGCAAATAGGCTGGCTGGTCTGTTACGACTGGCACGGACCAAAAAGATTCTTCGAGGTGACTATGTCTGAACGATTCTTCAGCTTGCTGGTGCGTTTTTACCCCGCCCGCTTTCGCCAGGCGTATGGCGAGGAGGCTGTACGTTTCGTCCTGGATCGTGCCCGCGATGAGCGAGGACTTCTGGTACGACTGAGGCTGCTGGTTGACCTCTTCTTGGACCTGGTCGTGACTATCTCGCGTACCGACGTGTGGCAGGAGGTGCCGGCGACATCCCTTCATCCAGTTGATGGCGCGCTTTCCTGGCGGTTTCTGAAGGACGAGGCCCCTCACCCAGCGGCGTTGGCGACGGGGGCCTTCGTTTCGCTTGCTCTGCTCGGGGCTCTATCGGCTTCTTTTAGCCCTATCTATGGAGTCACCCGGCTTCCAGTTTTGTTGGGACTTCCGCAATCGCCGCCGCATCGTCCCGAACGACAGGTAGCACAGCAGGCCCCGGCCAGCAACCAAACGAAGGAAAGGCAGGAGCACCAACAAAACTCCGTGGCTTCTATCAAGCCGGCCAAACCCGGCGATCGGCGCCGTCCCGGCATGGAGTTCCTTCCCGGCGGCCGGTTCCGTCTGACGAACATGCCCCTCTTCGTCGTTCTCGCGACAGCTTACCAGATTCCGTTCCAATCGAGAGAAGCGCTTGAACAACGAATCAGAGGCATCCCGGACTGGATGTTTGCCGTGCCATACGACATGGAAGTAGTAGCGACTGGCCAGGCACCGCCAGCCACGGCGGCAAAAGCACGGAACGAGAGGATACGGTTGATGCTGCAATCGTTGCTGGCTGATCGTCTCCAACTCCGAATCCGTCGTGAGTCCACGGAAATGGCGGTCTATGCTCTGATGGTTGGATCTCGCGGTATCAAGCTTGAGCGAGCAAAAGTATCAGAGCGCGACTGCGCCGAAGCCGCTCCATTCGGGAGCCTGGACCTCCCGGCACCCGGCTGTCATCAGTTTCTCGGCGGAAGCGGGAGAGGGTTGCGCGGGACCGCGGTAGATCTCGCCGATTTAGCAGCATACGTGTCCAACTGGAGCGAGTTGCCAGTCATTGATCAGACGGGCTTGAGCGGACTCTATCAGATTCAAACCGAGGGCTGGGGCTCATCGCAGGATTCGTCCGGCCGCACCCTCGATGAAGTTCTGGACAGTCTGGGTCTGAAACTTGCGCGGAAGAAGGCGCGGCTGGAAGTTCTTGTGATCGAGCATGTCGAGCGACCTTCAGAGAACTGAAATTCTCGGCCCAAATCACCCACAGATTCCGCCGACGAGGCATAAATGGAGGCCGTCGTGCCCAGCGACCCAGCCCTCCTATTCAGGATAAAAGAGCCTGCTTATGGTTGCGCTCCTCCACATGGCGGGATAGCATACACCCGTGAGAGTTGATCTGCTGAACCAGATCGTGCTCCGTTGGGATTCCGATTCCGATTGCTCCGGCCTCCTTGCGAGCGGAGGGATCGGCGCCGTCTGGTTCCCGTCGCGCGAAGGCCGCGTCGCCGCCGCCTGCCGCGCCGCCGGCGCCGATACGATTGACGCGGATACGATCCGTCTGGTTGGCCGCGACCACGCCGGCCCGCTGCCGCCTGGGGATTTTCTAGCGGTGAAAGCGGGAGTCTGGCCCGGAGCCAAGGCCGGCGCCCGTGATGCCGACGGCAGCATCGCCAGCGGAGCCACCCAGCGCGCATGGATCGATGCCAACGGTTATCTCGTCGCTTGGACGAAGGCTCTCTTCGCCGGTCGCGCACCCCTTCTTGCCTATCTCCCGGATAGCGACGCAGGTATTGGCCAGGGACAGGTGATCCCTTACGATTCCCTGGAACTCGCTTTAATCGACGCCTGGGCTGCCGGAGGAAACTACCTGCTTGCGCCGGATGCGGCGTACCGCAATGCCCTTCTCGGCGGTGACCCGGCAGCGGCCGCCGCGTGGTCCCAATTGGGCCGGACTGCCCGCTGGCTGAAGGAGCATCAGGATCTTCTCCGCCAACCTCCCCTGAGCACGATCACCGTGTTGGTGGAACGGGGCGATACCTCCGCCGAGATCGCCGCCCTGATGTTCCGCCAGAGCGGATCCCCTGATCTGGTGCCCGCTGAACGCGTGCCTTTGCCGGACGCGTCCCGCCGCCCCATCGTGGTCGCGGCCGGAATTCATCCACCGTCGCCGGACCTGGGTAAGCTGTTGCTGGCTCATGCCAACGCCGGCGCCAGCCTTGTCGTAGACTGCGGCGACGCATCGTCCTGGTGGAAAGGGCCCGGCCTGAAAGCGGTCCGCCAGTTCCAGGATCGAGCCTTCTACACACTGGGCGCCGGCCGTATTCTCGTTTACAGGGAACCGATTGCCGACCCCGGCGACTTCGCTCTGGACGTTCTCGATCTTGCCTCGGCCCGCCGGCCCGTCCGCTTGTGGGATGCGTCCGCCGTCATCGCCATGGTCTCAAAAGGCGGCGCACGGGCCGGTCCGATTCTTCGCCTGGTCAACTACGGTTCGCCCATCCGCGGCGACATCATGGCTCAGGTCCGGGGCGTCTATAACTCAGCCGACCTCCTGCGTCCCGACCTACCACCCGTAAGGCTGCGAACCTGGCGCCGCGGCGAAAACACGGACGTGGCGGTGCCCGGGTTCAGACGTCTGGCATTGGTCGTCTTCACTTGAGGAACGCAAGATATGCATCTGACTCGCCGCGATCTTCTGAGAAGTGGGGCAGCCTTGGGGACTGCCGCCCTTGCGTCGCCCGCCCTGGCCGCGCAGCAGCGGTACTTCATGCCGCATGCTTTCATCGAGCGGAACCCCAAAGCCGTGTTCATCCGTCGCACCAGCGTGGCGCACAAGATGGATGCCGAGGCCAAACGGAACGAGGGCCTGAAGCTCGCGCGGCTCATCTTCGTGGGCTGCGACCGTCCCGGCATTCCCATTGACAACCGCATCGTCCTCAAACCCAACGCAACCAGTTTGTCTCCGCGCGGAAGATCGGCGGAGGAACTCTTCGGCACGGGCACCGATCCTCAATTCTACGAGGGGCTGGTGGCCGGAATGAAGGAACTCGGCCTCACCCGGTTCACCTTCGTCGATTCCACTTCCTACGCCAGTTGGAACCTGCGCGGCCTTTTGGATATCAATAACCGGCTCGGAATCGTGACCCAGGATCCGGAGCGCCGCGAGCGCCATTTGCAGGAAGGATGGGAAACCACCTGGAGCGCCGTGCCGGAAGGTGTGGTTTTCAAGCGTATTCCGCACTATGCTCCGGTGAACGAACCTGGCACCTGGCTGCTCAATATTGCCAAGTGGAAGGCACACAGCATGGGGCTCACGCTCACCGTGAAGAACGAGCAGGGACTGGTCGCACATCCTTTCACCAGGTTCTGCGGCGGCTGGCGGAGTGTCCTGAGTGCTTCCGATCTGGTCAAGTCCGAGGTCAATCCGCGTGTCGAGGAACTGGTGAACCGTTCTCTGGAACGCCACCGGCAGCTTGGCTACAGCCGGTATGACACCGGCGGCTCGCGCAGTAACGGCGCCTTCCTCCGGCCTGTCGAGCAGGAGCTGTGGGCACAGAAGACGTGCGACAACATGAGCGTGCTGAAGACCGGCCTGGCCGTCATCGAGGGCATTTACGGCCGCGATGGAGATGGCTTCAATGTCGGTACCGACTACCTGACCAATCTGGTGATGTTCGGCAAAGACAAATTCCGCGTCGACCTCGTCGGCCTCTGGCTCGCAGGCCACGAGCCCGGAAACCTGCATCTCTACCGGATCGCGAAAGAACGAGGCCTCAGCGATACCTTCAATCCCTGGGAAGTTCCGGTGTACGAGTGGACCGACGACGGCCCTGTTGCGCGAAAGCTGACCGCCTTCCCGCGAACCCCTCTCAAGACCGTTTACCTTCCCCGCGAAGGTGAACCCGCGCTTCACATGCTCGATGAACATTTCGATTACGATCGGCACAAGGTCTAGCGCACAAACATGCGAAGCGGTTCACGTCCCGGAACCACTCGGTGAAGCAGGCCGGAATCGAAGTAATTCAGCGCGTATCCGGCGTACTCCCGGATCAGCGCATCCTGAGATTCGAGATAGCGGGCCAGGACCCGCAGGGCGGGCTCGTCGCGCTGAGCCAGGAGGGAAGGTAGAAAGTTCGAAAGCAGTTCTATCGTGTCATCGGGCGGGGACGCGGCCAGAGCCTCAAACCAGGCGCGGCGCTGTCCGGCGGTTGAGGGCAGGATTTCGATGGCGGTCCAATCGGACTGCAAATAGACCGTCCTTTCCACGCTCCCCGGCCGATCACGGTATTCGGTGTAGCGCACCTGGTAGGTCCCTGGCCGGTCCACCGGATAGGCGAGATGCAGGGGGACGCGGTGCAGATACCTGGGCGGTACTTCGCGCGGCAGGCCCATCATCATCCCGAAACCCAGCGGACGATACGGCAGCAGCGAGAGAGTCGCGAGTTCCCGGCCCTGGAAGCGAACCTCAAACGAAGCGGGACCCAGGTCCCAAGGCTCGGTGTAAAACGGGTAGCGCAGCCAACCCTTTCCCCATGGTTTCTCTACCCGCACCCAAACCGGCATGCCGACGAACGCGGGCGCCGCGAGGGAGACGACCGGCCGGTTGAACCCGAAGTAGACCGGCACGGTCGCGCTGGTGCGGCCGTCGCGGACAATCTGAAAATCGACCATCTCGTTTTCCCAGGGATGGTCCGGAACCACAAGGTTGATCTGCCCGGGCATGACCGCGATGAGGCGCGCCTCGATCCCGCCTACCAGCACGCGCGTCCCGCAGAGTTCCGTTTTGTAGGTAGCGGGATCCATCAGGTTCTGCGCGCCGCAACCGGGGGACCGGCTCAGGTCCGCGCCGAAGATCCATGTGAGCAGGCCGGGGACGAGCGGGTGCGGCTCCGCTGAACCGTGCGGCCGCACGTCCCCCGCCCGGAAGCGCGGAACGTCTTCTTGCCCGAACGCGCAGCCTGCCGCCGCGAGCACGGCCAATACCCGAATGATCGCCACAAAAGCTAGACGCCGGTCACGGCGCCTGTGTTCCAGGCGTAGGTTCGCGGAGACAGCCGGCATCACCCGCCCAACCGCTCCCGCACCGCTGCCAGGATCTTCGCGCCCGATGGCAATACCCCCAGGAACGCAGCACCGCCGCCGTCGATGACAGTATCGCCATCCACCAGCACCTTGAACTCCCCGTACCGGCCGTGGACCATATCCACGTCGGCCAGTAGTTCACGCCGAAGGCGCGCCGCCACACGGGCGGCGTGAAGGCCGGTCACTCAGAATGCGCAGTAGCGGATCGCGATGCGTGCCATAACCGGAGTAGTAGCAGGTTGCGTAACAGCGGTACAGGGGGAGTTGTCCCGCCCCCCCCGATGCGGCACTCGCTCGTCCTATACCAGCCACGCCGCGGCCAGCGCCAGCGCCGTGCCGATGGCCGCGCCGGCCAACACGTCGCTCAGGAAGTGCATCCCCAGCAGGATGCGCGACGCTGCCACGCTCACCGCGCAAAACATCAGCGCTGCCGTCAGCTCCGGATAGAACTGGATCATCGCCACCGACACCGCGAACGCCGTAATCGTATGCCCCGAGGGGAAAGAGAACTGGTCCGGCGGCAGCAGCGTGACCCAGCAGTGCGGCTGGAAGCAGTGCGGACGCCTCCGCTTCGCCGCCTTCTTCAGATTCACGAACAGCGCGATCCCCGCGCCCGCCGCGAGTCCCGCCGCGCCCACCGCTTCGAACCGCGCCTCGCCGCCGAACACGAGCACCACGATCCCCAGCAGGGACCATAGCCAGCCGTCCCCGGCACGCGTCGCCCAAAGCGCCCACAACCGCACCCACCGCGGCGGATACCAGCGATTCACGCGCCGCATCAGCCGGTGATCGCGATGGGTGATGAAGTCCACCAACGTCCCCGGGAGCGTCATGCCAGTACCTCCGCGATGCGCGTCGCCGCGCGTTCCTTCCGTTCCGACCGTAGATAGCGCGCCAGCCAGTAGCGCGCGAACACGCCCTCCGCGGCGTAATTGCACAGCGTGATCAGCGGCGCCAGCCACCCCAGCGCCGCCACCGGCAGGGTGCGCGGATCCTCCCGCACCATCTCGCGCCCGATTGCGAACACGTCGCGCGTCAGCTTGTACCAGCTTCCCGTCTCGCCGCGCACGCGCCCCAGTCCGGCGCGCAATCCATCCAGATATTCCTGCCGGGTTCGCGCTCCCGGAACCACGGTCCAGGCGCAACCCACGCTCGCCATCGCGTGCGCGTCGCTGCCGCCCACTTCGGCCCGCGCCGCGCGGTCGGCGATCAGCGCCGCCGCCCGGTTGGTGCGCGACAGCATGTGCCCGTTGCCCGTCTCGATCGCCGG
This sequence comes from Acidobacteriota bacterium, assembly GCA_018268835.1. GTDB lineage: Bacteria > Acidobacteriota > Terriglobia > Bryobacterales > Bryobacteraceae > Solibacter. Next base: position 54,117 of record JAFDVU010000007.1, on the reverse strand, counting down.
GAACGCGCTCTCGAACAGGGCGAAATCCTCAATGGCGCGCCGCCCGGTAAGCGAACTGAACACGTGGTTCGCGCTGAAGAAGATGTTGTTGTCAAACAGCCACGCGAACAACGATTCGAAATCGCCGCGCCGCCGCTCGATCTCGACATGGTCGCGCTCGGTGATGTCGTAGACGCCGATGTGCAGTTCCGTGCCGCTCGGCAGCGTGCACGTGACCTCCTCGCTCAGGAAGAAATCCGGCCGCGAGCGCAGCGATTCCACGGCGTCGATGGAATCGTGGTCCGTGATCGTCACCAGATCCATGCCGGCGCGCTTCAGTTTCTCGTAAACCGCGCCGGGTTCGTTGTAGCTTTCGCGGCAAACGCGGCGAAGCAGCGGGATCGTACACATTCCTGAATGCCGGGTGTGTACGTGCAAATCGCACCGCATATGCCTCATTTGTATCCCGGCCCTCAATACAGACTGGTGACATCTCGGAAAAACAATCGTTAAGTGCTTTGTTTTTGTCACCGTTCCAGTGCCGGAGGCGTTCCTCCGTGCGAGAATCGGTGAGGGTGAAGACACTCGACTTCCTCTACTTCGACGCCGGCGGGGGGCATCGCGCGGCCGCCAACGCGCTCAAGCAGGTGATGGAACACGAGCGCCGCCCCTTTGACGTCCGCCTCGTCAACCTGCAGGAAGTACTCGACGAAATCGACGTCTTCCGCAAGCTCACCGGCATCCGCCTCCAGGACATTTACAACCTGATGCTCAAGAAGGGCTGGACCCTTGGCTCCCCGCAGCTCACCGTGGGGATGCACCTGGTGATCCGCCTCTTCCACGCGCAGCAGGTGCGCGTGCTCGCGGACTTCTGGCGCAAGAGCCGCCCGGACATGGTGGTCTCGCTCGTGCCCAACCTGAACCGCGCGATCTTCGATAGCCTGCGCGCCGCCCTGCCACGGGTCCCGCTCGTCACCATCCTGACCGATATCGCCGACTACCCGCCGCACTTCTGGATCGAAGCGCAGGACCAGCACTTCATCTGCGGCTCGTCCAAAGCCGAGGAACAGGCGCGCGCCCTGGGCCGGCCGCCGGAGAAGATCCACCGGGTCGGCGGCATGATCCTCAACCCGCGCTTCTACCAGATCGCGCCCTTTAGCGACTCCGAACGCGCCGCCGAACGCGCCCGCCTCGGCCTCGATCCCGCGCAGCCCACGGGCCTGGTCATGTTCGGCGGGGAAGGGTCCAACGTGATGCTTGACATCGTGCGCCGCCTCGAGCGCCGCCAGCTTATCGCCATCTGCGGCAAGAACGAAAAGCTGCGCGCGCGTCTCGCCGCCTTGACCCGCCACGCCCCGCTCTTCGTGGAAGGCTTCACCAGGGAAGTGCCGCGCTACATGCAACTCGCCGACTACTTCATCGGCAAGCCCGGCCCGGGCAGTATCAGCGAGGCCATCGCCATGCACCTGCCGGTGATCGTGGAGCGGAATGCGTGGACCCTGCCGCAGGAGCGCTACAACGCCGAGTGGGTCCGCGAGAACGAGGTCGGCGTCGTACTGGGCAACTTCCGCGGCATCGCCCGCGCGGTGGAGGAACTGCTCGCGCCGGAAACCTTCCGCCGCTTCCGCGAAGCCGCCGCGCGCATGAACAACCGCGCCGTCTTCGAGATCCCCGGCATCCTGGAACGGATCGCGCAAGCGTAGCCGCGGCCGTTGCTATATAATCGGCGGCACGATGCGCCGCATATGGATTGCTCTGCTTGCGCTGCCGCTCTTAGTCGCGGCGGCCGACGTCAAACCCGGTTCCCCGGTGTCGCGATGGTCCATCAAGACCAGCCTTCCCCCGGGCACCGATCTCTCGAAACCCGGCGCCGCGATCTCGCTCGACGACCTGCTCGCGCTCCCGCCGGCGGCCCCTTCCCGCACCCCGGAGTTTCAGAACAAGCGATACCCGAAGGCCGCCGGAGCCAAAGCCGGCGAAGGCGACATCCTGCGCACCACCGGATGGATCCGTCTCGTCGCCGGCGAACCCGACGGCGATTTTCACATTCAGATCACCGATACGCTCGATACCTTCGACAACTGCCTGGTGGTGGAGGTCCCCAAGGACGATGCCGAGTTCGTCGCCGCGGCGCCCGAGGTCGTCTCCGCCGCCAGGACCGTCCGTGATTTCGTGGTCACGAACCTGCTCAACGGCAAGGACCCCACCGGTAAAGTCATGGTCATCGGCAAGGCATATGTCGAGATCACCGGCCAGTTGTTCTTCGATTCCGAACACCAGGCGGCGATGTCCAAGGGCGTTTTTCGCGGCAAGAGCATCAACGGCAAGCAACTCCCCTCGAAGACGTCCTGGGAGATCCACCCCATCACCGGAATCGCCTTCGCCCCGCGCCCGGCGAATTAGCCCGGACGACCTTGCCCGCGCCTGCGCCTGTACTAAGCTGAACAAGTGATCGCTTTCTGGCTCTGGGCGAAGGGATTGATGGCCGGTCTGGCCATCGCCGCACCAGTTGGACCCGTCAACGTCCTGTGCGCCTCCCGTACCCTTTCCAGGGGCCGTGCCTCCGGCCTCGTCAGCGGCCTGGGCGCGGCCACCGCCGACGCCCTCTACGGCGCGGTCGCCGGGTTCAGCATCAGCCTGGTCATCGACTTCCTCCGCCAGGAGGAAGCCCCCATTCGCATCCTGGGCGGAATTCTGCTTGTCGGCATCGGTATCCTTTACTTGAAGAAATCGCCACAACCGATTGATTCACAAGCGGCAAACAACACGAGCCACTCCGACTACACCTCCACTCTCCTGCTCACCATGACCAACCCCACCACGGTCCTTTCCTTTATCGCCGTGCTGGCCGCTCTGGGCATGGGGGACCACCGTGCCTGGTGGCTCAACTTCGTTCTCGTGGGCGGCATCTTCTGCGGATCCATGCTCTGGTGGATCACGCTGGTGCTCATCGTCAACCACCTGCGCGACCACTTCCACATCGGCGCCATGGCCTGGATGAACCGCATCGCGGGACTCGCGATCGGCGGCTTCGGGCTGGCCACCCTGCTGATCGGAATCTCCGAGGTGCGCTGACCCGGCGAGTCCCGCGCCTCAGTTCGCGCTGGTCGCGCCCGCTTCCACAAACAGCAACCCGCGGCAGGACTGCCCCAGCGTCACCGGGCGCCCGCCGAACAGGTGGGGCTCGGCCAGCCAGCGGCCCAAGGCCGACGATGCCGGCACCGCGCTCACGTCCAGGTAGAAGGCCCGCTGCCCGGCGGAGGCGAGCACCGATTCCGACGCTCCGGCGGGCATGCCGGGCCGGTGCAGCGCGTAGCAATCGCTGGTCACCTGCGGCCCCATGGGAGCCAGCGGAGAAGACAGGCGGCGCACGTCCGCCGCCACGCCGCGCACCGTTTCTGGGTCCGGATCGGGCGCTTCGAAGTAGCTCGCCAGCGACACGCGCTGCGCCAGGCTCCAGCCGTCGCTGGTGCGCTGCCACGTATCCTGGTATGTCTCCACGTAGTCGAACCCCTCGCGCGTGGAAACCGAACGCACCACGGCCACCGCCTGCTGCCCGGCAAAGCGGAACGACGTGAGCGTGGTGCGGTCGCCGTACTGCCGCCGGATGGCGGTGCGAGCCGCCGCGATCTGCTCTTCCGGCACGATATCGAACGTCACGTCGTCCACCCACACTCTGCCGCGGCCGATGGCCGTGACGCCGAATTCCAGGAACAGCGCATCGGCATCCACCTCGGCCACGATCTCGGTCGGGGTCCACGCGGCGGGACGCACCGGCCGGTCGTCCATATTGTCCAGGAAGCCGGGCTTGCCGTTGGGCCGCAGCACGTGCACCCAGAACTGCGCGCGGTCTTCCGGCGACGCCGCCTCCACCTTGAGCCAGGCGCGCAGCCGCACGGTCTTGCCGCGATAGGCCGCGGCCGAGAAGCTCTGCATCAGGTTTCCGGCGGCGCCCGGCGCGGTTGCCGGCGCCACCACCACGGCGCAGTCGCCTTCGCCGCGGCAGCCCTTGTGGCGCAACTCCGCCAGGCTGCCCGTGGTCTTCTCCAGCGCGGGCACGAACCATCCCGGCGGCACCTTGCCCACGTCGCCCTGTTCAAACCGCAGGTTGCGCGGACCGGGAAGCGCGTCGGTCCATCCGGCGAGGCGTGCACGCGCCTGCGCGGCGATCTCGGGATCGCCGGCGAACTCGCGCAGCAGCCGCGTGTACGTGGCGTGCGCGTCGCGGCGCTGCCCGAGCTTTTCCTGGCATTGCCCCAGTTCGAGCAGCGCCCGCGCCACCACGTCGCGCGGCGCCGAGCCGTCGGCGGCGATCGCGCGATAGGCGTCGATCGCCCCGGCCACGTCGCCGGCCACCACCTCGCGATGGATTGCCGCTTCCAGGCGCCGCGCGGGATCCTCCGCCGCGGAGAGCATGCCTGCCGCCGCGCACAACACAATCGCGACTCGTCCCATCTCACCCATCGAAGCGATACCCCAGCCCGCGCACGTTCTTGAGGTAGTGCGGATCGGCCGCGTCGTCCCCCAGTTTGCGGCGCAGGCTGGCGATGTGGTTGTCCACGATGCGCGCGCTGGTGAACGTATCCGGACCCCAGGCGGCATCGATCAGTTGCTCGCGGCTGAGCACCCGGCCGCGCGCCCGTACAAAGGTATCGAGCAGCCGGAACTCGATCGGCGTCAGTTCGATCGCCTGCCCGTCGCGCCGCACTTCGCCGCGCGCGAAATCCACTTCCAGGTCGCCGAAGTGGAACACCGCGGATTGCGGCCCCTCGGCCGCGCGCCGCAGCAGCGCCTTGATGCGCGCGCGCAGTTCCCGCGTGCCGAACGGCTTGGTCACGTAATCGTCGGCGCCGAGTTCCAGGCCCAGCACCTTCTCGGCTTCGCGCGCTTTGGCGGTGAGCATCAGGATCGGCGTCTTCAGCCCGGCGCGGCGCAGTTCGCGGCAGACTTCGAAGCCGTCCTTGCCGGGCAGCATCACGTCGAGCAGGATCAGGTCGAAGGATCCGGTCCGCGCCAGGCGCGACGCGGCATTGCCGTCGCCGGCCAGTTCCACGTCGTAGCCCTCCAGCCGGAGGTCGTCCTCCAGTCCGAGCGCGATGCCGGGTTCGTCCTCCACCACCAGAATGCGGGTCATGATTTCTCCAACCGGGGCAGCAGCACGGTAAACGTCGTACCCTCCCCTACCCTGCTGTCGAGTTGAATCTCCCCGTGATGCGCGTCCACGATGTGCCGCACCATGGCCAGGCCCACGCCCGACCCCTTGACGTTCCCCGCGGCGGCGGCCGAACCGCGCACGAACTTGCCGAAGATGCGCTTGCGCTCCTCGGGCGCGATCCCGGGACCGCGGTCGCGCACCCGGATCGCCACCCGGTCGCTCTCCACGCCCCATTCGAGCGCCACCGGTTCGCTGCGCGGCGAATACTTGAGCGCGTTATCCACCAGGTTGCGCACCGCCACCCCGAGCGCTTCGGGATCGGCCGGGAAGCGGCAATCCCCGTTGCCGTGCAGTTCGATGGAGCGGCCCGAGGCGATTTCGTTTTCGAACTCCGCCGCTACCCTGCGCGCCAGTTCCGACGCGTGCACTTCCTCGAAATGATACTGGCGCGCGCCCGCTTCCATGCGTCCGAAATTGAGCAGCGCCTCCACCAGCCGCTGCAGCCGCTGCGTCTCCCGCACCAGCGTACCGTGATACACGTGGCGGCGGTCTTCGCTCGGCACGCGCCCGGCCAGCAGCATCTCGGAAAGCTGCCGGATGCTGGTGAGCGGCGAGCGGAATTCGTGGGACACCGCGGAGACGAACTCGCTCTGCATGCGCGACACCTCCATTTCCCGGCGGATGGCGCGCGCGATGAAATACGTTCCGGCGAGCAGGAACATCACCATTACGGCGGTGCCCAGCAGCAGGAAGCGCCGGCTGGCGGAGACGTCCGGATTCGCCCCCGGCGCGGACGCGATGTAGAGGGTCCACGGCACCTGGCTTTCGCCGGCGGCGCGCACCGCGGCGCGCTCTCCGCGGTCGCGCCGCCCGTAGACCACGCGGCCCTCGGTATCGAGCGCCGCCACCGCCAGTCCCTCGCCAGCCGGCGCCGCTTTCAGCACCGCGGCCGCCGGCGCCACCCAGATGCCGCGCCGCGCGCCCGCGCTGCGCCAGATGGCGAAGAAGGGCTGCCCGCCCACCCACAAGGTGCCTTGCGCGCGCGCGTTGGTCTGGTTCCAGGCGGCTTCGGCGGCGTCGGCCAGTTCCCGCATGCCGGCCGGCGGTTCCTGGTGCGAAGCCTCGCTCCAGTAGAACTCGAACTGCCCGCGGGTGAGCGGCCAGCGCGCGCGCAGAAGATCGTCGCGCAGCGGCTCGCCGAGTTCGTGGCGCGCCACCAGTTCCGCCGGGACGCCCGCCACCAGCACTCCCCCGATCGCCGCCAGTTGCGTGTACGCAGCGCGGCTCTCCGTCTCTCGCCCGAGTTTTCGCAGCACCCGCCCCAGCCTCACCAGGGCGCCGGCGCGGATGGCGGGCTGCGGATTCGACGCCAGCGCCGCGTACCAATCCACCGCGCGCCGCGGCTGCGCCTGCAGGAATTCGAGCGTCTCACCCTCGGCGAAGACCGCGTCCGGAGCTTCAGGCTCGTGCGCCGGCAGCGGACGGTAGAGCAGGCGGCCTTCGGGGTACACGTCGAGCCCCCGGTCGCCGGCCACCAGCAGCACGCCGTCGTCCGGCTTGCCGCGCGGCGGCGGCGAGAGGATCCACGCGCCCGCACGCTCTCCGGCCTCGGCCAGCGTGCCGCGCAGGGTGGCCACGATGCGGTCCGCAGCCTGCTCGCGGCGATCCTGTTCGCGCTGCGCCTCGACCATCCGGTCCTGCTGGAGAAACTTCCACCCGAACCATGCCAGCGCGGTAACGGAAACCAGTGTCAGCAGCGCCAGGATGGAAAGGAGCAGCTTCGGTGGTCTGAGCCACTCCGGAAGCGGCGTCATGCTACTCACGATTGTACACGCACGCCGCCGGAGCGGAGGCGGCTGACGGTCACGTTTGTGTCACGTCCAGATCCATCGTCTCGGCCCGTACCGTCCCGCCGTCCACGATGATCCGCGCCATCGTCACCGGAAGCCGGAAGCGCCGCGGACCCGCGCTGCCGGGATTCAGGAAGAGCACCCCGCCGCGCACCTCCCGCGCCGCCCGGTGCGAGTGGCCGTACACCACCGCCCGCATGCCCGCCGCCGCCGGATCCAGGCACAGCCCGGCGATATCGTGCAGCAGGTAAATCCGCGCGCCGGCGACTTCCGCCACCGCGTCCCTGGGCAGCGCTTCCGCCCACGCGCCGCGATCCACGTTGCCGCGCACCGCGCGCACCGGCGCGATTCGCCCGAGCGCGTCGAGCACCTCCGGCTTCCCCACATCCCCGGCGTGGAGGATGAGATCGACGCCGGCGAGTCCGCGCAGCGCTTCCGGACGCATCAGCCCGTGCGTGTCCGAGATCACTCCGATGACCCCGCGCATCCCACTATTCTGTTCCGCCCCCGGGCCGCGTGTGATAATTTTGTGTCAACCGTTATGGATACAGCCCTGGTTCTTGCGCGCCTGAACAACTTCGAAGGCCGGATCCCGTATATGTACCGTTGTACCGGCGGCGAGGTCACGGTGGGAATCGGTCATGCGATTCCAACCGCCGACGACGCGGTGAAACTCTCCTGGATGCTGGGCTCTCGCCCGGCGACGCCGGATGAGGTGCGCGCCGATTACGCCCGCATCGCCGCCACACCGAAGGGGCAGGTGGCTTCCGCCTACGCCCCGCTCACCACCTGCCGGATGCCCAACGGCGCCATCGACACCCTGGTCGCCGGGGACATCGCCATCTTCACGGGCAAACTCGCCGCCAGGCTGCCCAACTGGAACCGGTACCCGGAGTGCGTCCAGGCGGCACTCTTCGACATGGGCTTCAACCTCGGCGTGGACGGCCTGCTCAAGTTCCACAAGATGCTGGCCGCCTGCGACGCGGCCGACTGGAAAACCACCGCCGCCGAGTGCCACCGCGAGGGCATCGGCGACGATCGCAACAACCAGACCGCCGCTCTCATTCTCCAGGCGCTCAAATAAGGACACCGCATGCAATTTCAAGGCGCCGCCGAGCCGCCCGTGGGAATCGTATTCGACGCCGATTTCGGCAACAACATCGATGACGCGCTCGCCCTGGCCGCTTTCTACGGCTTCCAGGGCAAGGGCGAAGACCGCGTGATCGCGGTGAGCACGTCGCGTCCGGGGCTGGACTCCGCCATCCTGGCCGACATCCTGGTGCGCTTCTATACCGGCGCTCCGGGACCGTTCTCCACGCCGCCCGCCATCGGGCTGACTCTCGGCAAAGCGGCGCCGGACGCGCCCTGGGTCGCGGCGGTCGTCAACAAGAGCGCGTACCCTCGCGACATCGTCAAGGTCAACGATACGGCGGACCCCCTGGCCGTCTTCCGCAACGCCCTCACCGCGCAGTTCGACGTGAACGCCATCGTCTACCTGGGCGGTCCCGCCACCAACGTCGCGCAGGCGATGGACCTGCCCGGCGTCAAGGAACTGATCGCGGCCAAGGTACGCTACCTGGTGACGACTCTTGGCAACTACGCGGGCGGAGCGGCGGATCCGCGGGTGCTGGCCGACCTGCCCGCCGCGCGCAAGGTCTTCGCCGAATGGCCGTCTCCCATCGTCGCCGCCGGCGGCGAACTCGACGCCGCCGTACGGTTCCCCGGCGCGAGCATCGCCAAAGATTTCGCTTGGACCGCCGATCATCCCCTGGTGGATGCCTACCGGGCGGCCTCGCCCATGCCTTATGACGCCCCCGCTCCCGCCCTCGCCGCGGCCCTCTACGCGGTGCGCCCTAAGCAGGGCTACTTCAAGCTCTCCGAACCCGGCACCATCGCGCCCGGCGATGACGGGCGCATGAAGTTCACCGCCGCCGGCGGCCGGCACCGCTACCTGATCGCCGATCCAGCGCAGCACGATCGCATCCAGCAGGTCCTGGTCGAGGCGGTGAGCACCAAACCAGTCCCGCGCGCCCCCCGCTTTCGCCCGCCCCAGAAAAAGCAGTAGACGCGGCCTCGGTACCGTCGGCCTCCGGCCGACCTTTGGATCGAAGACCAATCCGCGCGGGCATGCCCCCCGCTTTTGCCCGGCCTTGGTAGCGCAGGCCTCCGGCCTGCAAGGGCGAGCGAAAGCTCGCCGGTGCCCCCGCGGGCCGCGCTAAGCTGGTACCAGTGCGCTGGCGCTCGACGGGGGAGGATGCATGACAGTCGAAGAAATCCGCCTGGATGAATCGCGGGACCGCACGGTGCACTGGAAACGCTGGGGACCTTACCTGAGCGAACGCGCATGGGGCACCGTGCGCGAGGACTACAGCCCCGGCGGCGCCGCCTGGGAATACCTGCCGCACGACCACGCCCGCTCCCGCGCCTACCGCTGGAACGAGGACGGCCTCGCCGGCATCTGCGACCGCCACCAGCGCATCTGCTTCGCGCTCGCCCTGTGGAACGGGCGCGACCCCCTCCTCAAGGAGCGGCTCTTCGGCCTCACCGGCAACGAAGGCAATCACGGCGAGGACGTCAAGGAGTGCTACTACTACCTGGACAGCACCCCGACCCACTCCTACATGAAGTTCCTCTACAAGTATCCGCACGCCGCGTTTCCCTATGAGGAACTGGTGCGCGTCAACCGCGAGCGCGGACGCGGGCAACCCGAGTACGAACTCGTCGATACCGGCGTCTTCTCCGCCAACCGCTACTTCGACATCACCGTGGAGTACGCCAAAGCCTCGGCCGACGACATCCTGGTGCGCATTCAGGTGGCCAATCGCGGACCGGAGGCGGCGGACATCCACGTGCTGCCCACGGTGTGGTTCCGCAACCGGTGGAGTTGGAACGGCGGTACGCGGCCCCGCCTGGCGGCCATCTCGCCGTGCTCCATCGAACTCCAGGAAGAGTATTACGGCAAGCGCTGGCTGCTCACACAGGGCACGCCGGGGTTGCTGTTCACGGAGAACGACACCAACGCGCCGCGCCTCTTCCACTACGGCGGCCCGGGATATTACAAGGACGGCATCCACGACTACGTCGTCCACGGCCGGACGGAGGCCGTGAATCCCGCAAAGGCCGGGACCAAGGCCGCGGCGCACTATCGGCAGACCGTGCCCGCCGGCGGGACCGTGGAGCTGCGCCTGCGCCTCACCGATACCGCGACCCTGGACGACGCGCTCGGCAAGACCTTCGACGACCTCTTCGCGCAGCGCATCCACGAGGCCGACGAGTTCTATCACAAGATCATTCCGCAGACGCTTTCGAAGGAAGGCAGGAACGTCATGCGGCAGTCCTTCGCCGGCCTGCTGTGGTCCAAGCAGTATTACCACTACGTGGTGGAGCGGTGGCTCAAGGGCGATACCCAGTGTCCGCCGCCGCCGCCCGAACGGCTCAACGGGCGCAACCACGAGTGGACCCACCTGTACAACGCCGACGTGCTCTCCATGCCGGACAAGTGGGAGTATCCCTGGTACGCCTCGTGGGATCTGGCGTTCCACTGCGTGCCGCTCGCGGTCGTGGATCCGGACTTCGCTAAGGAACAGCTCACGCTGCTGCTGCGCGAATGGTACATGCATCCCAACGGGCAGTTGCCGGCCTACGAGTGGGCCTTCGGCGACGTCAACCCGCCCGTGCAGGCGTGGGCCGCGTGGCGCGTGTACAAGATCGAAAAGAAGCGCACCGGTAAGGGCGACCGCGCGTTCCTGGAGCGCGTCTTCCACAAGCTGCTGCTCAACTTCACCTGGTGGGTCAACCGCAAGGACGCCGAGGGACGCAACGTGTTTCAGGGTGGCTTCCTCGGCCTGGACAACATCGGCGTCTTCGACCGCAGCAAGCCGCTGCCCACCGGCGGTTTCCTCGAGCAGGCCGACGGCACCGGATGGATGGCCATGTACAGCCTCAACCTGCTGGCCATCGCGATGGAACTGGCCAAGGAGGAATCGTCCTACGAAGACGTGGCCAGCAAGTTCTGGGAGCACTTCCTCTACATCGCCAACGCCATGACCCATATGGGCAACGACGGAGTGGGAATGTGGGAGGCCCAGGACGGCTTCTTCTACGACGTGCTGCGCCTGCCCAACGACGGCCACATGGCGCTGAAGATCCGCTCCATGGTGGGGCTGATCCCGCTGTTTGCCGTGGAGACGCTCGAGCCCGGGCTGATGAACCGGCTCTCCGGCTTCAAGCGCCGCATGGACTGGTTCATCCGCAACCGCAAGGACCTCGCCGCCAACGTGGCCAGCATGAAGGTGAAAGGCGCGGGCGAGCGTCAGCTCCTGGCCATCGTCAACGCCGATCAATTGCGCGGCGTGTTGCGCTACCTGCTGGACGAAAACGAATTCTTCTCCCCCTACGGCATCCGCGCGCTCTCGCGCGTGCACAAGGAGCACCCGTTCACTCTGCAGGCCGACGGCCGCGAGTATCGCGTGGACTACGAGCCCGCCGAATCCACTACCAGCCTCTTCGGCGGCAACTCCAACTGGCGCGGACCGGTCTGGTTTCCGGTGAACTTCCTGCTCATTGAATCACTGCAGAAGTTCCACCACTACTACGGCAACGATTTCAAAGTGGAGTGTCCCACCGGCAGCGGCCAATACATGTCCTTGTGGGACGTGGCAGAGGAGATCTCGCGGCGCCTCACCCGCATCTTCCTGCCCGACGCCGAGGGCCGTCGGCCCGTTCACGGCGGCAATCCCCTTTACCACGAGGATCCGCACTGGAAGGACCTCGTGCTCTTCTACGAGTACTTCCACGGCGACGAAGGGCACGGCGTGGGGGCCAGCCATCAGACCGGGTGGACCGGGCTCATCGGCAAACTCCTCCAACAGAACGGCGAGCCCTTGGCAGGGCGGAATGCCGCCTCCGGCGGTGAGACGGTCCGCCCAGGCGCGGCAACCCGGTCACGCAGTGTTTCCGGAGAGTAAAGTGGACGCGATGCTTCGTTTCGCCTCCGGCGTCTGCGCGGACGTGGAGCGGGCGTCGCGCCTGGAATGGCTGGAGACCAACGGCATCGGCGGCTTCGCCTCCGGCACCGTCGCCGGGCTGAACACGCGCCGCTATCACGGCCTGCTCACCGCGGCCACCAGGCCTCCGCTGGGGCGCATGCTGCTGCTCTCCAAGCTCGAAGAGACGCTGGTGGTGCGCGGCGCGCGCTACGAACTCGGCGCCAATCGCTATCCCGGAGTCGTGCATCCCCAAGGGTATCGGTACCTGCGCGAATTCCGGCTGGATCCGTGTCCCGTGTTCGTGTACGAGGCCGGCGGCGCGCGCGTTGAGAAGCGCGTGTACATGGTGCAGGGCGAGAACACCACGGTGGTCGAGTACGACGTGGCGGGCGATGCGGTGCTGCAGATCCGCCCGCTCATTGCCTTCCGCGATTACCACGCCACCACGCACGAAAACGGCGCGCTGAACCCCGCCGTGGAGGATCGCGGCGGCGCGGTCAGGCTCGCGCCCTACCAGGGAGTGCCGCCGCTGTACCTGGTGCACGGCGGAGCGAGCGTCGGCGCGGGCGACGGCTGGTATCGCAATTTCGAATTCGACCGCGAACGCGAGCGCGGGCTCGATTTTCGCGAGGATCTCTTCAACCCGCTGGTGTTCACGTTTCCCGGCTCGGGGCGCATCGTCGCGTCCACCGAAGAGCATCCCGCCGCGGCGCCACGCCCGCGGCGCCCTCCGCCCGCCACGTTCGTCGAGGAGCTCGCCCACGCGGCGGAGCAGTTCCTGGTGCGCCGCGGCGACGGCCGGACCGTGATCGCCGGCTACCACTGGTTCGGCGATTGGGGGCGCGACACCATGATCGCCCTGCCCGGCCTCACCCTGGTGACCGGACGCTACCAGGTCGCGCGGCGGATTCTCGGCGAGTTCGCGCGGGCGATGCACCGCGGCATGCTGCCCAATCGCTTCCCCGACGCGGGCGACACCCCGGAGTACAACACCGTGGACGCGACCCTGTGGTTCTTCGAAGCCGTCCGCGCATACGCCAGGTACAGCGGCGATTTCGCCTTCGTGCGCGACACGCTCTACGGCCCGCTCAAGGACTCCATCGGCTGGCACGAGCGCGGCACGCGCTACGGCATCCGGGTGGATGGCGATGGCCTGCTCGCCTGCGGCGAACCCGGCGTGCAACTCACCTGGATGGACGCCAAGGCCGGCGATTGGGTGGTCACGCCGCGCCACGGCAAGCCGGTGGAGATTCAGGCGCTGTGGTACAACGCGCTGAGCATCATGGAGGATTTCGCGCGGCGCGCCGGTGACGATGCCTTCGCCGAGAGGGCGCGCGACCTCGCGTCCCGCGCGCGAGAGGCGTTCCGCGACCAATTCTGGAACGCCGCGGCGGGCTGCCTCTACGACGTGGTCGGCGGGGGCGCAGCGCCCGACGCCTCCCTCCGCCCCAACCAGATCTTCGCCGCCAGCCTGCCCTATTCCATGCTGGATGCCGAACAGGCGCGCGCCGTGGTCGCGGCGGTGGAACGCGAACTACTCACCCCGATGGGGCTGCGTACGCTCGCGCCGGGCGATCCAAAGTATCGCGCCCGTTACCAGGGCGGCGTGGTGGAGCGCGATTCGGCCTATCACCAGGGCACCGTTTGGCCGTGGCTGATGGGACCGTTCGTCGCCGCCTACATCCGGGTCCACGGCGAAGCCGGACGCGCGCGCGCCGCCGCATGGCTGGAGGGCTTCCGCGACGCGATGCGCGTGTACGGCCTCGGCCAGGTGCCGGAGATCGCCGACGGCGATGCGCCGCATACTCCCCGCGGCTGCATCGCGCAAGCGTGGAGCGTGGGCGAACTTCTGCGCGCCGCGGTGGAATGCGCCGGTTTGCCATTCGGGGCCTCACGGTGACATGATTCATGTCACAGAGGTTTTCGCGTGCCCAGGAACCCGGTTACCCTGCTTGCGCTGGCGGCGATCGTCTGGTCGCTCGCCGCGGAACCCCGCAGCCGCCATGCGGCGGACCTGAAGGTCGACTACACCCTGTTTAAGGATCCGCCGGGCGAGTATCGCGGCACCCGCTGGTTCACCTTCCGCCTCTCCAACATCACCGAAGAAAGCGTGCGCGGCGGCATCGATGCGGCGGCCAGGATGAACGCCTACGGCTCCTTCATGATCACGCCCGACGGCGGCCTCACCACCGGCCTTTCCGCGGACTACATGAAGTACAGCCGGCGGCAGCCTTCCACCGCCGGCGTGGCGTACCTGAGTGAAGAGTACTTCCGGCTCTACCGCGCCGCGATTGAAGAAGGCCAACGCGACCGCCTGCCGCTGCGCGTGCTCTACGACGAATTGCAGTATCCCAGCGGCATGGCCGGGGGACTGCTCTATTCGAAGTATCCCGAAGCCGCCGCCAAGAGCCTGGAACTCGCCGAGCGCGACATCGCCGGTCCCGCCCGCGCGGAAGTTGAGATCCCTCTCGCGAACGGCATCTTCGCCGGCGCCGTCATGATGAACCGCGACACGCTGGAGCGCGTGGTCGCGGGCAATCGCAAGCCCGCCGGAAATCGCGTGACCTTCGACGTGCCCAAAGGCAACTGGAAGCTGATGGTGTTCTACCTCGACCCCTCGTTCCGCCCGCAATCGACCAAAGGCGGCTTCGTCGATTACCTGGACGCCGGCGCGGTGGACAAGTTCATCCACCTCACCTTCGACGCCTACTACGATCACCTGAAGGAGTTCTTCGGCGACCCGATCCAGATGACGTTCTACGACGAGCCCGCCATGCACCTCTCCGACGGGCGCATGTGGACGCCCGGGTTCGCCGCGGCGTTCGAGAAGCGCTTCGGCTTTTCGCCGGTGAAGTATTACCCGGCGCTTTGGTACGACATCGGGCCCGACACCGCCGCGGCGCGCAACGCGCTGTTCGGCATGCGCGCGCAACTGTACGCGGAAAACTACATCGGGCGCGTGGCGGCGTGGTGCGCGGCGCACGGCATCGACATGTCCGGACACCAGGATCAGGAAGAGGTACGCAACCCGGTGGCGATCCACGGCGACCTGATGAAGGTGTTCGAGCACCAGCAGATTCCGGGCATCGACGACATCTACACCACAGGCCGCAGCAACGTCGGCTACAAGGTGGTGACTTCGAGCGCGTTCAACTGGGACAAGCCTCTGGTGATGGCCGAAACCTACGCCGCCTACCGTCAGATGACCCCGGCGAAGGCGTACCAGACCGCGATGGATCAATACGCAATGGGGGTGAATCTGCAGATCGGCAATCGCCCGCGGGAGATCGGACCGGAAATCGATGCCTTCATCGCGCGCATGAGCTACCTCTTGCGGCACGGCCGCCACGTAGCCGATTTCGCGGTGCTGTACCCGATCGCGTCGCTACAGGCGGATTACTACTTCGCGTCACCGCCCACGAGCAGCCGCCCGGGTAGTTCGCCTACGTTCTACTGGGCGCTCGAAGGCGGGCTGATACCGCCGGAGAACGACTACATGGATCTCGGCGAGACGCTCTTCCGCGGCCTGCGCGTGGATTATACCTACCTGCATCCCGAAGTTCTCGCCGGCCGCACGCTGATTCGGAACGGCCGCCTGGTGCTCGATAACCAGGAGAACCGCGAGGAATTCCGCGTGCTCATTCTGCCCGGCGGCGATACGCTTTCGGCGGACGCGGCGAAGAAGATCGTGGAGTTCTACCGCGCCGGCGGAACCGTGATCGCGATCCACAAACTGCCCACGAAAGCCGCCGAGTTCCATCGCGACCGCGAGGTGCGGGACATGGTCGGCGAGGTCTTCGGCTTCCCCTATAACGAACCGGTCGCCGCGGAGATCCGCCCGGTGGTGGACGATTTCAAGAACTGGTTCGCGCACCGCAACGCCGCCGGCGGACGCGCGTATTTTCTGCCGCAGCCGGACATCAAGCTGCTCGCCGCCGCGCTGAAAGAGGCCGATCCGGTGCGCGACGTGGACATCCAGGCGCCGCCCATGTGGCCGGTGAAACTCTATCCCGACTACGACGGCGCCCTCACCTACATCCACAAGGTGAAGGACGGACGCGACATTTACTTCTTCGCCAATTCGCACCAGTCCCCCGTGGACGCGAAGGTGGTACTGCGCGGCGCCAGGAAACTCCAGGTGTGGAACCCGCACACCGGCGAACGGCAACCCGCGGACGCTGCGCAATCCGAGACCGGCGGACAGGCGGTGACCACGATCCGCCTGTCGCTGGATCCGGTGAAGGCCGTGTTTTTCGTAAGCGAGTAAGGAGACGACGATGACGCGCACGATCTGCACTCTTTTGGCCGCGGCCTGTGCCGCGTCTGCGCAGGGCACCGCGCCGCCCGCCGTGGTGGCCGGCATCCCGGTGAATTACGACGAAGCCAAGGTGGGGACTTACACTTTGCCCGATGCGCTGGTGCTGGCCAACGGAAAGAAGGTGAAGGACGCGAAGACCTGGTATCGCACGCGGCGTCCGGAAATCGTCAGGCTGTTCGAGGAAGACCAGTACGGCAAGAGCCCGGCAAAGCCCGCAGCGCTGCACTTCGACGTCTTCGACAAGGGTACTCCGGCGCTCGACGGCAAGGCCATCCGGCGGCAGGTGACCATGTACTTCACCCCGGGCGACAAGGGTCCGAAGGTGGATGTGCTGCTCTACCTGCCGGCCGCCGCCAAGGGTCCTGTGCCCGTGCTGCTCAACGCGAGTTTCACGGCGAATTCGAGCACGGTGGACGATCCCGGGGTGAAGCCCGGCGAGGTCTGGGGTCGGGACAAGAAGCGCGTGCCCGCGCCCAAGGGCCGCTTCGGACGCATCGATGTGCTGCCGGTGCTGGCCCAGGGCTTCGGCTTCGCCACCGTGTACTACGGCGACATCGATCCCGATTTCGCGGGCGGCGTCCAGGACGGCGTGCGCGCGCTCTACCTCAAACCGGGGCAGACCGAGCCCGCGCCGGACGAATGGGGCACGATCGGCGCCTGGGCCTGGGGCTTGAGCCGCGTGCTGGATTACCTGGAAACCGACAAGGGCGTGGATGCGAAGCACGTGGCGCTGCTCGGCGTTTCGCGCCTCGGCAAGACGGTGCTCTGGGCGGGCGCGCACGATACACGCTTCGCCATGGTGATCGCCAGTTGCTCGGGAGAAGGCGGCGCCGCACTGAGCCGGCGCAACTACGGCGAAACCATTGCGCATCTGACCGCGCCGTCGCGGTATCCGTACCAGTTCGCGGCGAATTACGGGAAGTGGGCCGGCCGCGCCAACGAATTCCCGGTGGATGCGAACCTGCTGGTCGCTTTGATGGCGCCGCGTCCGCTGCTGCTGCAGACGGGATCCACCGATGGATGGAGCGATCCCAAGGGCGAGTTCCTGGCCGCGGTGGCGGCGGGCCCCGTGTTCCGCCTGCTCGGCGCCGAACCGCTGGGCACGGACGTCTGGCCGCCTGCCGGCCAGCCCATCCTGCATACCCTGGGCTACTACATGCACGAAGGCGGGCACGGCACCCTGCCCGCGGATTGGAGCGTGTTCCTCAAGTTCATGGACATGCACCTGCGCGCGGCGAAGTAGTAGCGCAGGCCTCCGGCCTGCCCCAAAAGGCGAGCGAGAGCTCGCCCTCCGCCGGCCTTAATTCGTGCTCGGCCGCTCTACCGAATCCACCACGATCACTTTCAGCGGAGCCTTGTCTGCCGCAAGCCTCAGCCCCAACTGTTCCTGCACCGCCGTGAAAACCGAGGGACCTGCCGCCGTGGCAAGAGGCGGCTGAGGCATACCGTTGAGCGGAACGCTCCCCACCGGCATGTCCGGCGCGAATTCCACGAACCGCGATCTTAGTCGCGTCCATCGCCGCCGCACAAACCTGGGATAAGGTAACGCCACGGCTTGACTGGGAGCGCCGCGCATTGGACGCCCGGGAAGTGCTGGCCCACGTATGTAGCTTCGGCGTGCGGGCCAGAGCCGTCGGCGGTCCACGTGCGCCATCGCGGACTGCGCGGATCGCCGGTCCCCGTTTTCGCCTCCACTGCGCACCTACCGCATCGAATTCGTCTTCCGCGATTCTCTCACTGTCGCGCCGCAGAGCGCCCACGCGCATCGCCACCACCGTCCCCACCCGGAGGCCCTGTCCCGTTCTACGGCAACCGCGCCAGCGCCGCCGCCGCCGCCGGATCGTCGCGATGCGCCAGGTACAGCCGCAGCATCTGCCGCGCCGGCGCCCACGCCTGATTGCGCATCCAGTAATCCGCCAGCGTCCGCGCGCATACCGGCATGTCCGGCGCGTTCTCGATGTCGTACGCGCACTCCGCGTTCAAGTGCCGCAGTACCCGCGCGAACTTGTTCGCCAGCACCGGAAACCCCGGCGGCGCGTGCCGCACGAATACCAGTTCCTGCGTGTCTTCGTACGCCAGTTGCCACTCCTCGTCCGCCGGATTGCCCAGCGCCAGCGCCAGCGGATACAGCGCGCCCGACGCCGGCTCGATCGCGTTCATCGCCACCGTCTCGATCCCGTAGCGGTCCAGCAACTCCTTCCGCGGACCCGTCACCGCGTCCGCCGCCGACCCCTTGTTGAACAGGAT
Source organism: Acidobacteriota bacterium (assembly GCA_018268835.1). Taxonomy (GTDB): domain Bacteria; phylum Acidobacteriota; class Terriglobia; order Bryobacterales; family Bryobacteraceae; genus Solibacter. Next base: position 35,580 of record JAFDVU010000007.1, on the reverse strand, counting down.
CTGCTGCGAATCCTCAAACGCCCGGTCGCTCAGCGCCCGCCCGTCGATGAACACCCGCTCGCCCCGCCAGATCCAATACCCGCCCTGCTCGTAGGTGTTGAAGAACTTCCCCGGCAACTGCCGCGACGCCGCGAAATCCGCCGCCGCCGCGGGAACCGTCCACTCCGCGAGCGAAGGATCCGGCGCCCGCCAGTACATCGCGCCCGTCGCCGCCACAACCGCCAGCGCCGGAATCGCGATCCGCGGCGCCGCGTACGCCGCGATCAGCGCCGGCGCGATCACCGCCAGCAGCGGCAGGTTGCGGAACGCCGTGAGCGACGCCGCCGCGAACGCCAGGAACACGATCCAGTGCTCCACCCGCACCCGCCGCCAGTTCATCGCCAGCACTGCCGCCGCGCCATAGAGCAGCAGGTTGAACCCGTACGGCCGCCCCCACCAGCTTGGCGGCTGCCACTCGATCAGGCTCGTGTTCACCGCGCTATGGCGGTAGGCCGCCAGCACCTCGAAAACGTGATACGTGTTCGGATTCGCCAGCGACGCCGCCACCGTGCACGCCGCCACCGGCCACAGTTTGCGGTCCCGCGCCGCGTATGCCGCCACCACGATCCAGCCCAGGAAGAACCCGCTATGGCAATTCGCCCAGACCAGCGCGATCGCCGGCAGCGCCCACACGCCGCGCCGCCCTTCCAGCAGCGCGAGGAACACTGCCACCCCGAGGAACGTCACCAGAGCCGGGCGGTCCGCGGCAAAGGCAGCCATCACCGACGACGCCGCCAGCGCCGCCAGAATCCCTCGCCAGAACCCTTGCGAGATCCGCGCCGCGATCCATCCCGCCATCCCGCAAACGGCCGCCAGCAGCACCGCCCGCGCCAGCGCCACGCCGGTGAATCCGCCGGCGGCGTACACCCCGTACATCGCCAGTTGCGCCAGCCACTCGTGCGTCAGGTTGAATCGCGCCACCATGCCGGCGCCCGTGGTGTACGCAAACGGATCCGGCACCGGCAGCCGGTGCTGCTGCGCGATCCATTGGCCCGTCCTCAGGTGCCACCAGAAATCCGTGTCCGCGATCGGGCCGGCGAATATCGCGATCAGAAGCGCGGCCGCGAACACGGCCACGTACACACGAAACCAGGGCTGGGCTTGCTTCCGCGCGGGCATCGTTTCCAGCTTACTGTATTAGCCCCGCTACCACCCTCGGCTACTTGAGCACCACCACCCGCACCCACAGCCGCAGCAACTCCACGAACGTCCGCATCAGCGACCGGATTCGGAAAAACTGGCTGCGCCCGTGCATTCGCGGATAGTGGTGCACCCCGACCTCGGCGGTTCCGCAGCCGCTGATCTCCAGCTTGCGCACCAGTTCCACGCAGATCGTGCCGCTGGTCGAAGTCAGGTGGATCTTCTCCAGCAGCGGCCGCGAAATCAACCGGAAATCGCAGTCGATGTCGCGGATCCGGATGCGGAACAGCAGCCGCGCGCAGAAGTTGTACACCTTGCCGATCCACACGCGGTGCAGCGGATCGTGCCGCTCCAGCTTGTAGCCGTTCACCAGCCCGGTCGAAGGCGTCATCCGCTCCAGCAGCAGCGGCAGCTCGCTTACGTCGTACTGGCCGTCGCCGTCGGTATAGAACACGTACTCCTTGCGCGCCGCCGCGAATCCGCTGCGCAGCGCCCCGCCGTAGCCGCGATTCGTCTCGTGCGTGATCACCCGGAGGTGCGGCGCGTACTGCGCGCGGAGTTCCTCCAGCACCTTCGCGGTATCGTCCCAACTGCCGTCGTTGATGACGATCACCTCGTAATCCTCCACGCGCTCCCGCAGCACGGCGAAGGTCTTCGCGATCAATTCGGGCAGGGATGGCGCGTCGTTGTACGCCGGGAAGAACACGCTCAACGAAGCGAACCGCAGCCCGTTCACGCTACGCGGCCCTCTCCCCGATTGCGATCAGCGATTGTCCGATGGCGAAGTCGCGGCCCCGCCCCAGCCACCCCGCTTCCACCGCCAGCGGCACGTGCAGCAGCCGGTCCATCCACGGCGACACCGGCTCCACGCCGCTCGCCAGCGGCGCCCGCGACAGCGGCTCCCAGATGCGGAACTTCGCCAGTGCGACCGGCAGCAGCAGGCTGTTGGCGTAGGTTGCCCGCAGGATGCGCAGCCCCGCGGCGCGCATCGAATTCACCAGCCGGGATCGTGTGAACCGTTGCCGCTCGAAGACGTACTCGCTGTGCCGGCTGCGCAGCAACTCGAGCGCCGCCGCGCGGACGATCACCAGCCCGCCCGGCGCCGTCACCCGCGCCAGTTCCCGGATCGCGCCCTGCTCGTCGCCCGATGGAAGATGCGGCAACACGTCCAGCGAGAGTACCACGTCGAAAGTCCCCGCGGCGAATGGCAGGCTGCAGACGTCGCCCTGCACCGCTCGCTCCACGCCCAGCGAGCGCGCGTAGCGCAAACCCTCGCCGCTGATGTCCAGCGACACCACCGGCCAGCCGCGATCCTCCTGCAGCAGGCGGGAAAAGTATCCGGTGCCGCAGCCGGCCTCCAGCACGCGTTCCAGGCGCCGCCCTCTCAATAGCGGATCCACCACCCGGAACAGAATGCGGCGCATGCCGCGGTACCACCAGAAGCTCTCCTCCACCGCGCGGATCTTGGCGAACTCCGCCGGGTTCATCGAGCCGCTCATGTGCCGATCGCGGTCTCCGCGCCGGACGGCGGCTCGGCGGCGGCATCCGCGCCCAGCATTTGCTCGTACACCGAGCGCGCCGCCCTCTGCGCCGCTACCTTCTTGGTGCGTCCCTGCGCCTGGTGCGACCACGCCTTGCCCACCCGCGCCTCCACCGTGAAGATCTTGGCGTGTTCCGGACCCTGCTCGCGCACCACCGTGTAGCGCGGCAGCGGCAGGCTGCGCCCCTTGGCCAGTTCCTGCAGCGCGCTCTTGAAGTTGGTCACCGCCGGCTGGATGTCGGTGCCGGCTTCCTCATCCACGGACAGCGGCGCGTCCAGGACGTACGCGGTGACGAACTCCCTCGCCGCGTCCATTCCGCCATCCAGGTAGATGGCCGCGATCACCGCTTCCAGTCCGTCCACCAGCAGGGTCTTCTTGGCCCGCCCTCCCGTCATTTCTTCGCTGCGCCCCAGTTCGAGGAAGGCGCCCAGGTCCAGCCGCCGCGCTACGCCGTGGAGGTGCGCCGCGCTCACCAGGTGCGCCTTTTGCTGCGACAGTTCACCCTCGCGCGCCGCCGGATGACGCCGTACCAGGGCTTCGGATACCAGGAATCCCAGCACCGAATCGCCCAGAAACTCCATTTGCTCGTTGTCCGCCGCTTCCGCTCCCGTGGTGCGGATTTCGTTGGCCAGAGAACTGTGCATCAGCGCGCGGTGCAGCAACTCGGCGTCGTGAAACCGGTATTTCAGCCGCAATTCGAGTTCAGCGGGCTCCGCGCGCATGTGCTTCGTGACGTCTACTTCTTTGCCGCCGATGCTTGCGTCTTGATCTGCGTCACCACCTGCTTGATCATCGGGTGGAGATTCGGATCGGCCAGAATCTTGTCGCACAGCGCGACGGCTTCGGCGTTCTTCCCGCCCGACTGCAGCGCGCTCGCTTCCCGCGCCAGGTAGGCCGGTTGCGGATCCTGCTCCGCCGCGGTCTTGAATTCAGTGACCGCGTCGTCGAACTTCTTGCGCGTCAGGTCGCCCATCCCGAGCGCGTTGTGCGCGCGCGCGACGATGCCCTTCTTGAACTCATCCCACTGCGCGTCGGTCACCTGCGGATTCGGCTTCTCCGCGGCCTGCACGTTGGTCACAGCGTCGTTGGCGTACTTGGCGGCCTTGTTGAGCTTGTCTTCGCGGTCCAGGTCGTTTTCCCGCGTCTGCTGCGTGATCAGTTCGGCCAGCATGATCGCCGCCTGGTAGCTCTTCGGATTCACCGCCATCGCCTGTTCGGCCAGCACCTGCGCCTTCGTCAGGTCCCGCTTCTGCTGGTACGCGTCGGCCTGCATGTACAGCGCCAGTTCCTTGTAGTCCGTATCCGCGAACTTCGTCAGCAGGTCGTCGGACGCTTTGATCACCGCATCGGGACCCGTCTGCTGCGCGGCGAACATCGCCTGGATCGCCTGCAACTCGGCCTGCGACTTCGGCGCGGGACCCTTGTTGGCGGCAGGGGCGGCGCCCTGTGCCGCGGGCGCGGCGCCTTGTGCCATGAGGCCATATGCACCGGCCGCCAGTGCCAGGATGCCGGTGAGAATCGTCTTCTTCATAAATGCTCCTTACTCCAATTACTCCTTGGTCTGCTGCAGGCCCTGCTGGGCTTCCTGGCGCGCCTTCTCGGTCGCGCCCGCTACGTCAAGGGCCGCCTCAAAATGTTTAGCCGCCGCCTCGCGGTCCCCCGCCGCCAGCGATAGCCTGCCCAGATACACATGGTCCCACGCCTTATCGAAGGCCTCTGGCTCGGATTCGAGCGACTTCTCGAAAAGCCTCTCGGCCGCGTCCAGGTCCTTCTCCAGCAATGCCGTTCTGCCCAGCCCGTTGTAGGCCGACGCATGCATCGACTTTTTATCAGTCTGCTCCAGAATCTTCAGGAACAGCGCCTTGGCCTTGGCGGCGTCGCGCGCCAGAAACGCCGATTCGGCGTCTTGTAGCGTCTTGGCCGCGCCGGTCGGCGCCGGCTCCGGCGCGGCTTTGACCGGCACCGCGCGCCCCGCCGCAGCGCTCTTGTCGAACTGCACGGTGGTCAGCCGCTGGTCCTCCTTGACCACGTCGATGGCCTGCACCATTTCCTTGTAGTACACCATCATGCTGCTTTCCTGCTTCTCGTACACCGGCAGCGCGTCGCCGAAGTACGGCGCCAGGATGTAGCCCTGCCGCAGCGCTTCCTGGATCTCCTGCGGCCGGTGATCCAGCCGCGATTCCACCGCCTTGATCAGCGATTCGGTCACCAGCAGCAGATAGTCCTGCTTGAAGGCATCGCCCAGCGCTTCGGCCCGCAGTGCATGGTCGATCAGGCTCTTCTTCCGGTCCAGAATCTCCTGGTAGCGCGTGGAGAGCGGGTCCAGCAGGTAGTGCAGGTAGCCGTGCCGGATATCGAACGTGCGCAGCTCCGGCGAGGGCGTGATCACGATCGTGTAGTCGTCGCTATAGCTGCGCGTCTGTATCTGGTTGGGCGCCGCCTGCAATTCGATCAGGATGCGGAACGTACGGCCCTTGAATCCGGTGGTGACCTGCCGCAGGTAGCCGTTCACCTGCAACACTGCGTTGATCACCGGGTCCTGGTAACGCGCGATGTACTGCTCGATCGCCGGCTGCGACCGCTTCCAAAGGTCCGGTATGTTGGCTTCCTTATAGAACGCCGCCAGCGGCGCCGAAAGATCGCGCATCACGCTCACATCCGGCGGAATGTCCACGTCGCGCTGCGCGAAGCCGAAGTTCGGCGGTCCCGTGCAGGAGAGCGCGAAGGATACGTACTGGCTCAGTTCCTCGGTGTCGGTGCGCTTGCGGTGCTTGTCGAAAAAGTCCTTGATCTTCGCCAGCGAAGGAATCTGCCGCTTGGCCAGTTCCTGCTGAATGGCCTCCCGCAAGGGGTGGTTGTTGGGCGAAGACAGGTCCGCCTTGTATCCGGCGGCATTGATCGCCGCCATCACGGTGAACAGGCTTTCGCTTGCGTCGAGGGATCCGGCCTCTGCGGGAGAGGCCCACGCCGGCAGAGCAAACAGGGCTATCGCAAACAGGATACGGAACAACGGATATTCGCCTTGAAGCATCCAGTTTACCGCACCGGCCCCTGGAAATCCCCCTGGCTCGCGCCCGGACTGAAAGCGAGATATAAGACTCCTATGAGGTTTATCCAACCCTTGGTGGTGTTGGCGCTTGGCTTACCCGCATTCGCACAACTCGCCCCGCAGCAAAAAATCCTGGATTTTCAGAATCTGGCGGCCCTCTTTTCCAAACGCTACGCCTTCTGGGAATGGAAGCAATCCGCCGTCAAGTATGACAGTCTCGATCTGACGCCCTGGATCGCCCGCATCAACGCGTCGAAAAGCGATCTCGAGTTCTTCGAAATCTGCTCCGAGTACGTGGCCGCCAACCAGGACGGACACTCCATCTTTCTGTTGAACAGCGACTTCGAAGCCACCCTGCCGTTCGACGTCGATCTCTACAACGGGACCATCCTGGTGGATTTCGTCGACCGCAAGCAGCTTCCCATGTTCGATTACCCCGTCGAGATCGGCGACGAGTTGGTCTCCATCGACGGCGTCTCCGCCGCCGAGACTGCCGCCAACCTGCGCCGCTTCCGCGGCGACGGCAACCCGCGCACCGCCACGCGCGACTCGCTCGAATTCCTCACCTGGCGCCCGCAATACCTCATCCCGCGCGCACACGAACTCGGCGATAGCGCGAGCTTGGTCTTCCGCAAACCGGACGGCACCCTGCTCACACTCACCGTTCCCTGGACGAAATCGGGGAACCCGTACACTCAGGCCGGCCCAAGTCCCGTGCCCAGGGTGAGCGCCACCGCGGCGGAGGCGGTCCCGCCTTACATGAGCCGGTTGCGCGCGCTACAGAACTTCCACCTCCCCGCGCGCCGCCTTTCCGTCGGGATGGGCGCGACTCTTCCGGTGTTCACCTTGCCGTCGGGCTTCCGCTATCGCCTCGGACTTGGCCGCTACGATACGATCCTCACCGGCACCTACACCTCCCCCGGCGGGCTGACCCTGGGGTTCATGCGGATCCCTGATTTCGCGTACGTCTCCTCCACGGACCTGGCCAACGAGGTGAAATACTTCGAGGCCAATACCGACGGGCTGGTCATCGACGTCATGCGCAATCCCGGCGGCAGCGGCTGTACCACCGAGACCGTCCTGAGCTACCTCAACCCCGGCGGCTTCCACAGCGCGGGCATCCAGATCCGCATGACCTGGGACCTGCTGCTCGGTCTGGAACAGGACATCGAGTGGGCCCGGGATTACGGCGCCACCGCCGACGAGATCGCGGCGCTCGAGGCTTTGGTCGAACAGGGCAAGAGGGCCTTTGCCGAAAACCGCGGATTCACCACGCCGCAAGCCTTGTGCGGCTACTCGCTCGACGTCCCCGCGGCGCGCGATCGGGCCGGCAACGAAATCGCTTATTCGAAACCGATCCTGCTGCTCACCGACGAACTCTCGGCGTCTGCGGCGGAAATTTTCGCGGCCGTGATGCAGGACGAAAAGCGCGCCCTGCTCTACGGCATGCGCACCGACGGAGCCGGCGGCGCCGTGAGCCAGTTTCAGGCCGGTGTGTACATGGAAGCCTACGCCAACCTGGCCTGGAGCATCGTCGTACGCAAGAACGCCGTGGACACCGGCGGCGAGTTCACCACCATGCCGTTCATCGAAAACATCGGGGTCCGGCCGGACGTGGTGGACGACTACATGACCGCGGCCAACCTGTTGGATGCCGGCAAGGGCTTCGTCGAACGCTTCACCAAGGCGATGGAGGGTTACGTCGCCGCCAAACGCGGCGCGTCTTCGGCGGATCCGTCTAGCGCTTCCGCAAGACCACTTCGACCCCGCCGATGATCGTGCGCCCCGGCATCGGCACGCCCAGCACTTCCTGGTAAGAGGTGTTCGCCAGGTTGCTCACCTGCAGAAACGGATGCACCTTGCCGTTCGGCATGGCGGCGTAGACTTCGCACAGCGCGTAGGGGTCCCGCGCGCGCCGGTCCAGCACGCCCACCCGCGTGCGCAGCATGAAGTTGCTTCGCGGCGTCACCAGCCACGCGAAAACCCCGGAGTTCACCGGGTAGTTGAAGGTGTACTTCGTCTGCCCGTCGGGGATCGTGTCCTGCTGGCCGTGTAACTCCGTGTAGCGCAGGTCGAAGGTGTTGGTGCGCGAGGGCGCGTAGCGGATGGAGGCCTCCAGTCCCCGGAAATTGAGGTTCTGGATGTTCAGCGCCCGGTAGATGGAGGTCGGGTCCGGACGGTAGAAATCGATGCCGTCCCGCTCGCGCCGCGTAAACAGCGTCAGTTCGCCGCTCATCCTCTGGCTCGGCTGCCAGTCGAAGCCGGTCTCGTAACTCCACGCCCGCTCCGGCCGTAGGAACGGGGAACCTGCGTTGGCCGGGTCCTGGTAGTAGAGTTCGGTGTAGCTGGGCACCCGGAAGGCGCGGCTCACGCTCGCGCGCACCTTCAAAACCGGGGAGACCCACACTCCTCCCGAGACCGAGGGCGTGAAGGCGGCGGACCACTTGCGGTAGAACTCCTCCCGCGCCGAAATGTTCAGGCTGAAGCGCTTCCACGCACGCAGGTCGAGCGCGCCGTAGGCCGCCGCGCGGCTGCGCGCGTGGTCCCCCAGATTATTGCTCACGATCGATTCGTGCACGCCTTCCACGCCGTAGTAGACCGTGGTCCCCGCGCTCATCTCGTGGCGCCGGCGCAGCGCCGCCTGCCAGCTTTCGTCGGAGTGGTGATTGGTGAAGATCTGGGGCTGGTCGCGGAAGAGTACGAAAAGGTCGCTGTGCCGGCGGTAGGCGAAACTGACCGTGGTGTCGAGCCCCAGCGCCTGCTGGAATCCCGCGAACCAGGTCTTGGTATCCTCCCACGAAGGGAAGTTGCCGTAGAACTGGTCGGCGCCGAAGGGGTGGTCCATGTAACCCAGGTTCAAGGTGCCGGTGCCCAGGCTGCTCACCATCCGGGTCACGCTCGCGAAATCCAGGTTGCGATAATCGCGGTCGGTCGCGAAGCCGCTCGAAAAGTCCCGCGAGAAGGAAAGCTGCTCGCTGAGCTTTCGCCCGGCCAGCCCGAGCGACGCGCGCTGCTGGTTGATGCCGTCGCTGCCCAAAGCCGTGCGCAACCGGAGCTCGGTGGCGTCCGGCGGCGCCGTGATGATGTTGACCACGCCCGCCACCGCGTCCGATCCGTAGATCGCCGAGCCCGACCCGCGCATCACTTCGATCCGGTCGATCGATTCCAGCGGCACCGGAATGTCCATGTTGTGATGGCCCGATTGCGCGTCGCTCAGCCGCTGCCCGTTGAGCAGGATCAGGGTCTGCCCGTAAGTGGAACCGCGGATGGAAAGGTCCGCCTGCACCCCGTCCGGCGCCCGCTCCTGCAGGTCCAGCGACGGATCCAGCCGCAGCACGTCGGCCAGCGTGTTCAGGACCAGCGATTGCGTGCGCACCGGCAGCACGCGGATCGCACGGTCCATCTCCTCCAGTGTGAGGGGATCGTACGTGCCGGTCACCACGACCGCCTGGTTCGGACCCTGCACCTGCTGGGCGGAAAGGGCGGCGGCAACAAACAGGAAGGCGAAGAATCGGGGGCGCAACTCTTTAGTGTATCGCGCCCGCTATCATGGTTGAATCACTCGCATGAACTGGAACGACGCAGCCGAGGACTTCCTCACGCAGATTCTGCAACAGACTCCCCGCCCCGTGCGGGACCACACCGAAGCGCAACTCCGCGGGTTGGCCGAAGGCCTCGCCGACGAAGAGGGCAAGCGCCGCGTCGGCGTCGAAACCGTGATCGCGGCGTGGGTGCGCGCCACCCCCGAAGCGCTGCGCGCCGACCTCCCCCGCCAGATGGAGCGCTTCGGCCTCGATCCCGATGAGTACCGCCACCTCCTGGAGGGGTGAGCCGTGGGCAACCGGATTGCCGGCTTTGCGGAACCATTTTCCTCTCTGGACGTATAAGCCTTCATGATCAGAGCGATCCTGGCGTTAGCCCTGCCCCTTTTTGCGGTCGCGGCGGAAGTCGGCGGCGAATGGAATCTGCATCTCGTTCGCTTCGGCGAAGACTTCGCAGCCGCGCGAGTCGAACTCAAAACCGATGGCGTCAAGGTCACCGGAACCCTCAACGAACTCAAACTGGCTGGTACCATCGAAGGCGACCGCGTGCACCTCACGGCGGTTCGCCCGAACGGCAAACAGTGGGGCACGCTGGACGGCACGGTGCGGGGCGACGAAATCACCGGAGTCGTGAAACAGGAGGCCGACGAGTTCGCCTTCAAGGCCCGCCGCGCCGCGATCCTCCCGGCCGCCCCGCGGTCGCATGTCTTTGAACCGGCGGCGTTCCACCGCGCGTTCTCCGGCGCGATTCCTCCCGCCCTCCACATCAACCCGGGCGACACGGTCAAGACCACGACCGTCGACGCCGGAGGCCGCGATGCCGGCGGCGTGCGCCGTTCCATGGGCGGCAACCCCGAGACCGGACCCTTCTACGTGGAAGGCGCCATGCCCGGCGACACGCTCGCCATCAAGCTCCAACGTGTCCGCCTAAACCGCGACTCGGCCGGCAGCGGCGACCGCATCGTGCCGGGCGCCGTCACCCCCGGCTACTTCCGCGACGCCAAGTTCGACGACCGCTTCAGCAGTGAGTGGAAGCTCGATCGCGAGGCCGGCGTGGCCTCACTGGCCAAACCCACCGAACGCCTCAAGAACTTTCGCGTGAAAATGCAGCCGATGTTGGGCTGCATCGGAGTTGCCCCTCCGGCAAACCAGTCCTTCCGCTCAGGATGGCTCGGCCCGTGGGGCGGCAACATGGATTACAGCGGAGTTCGGGAAGGCGTTACCGTGTACCTCCCCGTCTTCCAGGAAGGCGCCCTCCTGTTCGTCGGCGACGGCCACGCCCTGGAAGGCGACGGCGAACTCACGGGCGACGCGTTGGAGACTTCCATGGACGTGGAGTTCACGGTGAATCTGATCCGCGGCAAAAGTACCGGTGCGCCCCGCTTCGAAGACGATGAGTACCTGATGGCGTCCGGCATCGCAGGTTCCTTGCAGGATGCGTTGCAGCAGGCCACTACCGAACTCGCCCTCTGGCTCGAGCGCGACTACAAGCTCTCGGCCAACGAGTCCAATATCATCCTCGGCGCCGCGATCCGTTACGATATCGCGGAAGTGGTCGATCCCCAGGTGCACGTCGTCGCCAGGGTGAGTAAGGCCGTCCTGGCGTCGCTCAAATAAAGTACTGCCGGCGGCGATTGCTCCGCTCGACAACGACCCGCGCGCCCCTTCGCCGGTGCAGTGCCGCGCCAGGCCACCGGACACCAACTGACACTGCGGAGCCGCGCACTTTAGTAAGCGGTGTTTTGGCACTTCTGCCACGGGCCCCTAGCCCGGCAGCGGCTGTCCGCCGGCCTTACGGATGATGAGCACGATCCACACGCCCAGCAGCGCGAGAAACGGGGCCGCCTTCAACAGCATCTGCCCGACTCCCGCGCCGGAGTCGCGGACCTCGACGTTGACCAGGTGGTCCCGCATGGAGCGCAGGGCGTCGCGGTAGTCCGCCGGCAGAACGGTTCGTGCGGATCCGCCGTCCTTGAGCCGTAGCGTGGCCTCGACAGCCCCGGACCTTGCGGCGTCGATGACGACCGAGGCCACCTGGCCATTCTGCAACCGGTCGAGAAACTCCGAGTAGGTGACCGCGCCGCGGCTCGGGCGGTGCGTGGTCAGGATGGATATCACGATGGCGCCGCAAATCATGAGCGCGCAGAAAAAGGCGAGTCTGGTTTTCGAAGGCATGGGAAACTCCGTGTGCCCGGGATCGGTTTGCTTCGGCCCCGCCGCCCGCATCGCCAACGGCGGAAACCACAGGCGGATCGCTCCGGAAAAGACCAGGGCCAGCGCGCAGCCTTCGAGCGCGACCCATCGCGGCAGCGTCTCCTGTGAGACCAGCAGCGCCAGGGCCGCCCCGAGCACCGGACCGCGCATGAGATGCAAGCCCGATCGCGGACCGGGCCGCGCATAGGCATCGTCCAGGATCAGCCCCAGCAGCGCCATCACCGCCGGGAACGCCAACCGAGGAAGTCCCAACTGATCCTGGATGAGCGAAGGAGCGGCGAGCCGTGCCGCGGCCAGGAAGGCAAGGTACAGCGCCAACGCCTGCATCAGCAGAATGCCAGGGTCCGCGGTACGCCGGATGCGGCTGAGGATCACCAGCGGTACCGTGCGCAGCGCATCCAGCGCGTAGGCGGCCGGAGACCGAAAGCGCTCGTGCAGGTCGCCCAGCACTTCCTCCCGGCACGCCGGCGGAAGCAGGAGCGCCACCAAGGCTTCGGCGAATCTGGACGGCCCGCCCCGCATCACCCGGCCTCCTTCCCCCAGCGCTTGCCCCACTCGCGCGCCCACTCCTTGCCCCACACCTCGGCGATGACTTCCCAAATGCGCCGCGCGGTCTCGGCCGATTCCCCTAGAGCCCGCTCGCCGAGAGCTTCCAGACGGTAGTAGCGGCGGGCGCGTCCGCCCCGCTCGGGCATGGGGTCGGAGAGCCGCGACGAAAGCAGGCCCTTGTCTTCCAGGCGGTCGAGCGTGACATACACCGCCCCCAGCGAAACCGCCTTCGGAGCCGCGAGTTGCTCCACTCTGGCATGGATCGTGACCCCGTAGGCCTCGTCGCCCAACGCCAGTATGGCGGTCAGGACAAGCTGTTCGAACTGGCCCAGGGAATCCGCTTTGGCCATTTCACTAACAATGTAGGTGAAATAAATGGGAGCGTCAAGCCCAAAATGCGGGCTACATTTCGCGGCGGCCTTCCATGGCCTTTGAAATCGTGACCTCGTCCGCGAATTCCAGGTCGCTCCCCACCGGGATACCCATCGCGATGCGCGTCACCTTCACGCCCAGCGGCTTGAGCAGCCGCGCAAGATACACCGCCGTGGCCTCGCCCTCCACCGTGGGGTTAGTCGCCAGGATCACCTCCTGGATTCTGCCCTCGCCGATCCGCTCCACCAGCCCTTTGATGCGCAGCGATTCCGGCCCGATGCCGCGCAGCGGCGACAGCGACCCGTGCAGCACATGGTACCGGCCCTCGTACTGCCGCGTGGTCTCGATCCCGATGATGTTGTGCGGCTCTTCCACCACGCACACCAGCTTCTCATCGCGCTGATTATCGCGGCAGTAGAGACACAGGTCCGTGTCGCTGATGTTGTTGCACACGCGGCACAGGCCGAGTTTGTCCTTCACGTCCAAAAGGGCCTGCGCCAGGTGTTCGGCATCCTCGCGTTGCGCCCGCAGGACGTGAAATGCGAGGCGCTGCGCCGATTTCTGCCCGATACCGGGCAGGCGCTTGAACTCGGTGATCAGGCGCGCAAGCGGTTCGGCGAAATCGGGCATCGGCTAGAACATTCCCGGAGGCAGCCCCATCCCGCCGAGCATGCCGCCCATCTTCTGCTGAATCTGCTGATCCACTTCCTTGACCGCTTCGCTGCACGCCGCCACAATCATGTCCTGCAGCATCTCCACGTCACCGGCCACTTCGGGGTCGATCTTCACGCTCAGCACGTGCTTCTGGCCGTCCATGCCCACCGTCACCATGCCGCCGCCGGCGCTGGCTTCGACCCTGATCTGGGCGATCTCCTGCTGGAGCTTCTCCTGCATCTGCTGCGCCTGGCGCATCATCTGCTGCATGTTACCGGGTAGTTTCACTCAATCCTCCAATAGCCGGATGGAACCGTAATCTTGATAGTCGCACAGGGAACCCCGCGCCAGCCCGCTAGTCCTTCAGATTGCGCACGCGCCGGACCTCGCCGCCCAGCACTTCGCGGAACCGCTGCACCTCGGGATTGGCCAGCGCGCGCGCCGCGGCTTCGTCGTCGTCGTCCCCGGCCGGCGGCTTCACCGCGGCCAGCGCGGCCTGCGGCGCGGCGCTCTCGCCGACCGTAAGCTTGATGCGCAGCGCCCGCCCGAACACCTCCCGGATCGCCTGTTCCAGCGTCTTGTCCTTGAAGTACAGGCTGTACGATTTGGGCGCCGTGACGTTGATCTCGCCCCCCGCGATCGAGATCGCGGAGTTTTCGATCGCGTCGGCCAGGTGGCTCATCTCCCGCTCCATCAGCCACGTGTGAAGCTGCTGCCGCGGATCTCCCGCCGTCATCGGCGCCGCCGCCGGAACCGCGGCCGGCGCTGGCGAAGGCGCCGGAGCCAGTGCGTTGGCGCCGGAGGACTGCGGTTCGGGCGGCCGCGCGACAGTCTTCTTCGCCCGGTCCAGTTCGAACGGCGAAGGCCCGCGCGGCGCCGGCGCGGAGTATGCGGACGCCGGCGGCGCCGCTGCGGCGGGTCGCACCGCCTGCGGCGGCGGAGGCGCGGGCGCCGTTCCCGCCAGCGCTTCCTCGATCGATACCAGCCGTCCGGCATGCACCAGCCGCACCAGCCCGATCTCCAGGTGGAAGCGCGGCTGCAGTGAAAACTGCAGGTCCCGGAACAGATCCAGCGAGAGCGCAAGGTAGCGCGTCAGGTCTTCTTCGGAAAACTGCCCGGCGATCTCCAACAGCCGCGCGCGCTGCGCGTCGCTCGCCGCCAGCAGGCGCCGGTCCGGTCCGGCGATCCGCGCCACCAGCAGATTGCGGAAGTACCGCGAAAGCTCGCGCGCGAAATGCTGCAGGTTGTGGCCGTTGCGCTCCAGTTCGTCCACCACTTCCAGCATCCGGCGGCTGTCAGACCCGGCCAGCGCCTCCGTCACCTTTTCGAGCGATTCCAGCCCGAACGCGCCCAGCAGCGCGCGCACCTCGCCGGCCACCAGTTTCTGGCCGCAGCAGGCGATCGCCTGATCCAGCGCCGAGAGCGAATCGCGTACGCTGCCTTCCCCGGCCGCCGCCAGCACCGCCAGCGCTTCCGGTTCCGCCTCAATGCCTTCCTGCTCGCAGATCCACGCCATCCGCTTCGTCAGGTCCTCGAAATCTACGCTGCGGAAGCTGAAATGCTGGCAGCGCGAAGCGATCGTCGCCGGAATCTTGTGCGCTTCCGTCGTGCACAGCACGAACACCGCCCATGGTGGCGGCTCCTCGATCGTCTTGAGCAGCGCGTTGAAGGCTTCGTTGGTGATCTGGTGCGCTTCGTCGATGATGAAGATCTTGTAGCGGTCGCGCGCCGGCTGATAGCGGACGTTCTCCCGCAACTCGCGCATTTCGTTGATGCCGCGATTGCTCGCCGCGTCGATCTCGATCACGTCCACCGTGCCGCCGGCCGTGATTTCCAGGCAACTCGCGCACTCGCCGCACGGCGTCGCCGTCGGCCCCTTCACGCAATTTAAGCAGCGCGCCAGAATGCGCGCGATCGTCGTCTTGCCCGTCCCGCGCTGCCCGCTGAAAATGTACCCATGGGCGATGCGGCCCTGCGCGATCGCGTTTTCCAGGGTGGTCTTGACGTGCTCCTGGTTGACGACGTCGTTAAAGGATTGCGGCCGGTATTTGCGGGCGATGACCTGGTACATGGGCGGGCGATCCGGACAAGAAATGCCAGGCCCCGGGTAATCCGCGGCACACGAACCGCACCGCTACCGTTGCTTCCTTCCGGACCTGGCGGGGTTTGCAGCCGTCCGTTGCACGGAGCCCGAGACCTGACAAGGAACTATCGTAGCATGAGCAGGCACACCCGCCCCTGCCGCAGCGCTCGCTCGCGTTCGCAGCTCCGTAAGTCGCTGAATACACTCTGATTCCTCCGCATGCCCGCGAAATACTCCCCGGGAGCCTCATGTCCCGCCCGCAAATGGCCGATATGAACCATGATCGGGGCTGATTTGCCGGCGAGGCGAAACTTATGCTCAAGCTGTCTGACTGCGACCTCACATCCGACGAGTTGCGGACCAAACAAGCCATTCTGGCTGTGTTATGGGAGAATCGGGGCAACGCCGCGCGGGCCGCCGTCGAGGAACTCGCCGCCGGCAGACACGATTCCTTCTTCCGCGCCGCGCTCTCCGTTCTCCTCCACACCGAAGCCGAGGCCATTTTCCGCCGCCGCTGCGCACTGCTGCTGGAGCGCCCCTCCCTGCTCGCCGCCATGGTCGATCCGGAGCGGCTGAGTTGGCGCGATGCCATCGACATAAGCCGCGAGCTCATTAAGGTAGACCCCTGGCTGGACCTGCGTCTCGCCCGTATCGCGCCCGCCCGCAGCGAGGACGGCTCCGAACTCAACACACCGTCCATCCTCCGCCTGCTCGACATTTTGCAGGAGATTTCTACCGGACCACGCCTCATCGCCGTGCTCGGCCACCTCGTAGCCCACTCCAACCGTCAGGTGGCCTCCAAGGCGGCCCTCTTCCTCGGGCGGCGTATTCAGAACCCGTCCTGGACGGAGCGCCTGAACCGCGCCGGCGACGCCCGCCTGCGCGCCAACGCCATCGAAGCCCTCTGGGGCCGCCGCACTCCCTGGGCCCACCGGGCCATCCTCAGCGCGCTCGCCGACGAAAACAACCGCGTGGCCGGCAACGCGTTAATGGGGCTACACCTCTTGGGCGATCCCGACTTCCGCCAACGGGCCGCCAAAATGCTTGGCGATCCCCGTCCGCTCTTCCGCCAGACGGCCGCCTGGGTCATGGGACGCACCGGCGATCCCGAATTTCTCGACCTGTTGCAACACGCCGTGAACGATCCCGAATCCGCCGTCCGCGGCGCCGCCGTCCGCGCCTTGATCTCCATGCGCAAGTCCAATGAGAGCCAGCCGGCCGCAACGGCTCCCCCCGCCGCCGCGCCTGCGCTTCCCGTGGCTCCGCCCCCGGTCCCCTTGGCTCCGGCTCCGGCATCGCAAGACACCGAGGCACCGCCAGAAACACCCGCTGAGGATGACGGCTTCTTCCTGCACCTCGACGGCTCATACCGCGCCGCCAAGGCCACCCCTTGAACCGGACCCGCACCGCCCTCATACGCCGGTCCGATTCATCGCCGGTTTTGGAGGTAGCATGAGGGGGTGACGCTGCGCATCAGTTTGATCCTTTTGGCCGCCGGAAGCTTATCCGGCCAGGTGAAGATTACCGCTCAGGGCAAGGAGAAGGTCTCCATCGAGATCGCCGGCAAGCCCTTTACCGATTTCTACGTCGGCTCCGCGGCATCCAAGCCCTACCTCCACCCCCTGCGCACCGCGGACGGCAAAATCGTCACTCGCGGCTACCCCATGACCCCCGACATCCCCGGCGAGCCCCATGACCATCCCCATCACAAGGGCCTGTGGTTCGCCCACGGCAACGTCAACGGCTACAACTTCTGGGCCGGCGATCCCGAGGTCCCCCTCGACCCGCAATTCAAGGGACGCGGCCGCATCGAACTCGAAAAAATCGGCAAAATCACCAACGGCAAGACCTCGGGCTCCGTCACCGCCACCTTCCTGTGGAACGCCTCCAACGGCGAAACCCTGCTGGTGGAAACCCGCACCATGACCTTCTACTCCGATACCAACATCCGCCGCTTCGATTTCGACGCCACCCTCTCCCCGCAAACCCAGGTCACCTTCCACGACACCAAGGAAGGCATGTTCGCCATCCGCGTCGCCCCCTGGCTCAAGAAGATCGTCAACGCGCAGAACAAAACCGGCGAAAAGGAGACCTGGGGCAAGCGCTCCCAGTGGGTCGATTATTCCGGCGAAACCGGCGGAACCACCTACGGAATCGCCGTCCTCGACCACCCCACCAACCCTCGCTTCCCCGCTTACTGGCACGTCCGCGACTACGGCCTGCTCGCCGCCAACATCTTCGGCCTGCACGATTTTCTCGGCGATCCCTCGACCGACGGCAGCCTCACCATCCGTCCCGGCCAGCCCCTGCGCTTCCGCTACCGCGTGATCATTCACCCCGGCGAAGCCCCCCAGGCGGAAATCCCCGACGCCTGGCGCGACTGGGCCATGATGAAGTAGCCGCCCCTTTCTTACAGAAACACCGCGAAGCTGTAGCCGTGCCGTTCGAACCCGAGCGATTCGTAAAACCGGTGCGCCGGCCCCCGCTTGACGTTGCTCGAAAGCGCCAGCTTGTAGCACCCCGCCTTGCGGCACTCCCCGATCGCATGCGCCATCATCGCCCGCCCGATTCCCTGCCCCTGCCGCCCGGGCAGCACGGCCACGTCTTCCACCACGCCCGCCGGCGTGCCGCGCTTGCCCAGTTTGTCCATGATCGCCAGCGAGTACGTGCCCACGACTTCGCCCTCCGCCACCGCCGCCAGCAGCCGGAAGTTCGGCCACCGGCGGATGCGCTCCAGGTGCGCGCGTGCCTCTTCCACCGTGAACGAATCTCCCCCGTCGATGCCGGACTCGGCCAGCACCCGCAGGATGCCGGGGAGATCGGCATCCACCGCGTCGCGAATCTCCATCGCAGCCATACGTCCCTCCTACCAGCGCGGGTGGACGCTCGCGCGGATCCTCTCGTCGTACACGCGCCGCACCGTCATCATGGCCGCGTCGGATAGCGGCGGCAGATCGCTCGCCGCGCAATTCTCCGCCACCTGCCCGGGCCGCTTGCCGCCCGGGATCGCGCACGTCACCGCGTCGAACATCAGGATCCAGCGCAGCGCGAACTGCGTCAGGCTCATGCCCGCCGGAACCACCGTGCGGATCTCCTCCACCGCGTCCAGCCCGGTTTCGTAGTCCACCCCGGAGAACGTCTCGCCCACGTCGAAAGCCTCGCCGCGGCGGTTGAAGTTGCGATGATCGTCGCCGGCGAACGCCGAAGCCCGCGTCAGCTTGCCCGTGAGCAGTCCGCTGGCCAGCGGCACTCGCGCCAGAATGCCCACCCGCCGCTTCTTCGCTTCGTCGAAAAAGCGCTCCGCCGGCCGCGTCCGGAAGCAGTTGAAGATGATCTGCACCGTCTCCACCCCGGGGTACTCGATCGCCTTCAGCGCCTCTTCCACCCGCTCCACGCTCACCCCATAGTGGCGGATCTTCCCGGCCTTCTTCATGCGGTCGAGCGCCTCGAACAGCTCCGGCCGGTAGTAGACGTCGGTCGGCGGGCAGTGCAGTTGCACCAGGTCCAGGCTGTCGGTCGAAAGATTGCGCAGGCTGTCCTCGATGAACCCGGCGATGTTGCGCTCGTTGTACCCCTCCGCCGTGTGTGGATCCAGCCGCCGCCCCGCCTTGGTCGCGATGACGATCTCTTCCTTGCGGTCGCGCTTCAATTGCGCGATCAGCCGCTCGCTGCGGCCCATGCCGTAGACATCCGCGGTATCGATGAAGTTCACCCCGCAATCCACGGCCTTGTTGAGCGCGGCCAGTGAATCGCGATCGTCCACCTTGCCCCACGATCCTCCAATCGCCCACGCTCCAAAACTGATCTCCGACACTTTCCAGCCGGTACGGCCCAATTCGCGATAGTGCATATCTACACCGTACCAGCAGCGGAGACGGACCTTCCAGCACCGTCTAAGGAACTTCCTCGAGCCACGCCTGCCAGGTATTCCCGCTGATCTGCCCGGCGAGATTGTACACTTTTCCGGCCTTCACGTTGATGGTTCCACTGCCCACGCCTGAGTATTCGACCTGCTGCTCTCCGCTCAGAAAGACCGCGTTCACCGAAAGATGATAACTGTACGGTCCTTCCTGCGGCACGGAAACGCTGATCTCGGAAACACGGTGGATCGGATCCACAGTAATCGTTCCTACAATCCGTTCATCCAATGTGATCTTTACCTGCTCGCTCACTTGCGATTCACCGACTTCATCCCGAATGGTGAAGTGAACCATCGCCGCCGGCGGCGGCGGTAAGCTTGGGCCGTCCGCTTGTACCGCGCCGGAATCGGCTTTCAAGCCGATTCCCAGGATCACGAAGACAACACCGGCAAGAGTACTGATCAAGCGGGCCGGCAGCCTGACTTGGGGAACTTTGAGTTCCCTGACCTCAAAACCGCCCCCCAGGAGTCCAATGAGTATGAGCAGGCCGCCAAAAACAAATGACACGATCTCAAGGCTCACAATCGCCTCCGTTTCTTCCCATCGCATCCGCAATGCGTGCTACCACCCGGGTTCCACCCTGGCGCGGCCTGCGTGCCCTGGCGGGTCATCAACCTTCGGCCTGCTACCGGCTGTCGGGTAGCGTCAGGCCGATCGAGTCGTTGCGGTTAAACTGCACCGCGCCGAGTTCACAGACATTCCTGCCCTGGCCGTACGTGTGCTTGCTGCCGTCGGCAAATACCAGCAGGAAGTCCATATTGCACGAGCCGCGCGAACCCTGGAAGACGATAAGGGCGCCGATCCCGTCAGGCACCGCTGAACGGCCGAGCGTGTCATTTCCCCAACGAGAGCTGTCGTGGGGAGACACATAGAACTCCCGGATGGTCTTCCCGGTGTTGTTCAGCAGCCAGAAGTTCCTGGGGTCCTGGGCATGTGAGATGGCGACCGGCAGGACCACGAGGACAGCAAGGCTGACTGCCCCCGCAATACCTCTTAGTTTGGCCGGATTCATTGTCTTGCCTCATTTCTATGTCTGTCCTGAAACTCCGTGTCAGGGCGAGCCTGATGTCGCCGCGGCGGGCCGACAAGCGGGAAGCCGGAATTCGTGCGTTAGTCTGTAGCCACTATCCAATAAATCGTTCCTTGGCCCTGCTGCGTGATCGGCTATCTGGTGCCACAATCCGGTCCAAGCGACACGGTTGCAAGTGCTACAGTCACGCACTGGACTCCTCCTCTCCTGCGCGGAGAGAGCTTTCGCCCAGTGGCAGAATACGCCATCGCCGCGGCGAAGACAATATAAAAGGCCCTGTTATCTGATATGAAAACCCTCAGGGAATTCGCGGAGGAATTGCCCGGTCCAAAACTGTGAACAACAGCACATAGGATCGCTGCGGCGTCGCCATGACGCGTTAGTCCGGGAGGGATAACTTGGGAAGGGGATTTACTCGCGGCCCCGCCCGTGATATTCTCTTTCTGATGTTAATCACCTCGGTCCGAATCCCGTTCGCGTTTAGCGTACGCTAAACGCGCCCTCCTTCACTCGGACCCTGCGCTTCTGAATTCTCCGGTCGCGCAAATTTCTTAACCGGTACATTCTGAGGATCTCCCCCATGCGGGAACGTTGGAAGCGAATGCATCTGGCGGCGCTATTGAAGGAGGCGCTCGCCGGCACCGAACAGGATTTCACGGAAGGCAGCCTCACGCGCGGCATCGCCCTGCTCGCCATCCCGACCATCCTGGAGATGCTGATGGAATCCACCTTCGCGGTGGTCGATGCCTTCTGGGTGGCGCGGCTCGGCGCGGACGCCATGGCCGCCACCGGCCTGACCGAGGCCGTCGTGGTGCTCGTGTACGCGGTCGCCATTGGACTCGCTATGGCGGCCAGCGCGATGGTGGCGCGGCGCATCGGCGAAAAGGATCCCGACGGCGCCAGCGTCGCGGCCGTCCAATCGCTGATCCTCGGCATCGCCGCCGGCGTGCTGATGGGCATCGTTGGCGGCATCTTCGCGCCCCAACTGCTCGGCCTCATGCATGCCGAACCCGGCGTCATCGCCAAGGGCGCCGGCTTCGCCCGCGTGGTGCTCGGCGGCAACATCGTCATCGTCATGCTGTTCTTGATCAACGGCATCTTCCGCGGCGCGGGCGATGCCGCGCTCGCCATGCGCACGCTCTGGCTCGCCAACGCCATCAATATCGTGCTCGATCCCTGCCTCATCTACGGCTGGGGACCCTTCCCCGCCCTCGGCGTCACCGGCGCGGCCGTCGCCACCACCACCGGCCGCACCATCGGCGTGCTCTACCAGTTCCGCATGCTCTACCGCGGCGACGGACGCTTCGCCATCGCGCGCCGCCATCTCCGCGTCGACTGGGACGTCATGCGGCGGCTCCTGCGCCTGGCGCGCACCGCCATGTTCCAGAACTTCATCACCACCGCAAGCTGGGTCAGCCTCGCCCGGATCAACGCGCGCTTCGGCAGCGCCGCCGTCGCCGGCTATTCGCTCGCCATCCGCATCATCCTCTTCGCGCTCATGCCGTCCTGGGGCATCTGCGCCGCCGCCGCCACCCTCGTCGGCCAAAACCTGGGCGCGAACAAACCCGACCGCAGCGAGCGCGCCGTCTGGCTCGCCGGCATCTACAACATGGGCTTCCTCACCATCGTCGGCGCGGTGTTCTTCACCGCCGCGCCCGCGCTGGTCGCGCTCTTCCGCCCCGACGCCCGGGTGGTCCCGGTGGCGGTCGCGGCCCTGCGCCTCATCAGCCTCGGCTACCCCTTCTACGCCTGGGGCATGGTGATGGAGCAGGCGTTCAACGGCGCCGGCGACACCGTCACCCCTACCTGGCTCAACCTCGGCTGCTATTGGATGCTGCAGATCCCCCTGGCCTGGACCATGGCCACGCAACTCGGCTTCGGCAGCCGCGGCGTGTACCTCGCGGTCTGCATCGCCGAAAGCGTCCTCGCCGTCGCCGGCGCCGCCATGTTCCGCCGCGGGCGTTGGAAGAGGGTCGTGGTGTAACCTGAAGCCATGCGAACGGCCTGCGCCCTCGCGACCTTCTTCCTCGCCGGCGTCCTGCGCGCCCAGGTGGGCCAGCCACCGCCCAACCCCTCGTGGCCCTGCGTGCCCGGACGCCCCGTGGACCCCGCCTACCTCGACGTGAGCGAGAGTACCGGCGGACAGCTCTTCCTCTTCCAGCCGGGCGAAGCCGCGCAGGCGGCGCTGGTGATGAACGCGTCCCACACCCACCCGGCCACCGTGCTCCGCATGGTGGGGCAGTTGAACGGCGCGCGCGATATCCAGTTCCCGCTCGAATCGGGCGTGGAGAGCGTGCTGTTCCTGGTCTCCCTGCAGTGCCCCAACTCGATCCGCGTCTACCGCCCCGGCGGCGCCGAGGTTACCGCCGTCAACGCCGCGCGCAGCCTGGACCTGCGGGCCGGCCGCATCCTGCGCATCGATCAACCCGAATCCGGCGCCTGGCGGCTGCAACTCACCGGCTCGGGGTTGTTCGTGGCATCCGTACTGGCCAAAGCGGATATCGCGCTCTCCGGCGTCAGCGCCGCCGGCGGGAATGTCGAGGCGCGCCTCGGCGGCGGCGTCCGCGACGTGCAGTTCCAACTCGTCGACGCCGCCGGCGATCCGGCCTCCGGCGCCGTCAGCGTGGAACCCGGCGAAAGCGGCGTCTATCGCGCGCCGCTCGCCCCGCGCTCCGAGCGATTCCGCCTGCTCGTCAGGGGAATCGATGGCGCGGCGCTGCCCTTCGAGCGCACGTACCCCGTGCTCTTCCGCGCGACGCCCCGCTGAACCCTACGCCTGAAACAGCATGATCAGGTTGCCGCAGGTGTCTTCGATCACCGCCATCGTTCCCCATCCCATATTCGTCGGCGGCGTGCGGAAGACCACGCCCGCCCCCTTCAGCCGCTCGTGCTCCTTCTGCATATCGTCCACCTGGAACGTGTGCATCGGGATGCCTCCCTCATAGAGCGCCTTCTGATACGCCTTCGCCGCCGGGTTGACGTTGGGTTCGAGCGAGACCTGCGGCCCGTCCGGTTCTTCGGCGGAAACCACCGTGAGCCACTTGTACTCGCCCGCGGGAAGTTCCATCTTCTTCAGGAATCCCAGGCGCCCGGTGTAGAACTCCAGCGCCTTATCCTGGTCGTCCACAATGATGCTGGTCAGTCTGATTTTCATAGTTCACTTGAGAGG
Source organism: Acidobacteriota bacterium (assembly GCA_018268835.1). Taxonomy (GTDB): domain Bacteria; phylum Acidobacteriota; class Terriglobia; order Bryobacterales; family Bryobacteraceae; genus Solibacter. Next base: position 12,278 of record JAFDVU010000007.1, on the reverse strand, counting down.
CAGCCCGATGCGCGCCGCAAGAAAGCTGATCTGGTCCACCATTTCGTCGATGGTCTTGCTGATGTTGCCGATGCCCGAGTGGCCGCCCTTGGTGTCGTAGCGCAGCATGATCGGATTGCCGGAAGCATTATCCGCCTGCATGAGAGCGGTCATCTTGCGCGCGTGCGCGGGATCCACCCGCGTATCGGAATCGCCCGTGACGAAGAGGATCGCCGGATACTTCGTCCCCTTGTGGACGTTCTGATAAGGCGAGTACTTGCGCAGGTATTCGAACTGCTTCGGATCGTCCGCCGACCCGTACTCCGCCGCCCAGATCGAACCGATCGACATCTTGTGGTACCGCAGCATGTCCAGCAGCGGCGCGCCGCACACGATGGCGCCGAACAGGTCCGGCCGCTGCGTCATCATCGCGCCCATGAGAAGTCCGCCGTTGGAACCGCCTTCGATGGCCAGCGTCGCCGGCTTCGTGTAGTGGTTCGCGATCAGCCACTCGGCCGCCGCGATGAAGTCGTCGAAGACGTTCTGCTTGTGCTCGAACATGCCCGCGTGATGCCACGTCTCGCCGAATTCGCCGCCCCCGCGGAGATTCGGCTGCGCGAAAACGCCGCCCTGCTCCACCCACCACGCCGCTGTCGCGCTGAACGCCGGCGTCAGCGACACGTTGAAGCCGCCGTACGCGGTGAGCCACACCGGCCGCGCGCCATCCAGCCTGGTGCCGCGCTTCTGCACCAGGAACATCGGCACGCGCGTGCCGTCCTTCGAGCGGTACCACACCTGCTTCGTCTCCATGCTGGCGGTATCCACGGGAATCCGCGGCTGGAACCACACGTCGCGCTTGCCGCCGGCCACGTCTAGCCGGAAAATCGTCGCCGGATTCACGAATGACGTGAAAGTGAAGAACGCCTCGCCGCTCTCCCATTGGCCGCGCGGCACGCCGGCCGTGCCGAGTCCGGGGAGCGCGAGTTCCCCCAGCGCTTTGCCGTCGCCGTCGAACTCGCGGATCCGCGTGTGCACGTCTTCCAGGTAGCTGACGAAGATCCGGTGCCCCGCCGCGGAGACGCCGTCGATCGCGAGCTTGCCCTCGGGGACGATCTCCTTCCAGTGTTCCGGCGCGGGGTTGGCCAGCGGCACCCGGATCACGCGCTGGTTGGGCGCCTTCCAATTCGTGGTCAGCAGCAGCGAATCGCCGGCGAACACGGCGTCGAATTGCGCGTCCTCCTTGAGAATCGTCCGCATGCCGCCGCCGTTCTTCAGGTCCTCGAGAAAGATTTCGGTGTGCTTGGCGGGCACGCCCTGGAAGACGCCGATAACCAGCCACCGTCCGTCGGGCGAAACTTCGGGAGCGATGAAATCCAGCCTGCCGTAGCCCTGCCCGAACACCTCTCGGTCCGCCGCCGCCTCGGTACCGAACGCGTGATACCACGCCCGCGACCCGTGCGCCCCGCCCACCGTGCCGTAGTAGACGCCCTTCCTGTCCGGCGCGATCGAAATCGAGATGTAGCGCGCCTTGGGAAGCCGGTCGGGCAGCGCCTTGCGCGTGGTCACATCCAGGAAACGCACGTCGGTTTCATCCTCGCCGCCCATGCGCACGCCCCACGCGGCCAGTGCGCCGTCCTCGGAGAATCCCAGCCAGGCGACGCTCGCCGCCGGATCCGCCGAAGCGTCCGACGGAGCGATCAGCACCTCATCCCTGCCCCCGAAGGAGACCCGCATGCACAGCGAACGGCGATCCTCCGCGGCCAGGCGCCGGCTGAAAAAATAGCGCCCGCCGCGCAGCGTCGGGGTGCCCACGCTGTCGATCCGGATCAGGGCTTCCAGCTTGCGGCGCAGCGCATCCCGTCCCGGAATTGAGTCCAGGTACCCGCGGGCGAATTTCTCCTGCGCCTCCAGCCAAGCCCGCGTTTCGGGCGAGTTCTGGTTCTCCAGCCAGCGGTAGGGATCGGTCACGGCGACCCCGTGGATCACCTCGGTGACCGGTTCGGCGCGCGTCGGCGGGGGTGTGAAATCGGCGGCGGAAAGCATGAGCGGAAACAGGACGGCGCAGGCTGCGTAGCTACATCGGATCATGAAGCCAACCTCTGGGTGCTATGGTACCGAACTAGAATAAGAACTGTATGGTATCCCGCGCACTTTGTCTCGTGCCGCTGATGGCGGCTCTGGCCTTCGCCCAGGATCCGGGGGCGACCGCCCGCAAAGCGGTGGAACTTCTGGTCGCCGAGAAGCTCAACGAACTCACCCCGATGATGACGCCGGAAATGCAGAAGGATCTGCCGGCCGCCAACCTCGCCAAGATCCTGGAGCAATTGAAGTCCTACGGCGCCCTGGAGAAGATCGAAGATCCCCAGGTCAGGAAGGTCGGGCCGAACACCATGGTCGTCGTGCCGGTCGAGTACGCGAATCGCACCCTGAACATGCGGTTCCTCGTGAACTCTTCCGGCCTTCTGGCGGCCTTCGTCATGCAACCCGGCGCCATCAACTGGCAGTCGCCGTCCTACAGCAAGCCCGACACCTTTACCGAGCGCGCCGTCACCATCGGCGACGACCAGTGGAAACTCCCTGGAACCCTCACCGTACCTAAGGGCGCGGGACCCTTTCCGGCCGTGGTCCTGGTGCACGGGTCCGGCCCCAACGATCGCGATGAGACCGTCGGCGCTTCCAAGGTATTCAAGGACCTGGCCGAGGGCCTGGCCTCCAAGGGCATCGTCGTGCTGCGCTACGAAAAGCGCAGCCGCGTCTACGGGCCGCGCGTGGAGGCCATCAAGAATTACAGCATCGGCGATGAGACCGTCGAAGACGCCGTGAGAGCCTGCGCGGTCGTACGCGCGCAGAAGGAAGTGGATCCGAACAAAGTCTATGTCGCCGGCCACGCCCTCGGCGGATATGCCGCGCCGCGCATCGCCGACGAGGACGGCAAACTCGCCGGCCTCATCATCCTGGCCGGCAACGTCCGCCCGCTCGAAGACGTGGTCATGGATCAACTCGTGTACCTCGGCGCGGAGCAGAGCGCCATCGACCAGGCCAAAGCCGTCCAGGCCAAAGTGAAGAAACTCGAACCCGGCGACGAGGATTCTCCGCCCCTCATGAACAACCCGCCGAGCTACTGGCTGGATCTCAAGACCTACAATCCGGCCGCCAAAGCCAAATCCCTGGGGATCGCCATGCTCATCCTGCAAGGCGAGCGCGATTACCAGGTGCCGATGAAGGACTTCCAGTTGTGGAAGGCCGAGTTGGGCGGCGCCAAGAATGTTACTTTGAAAAGTTATCCCACGCTGAACCACTTATTCATCGCCGGCGACGGCAAAAGCATGCCGGCCGAGTACAACAAGCCCGGACACGTGGCCGAAGAAGTGGTGAACGATATCGCCGCCTTCGTGAAGAAATAAGCCTCCACATGGTCAGCTTCCGTCTTCAGGTGTTCCGCGCCGTGGCGAAGCACCTGAGCTTCCGCAAGGCCGCGGAAGAACTCTACCTGAGCCAGCCTGCGATCTCGCTTCAGATCAAGGCGCTCGAGGAGGAACTCGGGCTGCAAGTGTTCGACCGCGGCGGTACCCGCGTCAGCCTCACGGCCGCCGGCAACGCCCTGCTGCGCTATGTCGCCCGGTTCGACGAGCTCGCCGCGGAAGCCGAGATCGAACTCGCCGCCTTCCGCGGCGACGTGCGCGGCAAGCTCGCCCTCGGCGCCTCGCTGACCATCGCGCAGTATGTCCTGCCGCGATTCCTCGGCGCCTTCCTCAAGCAGAATCCCCTGCTCGAGGTCCGCGTCGCCACCCACAATACCGAGCGCGTGATTGAGGATGTCGTGGCCGAGCAGTGCGCCCTCGGCCTCATCGAAGGCCCTCCCCGGCGCCGCGATGTGACCGTCGAGCCCCTGCTCGAAGACGAGTTGGTCGTCATCGCTCCGCCCTCCCACGAATGGGCCGCCCAGGGCGAAATCGAGCCCACGCAGTTGCGCTCCGTCCCCTTGCTGCTTCGCGAACAGGGCTCCGGTTCCCGGCTGGTCGCGGAACTCGCCCTGCGCAAGGCCGGACTGCGCCCGCGCGACCTGCACGTGATCCTCGAACTCGACATGACCGAGGCCATCAAGTCCGGTGTCGAAGCCGGGCTGGGAATCGGCATCGTTTCCCGCTGGACCGTGCGCAAGGAACTCGAACTCGGAACACTCGCCGTGATCCCCGTGCGCGGACTGCGCATGCGCCGGCACTTCAGCGCCGTCTATCGCGCCGGTCCGGACCCGCAGGGGCCCGCCGCCGCCTTCCTGCGCTTCCTTCGCGATGCGGGAGGCTTGCTCCCCGGCGCCGCGCCAAAGCGGACCCGTGCCTTATAGGCAATAAGAATTTCTCCTTGGACGCGCCCCCGCCCCTTCCGCCAACATGGGCTTTTGACGGATTGGCCATGACTGGGAAAAACCTCTTCTTCCTCGGATTGATTCTGGCGGCCGGCGGAGTCTTCTCTCCTCCCCTCGCGCTGGTCGCCGGCATCGCGTACGGAATGGCCGTGCGGCACCCCTACCACCTCGACGCCCAGCGCCTCTCCCGCCTGCTGCTGCAGGCTTCCGTGGTCGCGCTCGGCTTCGGCATCCCCCTTGCCGAGGTGATCCGCGTGGGACGCTCCGGCGCCCTGTACACCGCCGGCAGCATCGCGTTCGCCGTCGCGATGGGCCTCCTGCTCGGCCGCGCGCTTCGCGTCCGCGCCGGCAGTTCCTACCTGATCACCATCGGTACCGCCGTCTGCGGAGGCAGCGCGATCGCGGCCGTGGCGCCCATTTCCCGCGCCAGCGACGAGGACATGGCCGTCTCCCTGGGCACCGTGTTCCTCCTCAACTCCGTCGCGCTCGTACTCTTTCCCCTGGTCGGCCACGCCGCGGGACTCACCCAGGAACAGTTCGGACTCTGGGCCGCGCTGGCCATCCACGACACCAGTTCCGTAGTCGGCGCGGCGGCCAGGTACGGTGCGGTCGCGCTCGCCGTGGGCACCACCGTGAAACTCGCTCGCGCGCTGTGGATCGTGCCCGTCTCGGTGGCCACCGCCGTGACGACGAAGAGCAAGACCCGCATCCGCTGGCCCTGGTTCATCGGACTGTTCTGTCTGGCGGCGCTGGCCAACACCCTCCTGCCGCGCTTCCATGGCGCGTTCCTCGAATTGAACCGCCTGGGTCGCGTCGGGTTGACGGTCACCCTCTTTTTAATCGGCACCGGGATCACCCGCAAGACGCTGCGCGAGGTCGGAGTACGCCCCATGGTGCAGGGTCTGGCGCTGTGGCTCGTCGTCGCCACCGGTTCGCTCGCGTTGATCCGCGCCGGAGTGTTGGGGCTGTAACGACGCCCACGCCCTGCTACGAAACCAGCGTCCGCTGCACGAACCAGACTGCGCCCGCCAGCGCGATGAGCGATGCCGCGCCGCGCAGTCCGATCCGGTGCGCCCGCGGCGAACTCTTCGCCAGCGCCGCCAGCACCGGGACCGCGGCGGCCACGATCAGGCCCTGGCCGATTTCCACTCCCACGTTGAACGCCGCCAGCGAAGCCGCGATCGCGCCCTGCGGCAGCCCGGACTCCGTCAGCGCGCCCGCGAACCCGAAGCCGTGAAAGAAACCGAAGAAGAACGCCATGGCCACCCGATGCCCGTAGCGCGGCTTCCCCGTGAGCAGGTTCTCCACCCCCACCACCAGAATCGAGAACGCGATCATCGGCTCCACGATGCGCGGCGGCATGCTCGCCACATTGAGCGCGGTCAGCGAAAGCGTAACGCTGTGCGCCACCGTGAACGCGCTCACCACGCCCAGCAGCCGGCGGAATCCTCCTCCCGCCAGGATCAGCCCCAGTACGAACAGAATGTGATCCGGTCCCGAGAGAATGTGCGCGATCCCCATCTCGACGAAGCGGCGGATCGCGGCGGACGTGTTTTCGGCGAGGACGCAGGACGGGTGCCGCGGGGTCAGCGCCGCGCGATCCACCAGCCGGTTGTCGCGGTACACCAGCACCACCGTGGTATCGCCCGGCACGTCCGCGAAGATCGGCGCTTCCAGCTTGAAGCTCGCAGCGGAGCGCGCTTCCCGGCCCTCCCACGTCACCGTGTCGCCGGCAGGGTCGTAGGCCAGCGTGGAAGCGTCGGGCCGAAACCACGCGTCGCCCAGCCGCAGGCGCAGCCGCCGCTCCAGTTCGATCGCCGGATTCGTGCCCGCCAGCAGCGGGAGATGCGCCGTGATCGCGACCGTGGTTTCAGCCGCATCGGTGCGGATCGTGACTCCCGTGATCTGCAGGACGTGAGCGGACCCACCCGGCACGAGCAGGAGCGCGAGCACCCAACGCGGGCAGGCCGCGATGCCCGTCCGCCGGTGCCGTCCCCGCCCTACCACTCGACCGTTTTTCCCGGCTCCAGGGGCCACACTTCGGTATTCGTGTCCGCGATCAGCGCCGCCAGTTGTGCGGGAGTCCCGGTGAGCGGCGGGAAGGTGCCGAAATGCATCGGGATCACCTTGCGCGCCTTCAACAGCCGGCACGCCAGGGCGGCTTCCCGCGGGCTCATCGTGAACAGGTCGCCGATGGGCAGGAAGGCCAGTTCCGGCTCGTACAGCCGCTGGATCAGTTCCATGTCGCTGAACACATTGGTATCCCCCGCGAAGTAGAACACGCGGCCTTCGGGCAGGCGCACCACGTAGCCGCTGGCTTCGCCGCCGTAGAGGATCTTGCCGTCGTCCAGGATGCCGCAGCTATGAATCGCGTGCGTCATCGTGATCGTAATCTCGCCCAGCTTCTGCGAGCCACCTTTGTTCATCGGGCGCGTGTTCGCCACGCCCTTCGATTCCAGCCACGCGGCGGTCTCGTAGATCGCCGCCACCTCGGGGGAGAATTTCTTCGCCAGGGGCACGGCATCGTGAATGTGATCGAAGTGGCCGTGCGTGATGCATATGGTATCCACGCGGTCGATCCGGTGCGATTGCGGATAAGCCGGGTTTCCCTCGGTCCAGGGATCCATCAGAACGGTCTGTCCGGAGGGGAGGCGGAACTGGAACGAACCGTGCCCAAGCCAGGTGATCTGCATATGGTAGTTATACTCCCGAAAATAACTTCTCTGTGAAGCGCACCGCCTGTCGCGTCCAACGCCTCGTCATACCAGGAACACGCCGTCCCCGATGATCTGCGCCGGACCGGTCAGGTAGAGGTCCCCGTCGAAGCGCAGGTCGATCGCTCCCGCCGGCGTCAGCACCCGTACCGGCGATTCGGCAAAGCCCCGCGCCACCGCCATCGCCGCGGCCCCCGTCGATCCCGTACCGCTGCTCATCGTCTCGCCCGCGCCGCGCTCCCAGAACCGCACGTCGATCGTGTGCCGGTCCACTGCCCGCACAAAGCTCACGTTGGTCCGCTTGGGGAACCGCGCATGGCGCTCGATCTCGGCTCCCATCGCGCGCCAGTCGAATTCGAAATTCTCCACCGGTACCGCGCATTGCGGGTTGCCCACCCACACGAGCGTCACGTCGCGCGCACCGGAGCTCAGCTCCAGCGGGAGGCGCTCCTCGGTGATCTCCGCGCGCCCCATGTTCATCTCGAATTCGAATTCCAGGTCGCGGCGCCCCAGCAGCCGCAGTGTCTTGATGCCCGCGCCGGTGCGGATGCGCACGATCCCCGCCGCGTGCCCGTGTCGGATCAGAAACGCCGCGGCGCAGCGCGTTCCGTTGCCGCTGATCTCCGCCTCGCTGCCGTCGGAGTTGTAGAGATGGATCGCGCCTTCCGCGTCCGGATCCGACGGCGGATCCACCAGCATCCACCCGTCCGCGCCGATTCCTGTATGTCGTTCGCAGATCGCCCGCGCCAGATCCGGGTACGTGGCGGACTCCATCTCGGGAACTTCGCTCCGCCACGTGAGCAGAAAGTCGTTGTGCGCCCCGTGCGCCTTGGTGAACGGGATCTTCATTCGGCGCGCTCAACGTACACGGCGGTCCCGTAGGCCAGCACTTCGGTGACGCCGTTCATGATCTCGGTCGCGTCGTACCGCGCGCCGATCACCGCGTTGGCGCCCAGGTCGGAGGCGTGCTTCAGCATCAGTTCGAAGGCATCGCCGCGCGTCCTCTCGCACAGGTCGCTGAATAGCGAGATGTTCCCGCCGACGATGGTCTGCAGCCCAGCGCCGATGGTGCCGAAAATCGAGCGCGAGCGGACGATGATGCCGCGGACGACGCCGAGGTTTCGCTTCACCCGGTAGCCCGGGAGATCGAAGGTCGTGGTGACGTTTTCGTGTGGAATCATGTGGCTCCTAGCGGCGGTAAATCTCGATTACCGGCGCGTCCTTGACGATGATCGTCTTTACTAAAGAATAGTGGATCCCGTTGCGCGCCGCTCGATTCACGGCCGTCTGCGGATCGCTGCCGCCGAACGCCACCACCCACTCCTCGTGCAGGAAAAGCTCCGGCCGGCGCACGGCCGCGTCGAACGGGATGCCGTTGTCCCCGGTGAACGTCTCCTTGAGCGGAATCCCCGCCTCCCGGTAGATGCCCTGCATCCCGAATGAGCTGAGGATGCCGGCGCCGGGGCGATACAGCGGCCGCAGCACATCCGCGGCTTCGCTCGTCCACGCCCGGCGCGCCACCGAGTTCACGCGCGATTCCTCCCAGGTGATCCAATAGGACGGCGCCGGATGCACCAGCCACGGAATCGCCGCCGCCGCGATCGTCAGCGTCGCCACAATCGCGCGCGTACGGTGAGGCAGCAGCGCCACCATGCCCGCCGCGGCGAACGCCAGCAGCGGCAGCGCCGCCATCCCGTAGCGCGTGTTGTAGTACGAGAACGGCTTCAGCACCGGCATGAAGATCGGCACCGTGCCGTTGTACATGCTCCACACGTAAAGCGCGGCGGGTATCAGCAGCAGAAACAGCGCCCAGAACGCCCGGCGCAGCATCGCGGCCGCGGCGCCGGCGATCGCGATCAGCGGCAGACACGGCCCCGCGCACAACTCCGCCGCCGCGCGGTAGTACTGCCACGCCACCCGCCAATCGCCGCGTCCCGGATAATCCGCCGCCCCCTGAATCGCACGCGCCGACCACGGGCCCCGGTAGAAGCCCAGCGGATCCAGCGATAGCCACCAGTTGTGGAAGAACCAGAACAGCGGCCCCGCCGAGGCGATCGCGCCGAAAACGAAAGCCGCCGCGATCCGGCGCCTCCGCGCCGCCCACAACAGGTACACCGTCACGCACGGGATCATCAGCCAGAATTCGTACCGCGTCAGCGTGCCCGCGCACGCCGCGATGCCCGCCCCGATCACCGATCCCCACCCCTGCGTCTCGCGAAACCGGATCGTGAAGTAGAGCAGCGCCGCCAGCCACAGGAAGGACTCGGACTCCGTCATCGGAGTCGCCTGCAGGTACAGCGTGTTGGGGTTCAGCGCGTAGATCGCGGCGGCGGTGACTCCCGCGGCCGGCGATTCGAACGCGCGCCGCGCCGCGCCGTACAAAAACAGTCCCCCCGCGATGAATGCCAGCGCGCTCGGAATCGCCCCCGCCAGCCCGTTGAACCACAGCGCGTCGCGCATCGCCAGCGGCACCATCAGCCAGTGCGGCAGCGGCAGCCACACCGTGCCCACCTGGTCGTATCCCGGCGTCCGCGAATCCAGAATGCGGCGCGCGATATCCAGGTGCGCCTCGGCGTCCCCGTAATAGAGGATCCAGCCCTGCCGGTAGCAGATGGCCAGCGCCAGGGCGCTGAGCGCGGTCAGTCCCGCGCCTAGCACCCACGGGCTAAAACGCGGTGCAAGCCTTGAACTCTTGATAGCGGGCCTCGATCTCGGCATGCGTGAGGGTGCGAAAACGGTCCACGCCGAACTTCTCGCAGCAGAAACTGCCCATGACGGAACCGTAGATCACGGCGCGGCGGAGTTCGGCGAAATCGATGTCGCCGTCATGCGGGGAGACGCCGCGTCCGGCCAGGTAGCCGATGAATCCGCCGGCGAAACTGTCGCCCGCCCCGGTGGGATCGAAAACGTCCTCCAGCAGGTAGCCCGGCACCATGAAGTGGCCGTCGCGGCGGAACAGAATCGCGCCGTATTCCCCGCGCTTGATCACCAGCGTGTGCGGACCCAGTTCCATGATCCGCGCCGCCGCGCGCAGCAGGTTGTATTCGCCGCTCAGCAGCCGCGCTTCGCTGTCGTTGATCAGCAGAAAGTCCCACTGCTTCAGGGTCTCCAGCAACTGCGGACGGAAATCGTTGATCCAGTAGTTCATCGTGTCCCCGCCGGTCAGCCGCACGTTGGACATCTGCGCGCGTACGTTGCGCTGCAGTTCGGGCTGGATGTTGCCCAGGAACAGGTACGGCGCGCCGCGGTAAGTTTCCGGCAGCTTCGGATTGAAATCGGCGAACACGTTGAGGTCCGTCCGCAGCGTCTCCCGGTCGTTCATATCCGGCGAATATTTCCCCGCCCAGAAGAACGTCTTCCCGCCGGGAACGCGTTCCAGTCCGGTCAGGTCGATCTTGCGCGAGGCGAGCAACCCGCGGTCTTCTTCGGCGAAATCGTCGCCCACCACGGCGACGATCTTGACCTCCGTAAAAAAGGCGGCGGAGAGCCCGATGTAGGTGGCGGCGCCGCCTAGCATGCGGTCCACCTTCCCGTGCGGCGTCTCCACGCCGTCATATGCGACGGATCCAACAACAATGAGCGACATGTAAGAATCGATTGTAACTTGTGACGCGCCGGGATCAGCCTTCGGGCGGAAAAATATCCTTCGAGAGATCCTCCGGCGGCTTGCGGCTCAGCGCCTGCAGGTAGCCGAGGGCGAACAGAAGGACGGCCACCGACCACGTCAGCATCGCCATCACGTCCACCGGAAAGCGGAATACGATCGCCGCCAGGCAAACCACCGAGCGCAGGATCCACCCGTACAGGCGTGAGAGCTTCTGCCAGCCGCGCCGGACGCCCGCCAACGTCCGTCCCGCCAGGTAGGCGCACGCCACCCCCATCAGGGCCAGCACGGCGCGTAGAAACTCGTACGAAGAGGGCATCGCTTTTAAAATGCCTGACCCGGCCGGAACGCGCAAGGGGCCGCGCCAAAGCTATACTCGGGAAGATGCGTACTACACTCACTTGTGCCGTGGCCCTGGCCGCGGCGATTGCCATTCCTGCCTCCGCCCAACGCCTCAGCCCGGCGGCCGAAACCTCGGCGACGATTGCGGGCAAGACCATCACCATCAAGTACTCCGCGCCCAGCGTGCGCGGCCGCAAGGTCTTCTCCCCCGACGGGATCCTCACCAAGGACGCGACTTACCCGGTCTGGCGAGCCGGCGCCAACGAGGCCACACTGCTCGATACTCCGGCCGAACTCGCCATCGGCGCCCTCACCGTTCCCGCGGGCAAGCACAGCCTCTACGTATTGCTCGATAAGGCCGGCTGGAAGCTCATCGTCAACAAGCAGACCGGGCAGTCCGGCATGACCTACGACGAAAAGCAGGACCTCGGCCGCGTTCCCATGACCATGGGCAAGCCCGCCGCCTTCGTCGAAAAGTACAAGATGACCCTCACCTCGCTCGGAGGCAACAAGGGCCGCCTGACGCTCGAATGGGAAAACACCAGCGCCAGCGTCGACTTCACCGTGAAGTAAAGCCGCCCTGCCCGCGTAGTATCCACGGAAATCCTTGAATCTCGCCGTTTCCCGCTATATACTGAACCACATGGTTCAGTATGCGGGAACCGTCCTCGATGCTTCGTTCGCCGCGCTCTCCGATGCCACCCGGCGCGGCATTCTCGAACAACTCGGACGCGCGGACGCTTCCATCACCGACCTTGCCGGCAAGTTCCGCATGACCCTGACCGGCATGAAGAAGCACGTCGGCGTCCTGGAGCAGGCAGGGCTCGTCACCACGGAAAAGGTCGGGCGCGTGCGAACCTGCAAGCTCGGCCGGCGCGGGCTGGAGCAAGAGGCGGCTTGGATCGAGCAGTACCGCCAAAGCTGGGCCGCGCGCTTCAACGAGTTGGACAAGCTTCTCGAGGAATTGAAACACAAGGAGAAAACCGATGGACGAAAGAAACAATCGTGACACCAAACCCACAAACTACAGCACCGCCGTGGAACGGAAGTCCGGGCGCGAGTTTGTCGTGACCCGAACCTTCAACGGTCCGGTGCATATCGTCTTCGATGCCTGGACCAAACCCGAACTCCTCAAGCGTTGGTGGGTGCCCAAGTCGTGTGGGGCGTCCTTCCTTTCCTGCGAGGCCGATGTCCGCACCGGGGGCACTTACCGTTTCGTCTTCGGTCATCCTTCCTGGGAGCAGCCCATGGCATTCTTCGGCAGGTATGTCGA
>JAFDVU010000079.1 GCA_018268835.1 Acidobacteriota bacterium | reverse complement strand
GTGGAGAACTCGACTTCGATCTCAGGCACCTCGGCGTGCCCGCGCGCACCGACCGCCTCTCGCCGGTATTGTGGCGCGGCGACGTCCTGTACGGCGGGAACCGGCGTTTCAGCATTTGGGCCAGGGTCTCGATCGCTGTCAAATCCGTCCGGCTCGTTGCTGCCACCACGCTGAAGCCGGCCGAGGCGATCTCCGCTGCACAGGTGCGGCTCGAAACCATCGAGACCTTTCCTGTGGCCGGCAGAATGGCGTCCGTCGATCAAGTGGTGGGGATGATCCCGCGCCGCTTGCTCCCCGCCGGATCCGAACTGCGCCGCGCCGATCTGATCGGGCCGAAGGACATAAGCGCTGGCGACTCCGTCGAAGTGGAAGTGCGCGCCGGCAACACGCGACTGGCGTTCACCGGCACGGCGGTGACTGCGGGGTGCGTCGGGGATTCGATCTCCGTGCGCAATCCCGGTACGAAGAAACTGTTCCAGGCGCACGTGACCGGCAAGGGCACGGCACTGGTTCAGGCAAACGGAAGTCGAGTGTACTAGTATGCGTACCTTTGTTCGCTTAATCCCCGCCGCCCTGGCGCTCTCACTACTCTCGGTCGCGAACGCCGCCGGGAAAAAGAAGACTGTTGAGCCCAGCCCGCTGGACCGGTATATCGATGAGGCGTCGTCGCGCGGGAAATCGGACACGACCCGTCCCGTGGCAGGGTCCCTGTGGTCCCCGGCATCGCGGCTGACCGATTTGGGAAGCGACGTACGCGCGTTCCAGGTGGACGACCTGGTCACCATCGTGGTGATGGAGAAGGCATCCGCCATCGCGACCGGAACCACCAAGACCTCGCGCGCGTCGAGCGTCAAGAGTTCGGTCACGGGACTTGCCGGATTGAAGAGCGCCAACGGCGCGCTCGCGAATCTAGCCAACGGGAGCACTGCGACATCTCTCGACGGTCAGGGGACGACCAGCCGCGGAACCTCGCTCAGCACGAACCTGAGCGCCCGCGTGTCCCACGTGCTTCCCAACGGTTACCTAGTGGTGGAAGGAACCAAGGACGTACAGATCAACTCCGAGCGGCAAGTGGTGACGGTGCGTGGTGTGGTCCGCCCGGCCGATTTGACGACCGGCAACGTGGTCAATTCCGACCAAATCGCCCAGATGGAGATCCGGGTAAACGGCAAGGGAGTGATCGGCGATTCGATTCGTCGTCCATTCATCCTCTACCGGATCCTGCTGGGCATTCTTCCGTTCTGAGGTGAGCCATGAAGTCGAATTCTCTCATTGCTTGTTGTGTGCTTGCCGCTTGGGCGATCCCAAGCCCCTGCGCGACGCGCCTCAAGGACATCGTCTCCCTTGAAGGCGTTCGTGACAACCAGTTGATGGGGTACGGGCTCGTCGTTGGTCTCGCCGGCACCGGAGACCGCCGTCAAACCCTGTTCTCCGCCCAAAGCCTGACCAATCTCCTCGAGCGCATGGGTTTGTCCGTGCCGGCGATGGCGCTTCAGGTGAAGAACACCGCGGCCGTTATGGTGACCTCAACCCTGCCGCCATTCGGCCAGCCGGGATCGCGAATCGATGTGACCGCTGCGGCGATTGGCGATGCCCCCAGTCTGCAGGGTGGCATTCTCCTGATGACCGGGCTCAAGGGTCCCGATGGACAGGTCTACGCAGTCGCCCAGGGCCCTCTGGTGTTGGGCGGGTATGCCGCGGGCAATGGCATGACCACCCAGGTCGTAAACCACCCCACGGTCGGGCGGATTCCCAACGGCGCCATCATCGAGCGCCCGTCGCCGGCTGTAAATCCGGGCGTCAGCCTCCATCTGCAGTTGCAGCGCGCCGACTACACCACCGCGTCGCGTGTGGAGAAGGTGCTGAACGAGAAATTCGGAGATGTCGCACACGCCGACAACGCAGGAGTTGTGACGGTGGTGCTTCCCGCCGGCTATCGGAACAAATCCGCCGACTTCATCGCGGAACTGGAGAAGCTCACGGTAGAGCAGGACCACGAGGCGAAGATTGTCGTCAACGAGCGCACCGGGACCATCGTGATGGGGAAAGACGTCCATATCGCGCCCGTCGCCCTCATGCAGGGAAACCTGACAGTGGAAATTCAGACCACGTTTGGCGTGTCCCAACCGAACGCCTTCACCACCGGAGGGACAACTCAGGTCGTGCCTCAAACGACCGTTGGAGCCAGGCAGGAACCCACTCGCAACGTGGTTCTCAAGCAGGGCGCCACGGTCGAGGAACTGGTACGCGCACTGACGGCGATCGGCTCCAGTCCGCGGGACATCATCGCCATCCTGCAAAATCTGAAGAGCGCGGGAGCGCTCGAAGCAGTTCTGGAAGTGATCTAAGGAGCAGCTATGTCCATCGATGCCCTTTCGGCAGGGTTACCCGTGACGGCGTTAGGGGGGCCTGGAGCAAAGGATTCGCCCGCGAAGATTCTGGACGCCGCGAAGCAGTTCGAGGCACTCCTTATGGCGCAGCTTCTCAAATCTGTGCGCGACTCCGAAGGTGGGTGGATGGGTACGGGAGACGATCAATCGGGCAGTTCCGCCATGGACTACGCGCAGGAGATGTTTGCCCAGTCGTTGTCCGCGCAGGGTGGACTCGGCCTGGCATCGCTGGTGGCGCGTGGCTTGCAGCGTCCCGGCTCCGACTAGGCGCACCAGGCATGCGCAACCTGGCCAACTTCCGGCTCCGCCACCTGATACATGTCCCATGGGTCGGACGGCGCTTCAGCCGGTACCAACTCAGACACTCGCGCGTCAGCCGGTCGGACACTCTTCCAGCCGTCCGCCAGCGTCCTGAGAACCGTCTCGACCGATGCGAAAGGTTCGTCCTTCTGCTCGAAGTTTCCCAGCGTCAACTGTACTTGCATGTATTCGTAGAGCCGCGCGAGTTCCTGGCTCAGCGGACCTCCCGCCTGGTGGTTCAGCGACGCGTCCAACTCACCGAGAATCGCGATACATTGGGACACCGCCTTCGACCGTGCAGCGATGTCGCCCGCCGCGAGTTGCCGACGGGCATCCACCACCGCAAGAATCGCGTGTTCGTAGAGGATCTGGATGAGTTCAATCGGGTCTGCCGAAAGGATCCGGCTTTCGAGATACGCTGTGCTGGACATATCGATTACGCCTATCGCTTCTTTCCAGTGTCAGTGAGGCTGGCAATTACGTTGCGAAATTCCTCGGGCGGAATTTCCTCGATTACCTCACCGGAGTCCCGCTTGACGATCTTGATTACAGGCCGGTTGTTCTGCGAATCCCATGTGAAGGTCAATTGCCGGTCGGTCGAGGCGAGTTCGGAGCGGTTCATTTCCCGCACAGCGGCGACGATATCCGTGGCTGCGGCCGGTAACCTGGTGTTTTGCGGTTGGTCGACCGTCAGCGCCAACGAGTCGATCCTGCCTAGTGGTCCGATTCCCATGTGCGTCTCCTTTCCGCCAAGTTCTTCTGTACTTAGCCTCTTACACACCACATCGGCAGGGATTCCCTTGATTCGAGGAAATTTCAGGAGTTCGTTGTGACGCGGGCTTACCTTTGCGGCTTCGCTTTCCTGGCCTGCTTCCTACCCCCGACCAGTCCAGCCCAGACCGTCGGCGCTCCCGCGGGACAACCGTCACTAAGCCCAGCCGAACTGCAGCAGGCTTCGGTGGCCAAAATGATGCAATCCGTAGCCTTGCAGGAAGTCTCCGTGCGCAAACAGGCCCCGGGGCCTCCCCCGAAATTCTTCCTGCTGCCTCCGCCAGCCGCCACTCCGGGTCTCGTGCCGTATTCCGCGACAGTGGCGCCCTTTGCCGATTGCGACCCGCTGCCCTCCGCCCAGATCGACGCCGTCGTGGAGCGCGCCGCGACCGCGCAGAGCGTGGATCCCGACCTGCTGCGCAGCGTCATCCGTCAGGAATCCGCTTTTCGCCCCTGCTCCGTCTCCGTCAAGGGCGCGGTCGGCCTCATGCAACTCATGCCGGCCACCATCAACCAGTTCTCCGTTAGCGATCCTTTTGACCCGATGAAGAACGTCGACGCCGGCGCCAAACTCCTCAAACAGTTGCTCAACAAATACAGCGGAGACCTCGCGCGCGCCCTTGCCGCCTACAACGCCGGGACGGTCCCCGTGGATTCCGCCGGCGCCGTGCCTGACATCCCCGAGACGTTGAATTACGTGAAGAAGATCCTCAGCGACTTGCCGGCAAAAAAGAATTGAATACCCGTCTGAAGTCAGACGACCCTCGGCGATGGCGCTCAGGCGACGAAACTCAGAATCTTCGACCCGTCCATTTCTTCGAAGGAGCGCTCACCCGCGGTCCGGAACTCGTACTTGGACACCTTGACCACGGTACCCCGCTGATCCACGCGCAGGACCGTTCCGCGCACATCCAGTTCAAGCGGACAGACGTTCTGCAGCAGAAAAGGCCAGTGAATTCGCAACTCTACGGTAGCGCCGACAGGCGGGGGTGTCTCGGTCCAGTATCGGATACCGCCCCGGCTCAGTTCCAGGGTGTGTCCGAGCCCCGTACGCGCTCCCCATTCCTGGCAGGTAAACCGCACGGCGAGATCCAACTCGTAGCGCCGGTCCGCACGGCGGTCTCCGTGGATGACGTCCTTTGCGTGGTTGGACACCCACGAGTATCATCGGCGCGAAAGAGGGTTTGCGATAGTCGTGGCAGTCCCAAAGACGACGCTATTATCCTAGTACATTTGCATCAAAATCGCGCGACCACAGTACTAGATCTTCGGTTTGGCTCGACCAATCCGGCCTTTGCTCATTCAATCGTAACTGCCATCCTTGCATCGCCTTGCGTGAGAACGCCGCGGAGTCGGGGAACCCCGTTTACCGAGACCGTGATCGCCCCATCGCAAGGCGTTCCCAGGTCCAGGACCGAGCCGGGATTCAGGCCGATCAGATCCGCCAGGCGCATGGCCGAATCGCGGAGCTCGAAATCCACGTCCAGCAGCAGTTCGCGACTCAGGCGCAACTGAATCGCCTCTTCCATTCCTGCTGGCTGCTCGGGTTGACTGGAGAGCGGGAGTGTCGTCTCCTGTCGAACCCGTTTGGCCAGGGATGCCGGAATCGCCAGGTGGAGTACCCCCTCGGTTTCACCGACTGTCAGCTTCATACCGACAACGGCCATCCCTTCCGATCGGCTCACTAGATCCGCCGTGCGGGGATTCGTGCGAATCGCCAGGTGACTGAACCTCACGTCCAGAAACGGTCTCCAGGCCTCGCTGAGTTCGTGCGTGACGACCGCGAGCACGGTCTCCAAAAGGTCCTTTTCCAGGACGGTCAACTCCCGGCCCTGGGTTCCCGCATCCCGTCCGTCGCCACCCATCAGCAGATCCAACATGGTGGAAACCAGACCGGAGGGGATCTCCAGAGCGCATGGAATGTCGCTCGGTGGGGCTGCGAGGAACGCGACGCAGGTTGGCGAAGCAAGCTCATCCAGGAATCGCCCGAAAGTCGCGTCCTCCAGTTCGGTCACTTCGGCGTGCACACTGCAGCGCAACAGCATCGCCAGGACCGGGCCGACGGAGCGCAGGAAGGTCTCGTGCAGATCGCCGATCGTACCCAGGTGGTCTTCCGGCAGGCGCTGCAGTTGCGAGAAATCGAAAATCTCGGCAGGTTTGCCGGTGGCATCCGTCAGTGCAGGAGTCCCTGCGCCGGGCGCCGTGCTGTCCCGCCGGTCGCCAGTGGGTGTCATCCGGCTATTCCCTCCAGTGTCGCGACATCTTCTCCAACCGCGCAAATCCCGTAATACTCGCCGCAGCGCACGACCCTTGCAGATCCAATAAACCGTCCATTGAGGTGGACAGCAACCGGATCGGTGCTCGCGCAGCCCAGATCGATGATGCTGCCCGCGGTCAATCTGAGTACCGAGCCCAACGCTAGCGTGGTTTTGCCGAGATCGGAATGCAAGGAGAAAGAGAGTCCGGCAAGGTGGGGCTTTAACGCCTCGGTCTCCATGGACCTCTGCGCCATTCTCAGGGTTGCCGGAACGAAGGCCGCAATCACCTTCACGTTCTGACCGCCAGCCAGGCCGATCGAGCACGTCAGCAATACCGCTCCGCCATTACCTACCTCCGCAGGGAGATCCTGGCCACGTACGATTTCCGATCGAGCGCTCAAACCGAACTTGCGGGCCAGTTCACCCGATGCAGCCGCAAAGAGATCCGGCAGGAGAGCCGGCCCGGCCTCGCCATCGCATTCGAGATTCCACACGTCCCCGGACGCGCCGGCGTACATGAACGGTTCGTCTCCGATAAAACCGATCCATTCCCAATCGGGCGGCACCGGCGTTTGAGAGAACGGTCCGGCTGGGATCACAGAGACTGTGATTGCAGACGTCCCCGGGGGGTTAAGGTTGCGTTCGAGAGCCGCGCGCCACTCCGTCGTCAGAAGCGCCTTCGCCTGATCAACGGCCATACGGCGCCTCCGTTCCTTGTGTTCCCTTCGAGTCCGTGCTGCCCGTACGCTGGATTTCGACCACACGGGCACATAGCCGGCCATCCTTGACGACCACATCCACCATGCCGAGCCGGACATTCCCGACGAATAACTCGAGCGGATCTCCGGGCCTCGTATTCAAAGGCAGAGCGACTCCGGCGCGAAAGGCCTGGATCTCGTCCAGGGTCACATCGCGATTGCCAAGACGCACCTCGATCGGTACGGGCAAGTCTGCCAACCTTGGGGTGTCGTTCGTCAACGGAGGGGAGAAATCGGACATGCGGCCGCGGAAAGTGCACGTCATCGGCCAATGACCGCCCCCTCCATGCTCAAGCAAAATCACCATCTGGCGATCCTCGCCTTAGGCCTCCTGCTTGACATGTCAAATCCCTGACACCACGACAGGGGCAAACGGGCCGTCTGTGTCGCCCCTCGGCGTCCGCAAAGCCGCAGTCGCGTGGGATCTTCCCCGAGGGCGGGGGAGGAACGGGAGTGGTGCTGGATTTGCAGGGTGAGAGGAGCCATGGCAGCTCTAGCCGCGCCCCCGTCCGAAACCACACCCTTGCGGTCTCTTCCCGCGCCGCAGGATAGCGCCCCCCAGCTATCCGGCCTCCGGAAGGCGGCCATCCTGCTCGCCAGCCTAAGCCACGAAGCGGCGGCAGCGATTCTTCAGGAAATGTCCGAGGAGGAGGTTCGTACTGTGTCGCGCGAGCTTGCCGTACTGCCTCCGCTGGACCGCGAGGAGCAGGACAGGGTCCTACGAGAGTTCCTGGATAGTAGCGGTAGGCGGGGTCTCATCGACAACGGAGGCTTTCAAAAAGTCAACTCGATCCTGGTTTCTGCTTTCGGACCCGAGGCAGGAAAGCGCCTGGCGGACCAACTCCTGGAATCGATGCATCCCGAACCATCGAGCCGCGACCTGCTCAGACAGGCCGACCCTGACGTGCTCGCCAGAGTCGTGCAAAGCGAGCACCCGCAAACCATCGCGCTGGTTCTGTGCCAGTTAGAGACCGCAGCCGCGGCTCAGTTCCTGCGCGCGCTACCTGCCGAACTGAAGCCCGAAGTTACCCGGAGAGCAGCGTCGCTGGAGCAGGTATCGCCAGAGGTGCTCGAACGGCTGACGCGCTCGATTCGCGGCAAACTCAGCGCGGCGAGCGGCGCGAGTTTCCAGGCGTTCGGCGGAGTCCGCACGGTCGCCGACCTCCTGAACCAGGTGGATGCGGACGAGGCGGAACAGATCTTGCAGACAATCGGCGCGGAGAACCCGCAGTTGGACCAGGAGATCCGCCGTCTCATGTTCGTCTTTGACGACCTGATCAACGTCAGCCCCGACAGCCTGCGGGCCCTCGTTGGGCGGCTCGACCGCAAGGTGCTGACCGTTGCACTCAAAGGCAGCAATCCGGAGTTGAAGAAGAAATTCACTTCCCTGATGTCGAGCAGGGCGGCTGAGATGTTGGCGGAAGACATGCAGGCACTCGGCCCCGTCCGCATCAAGGACGTGGAGGAAGCTCAGCAGAAGATTATCGCCACGGTCAAACAAATGGAAGCCGACGGCCTCCTATCGGTTCGCGGCGGAGCGGAGGAGTTCGTGGAATAAAGTGCGACGTGTTCCTGTTCCGGCAGCGCCAAGTTCTGCTATATACTTCCGGGCCGGCAAGTCGATGCGCCGGTAGTCATCTGAGCCTGTCATCGCGGGCCAGCGCAAATGCTCTCGCGCAGACACGGCGGCGGGAATCCCAGTGTGTGTTTCACGGCAGAGTGGACTGCCCCTACGGCGGCACGTACACGAATCACTTGCGCCAGACAGTCCGCGCAATGCTTGTCCGCGCAATGCTCAAGTGGCCAAAAGACTTCGTGATACACTCGCTTAGGCACACCTTGCTCACGCGACTGGGGGATTCGGGTGCCGATGCAGGTCCAGCGACTACTTAGGCTTTGGGCCCTTAGCTCAGCGGTTAGAGCAGCGGACTCATAATCCGTTGGTCGTAGGTTCAAATCCTACAGGGCCCACCATCTTCCCGAAGCGGCGATTCCAGCCCCGTGCGAACACCCGCCCCCTTTTTAAATCTGGTACGGCAGCGTAAGAAGCGTGAACTCGAACTGCTTCGGATCCAGTCCGCGCTCCTTCAACATGCGCAGGCACTCGCCCAGCGAATCCCCGATCGCTTCGATCCGCCGCAGCGGGAGCGTCCTCGGCGTGTAAAGCTCGAGCGCGATGTGCTTCCCGGCAAGCGCCAGCCGCTCCTGAACGCGTAGGGATTCCGGGCTACGCCCGATGACTTTGCGGGAATCGACGGTCGACGCCATATTGGATTGAATTCTATCACTCGCGTTTCATCAAAGCCTCGACCATGGCCCAGTAGATCGGCCCTACCTGCGATTTGGCCCAAGCCGCAAACAGCGGTCCGTGTTGATTCGGGTTGCCGGCGCTCTCCGATTTCATCCCGGTCTTCACGCCCGTGCCGAACTCCCGGTCGAAGAGCCCCGCGGCACCCCCCACCGACAGTTGCGCCCGAATCGGCATCGCCAGCCGGTCCACGCCTTGCACGCAGGTGACGCCCGGCTGGACCAACAGGTCCAGCGTCGCGTCGATGTTCGGAGCCGGGTCGGCGTTGGGAAACTCCGCCGTACCCCGCGCGTCCGCGCGCACGATCGCGACCAGGCCGCGGCCTGAAGCCACCACGTACCGCTCGAGCGCTTCCAGCGCCATCGCGTCCGGACGCAGGCCGCGCAGGTGCTCCTGCAACTCCGCCGGACGCATGAAGCACGAACTGAACACCGCCTGGCCGGGCGTCCACCCCGCGTTCACCTGCACCCGGAAGCGCTTCGGCTGCGGCAGCAGGCGCAGCACGGCATCGTGCGTGCCGTGGACCACCCCCATGACGCCCCCCGCCGGCGCGAGCAGCGCCAGCATATACGCGTTCCACCCTTGCGCGTCCCGCGCATCCGGCTTCGCGCCTTTCGCCAGCAGAAGTTTCACGGTGGCCGCGTGCCCATATTGTGCCGCCAGCATGAGCGGCGTGCGTCCGTCCTTGTCCTTCATTTCAGGATCCGCGCCCTTGGCCAGCAGCGCCTCCACGTCCTTGGTGTGTCCGTGCCTGGCGCTATCCAGCAAACCGGGCTGCTGGTCGGCGGCGAACAGAGGCGCGCTCAGCGCGATCGCGAGCAAAATCCGAACCATATAACTGTTCTACCAGCCCTCGGGTAAGGCCGGCTCAATGCATCGGCCCGGCCGCGCGGTGATGGCTCGGTTTCTTCATCAGGAACAGGAACGGCAGCACGCACAGGAACACAATCGCCATCGCCCGGAAGGTATCGATGAAGGAGAGCATCGACGAATCGCGCAGGAGGGTGCCCCACAGCGCGCCGTACGAACGCGCCTTCGCCGTCGCCGGATCCAGCCCGCTCCGCACCATCCCCGCTTGCACGCCCATCAGCCACTGCCGCGCCTGCGGGTTCATCGCGGTGATGTGCTCGCCCAGCCGCTCCGTGTGGAACTGCGTACGGCGGAAGAGAAATGTGGTTGCCGCCGCGATGCCCGACCCGCCACCCAGGTTGCGCATCAGGTTGAACATGCTGGTGGCGTTGCCCATCTCTTCTTTCGGAATCGGATCCATAGTGGCGGTGGTCAGCGGCACGAACAGCATCGCCAGGCAGGCGCCCTGCAGGAACTGCGGCCAGAAAATGTCCCAGTAACCCGCGTTCAGGTTCAACGCGGAGAGTTGGTACAGCGAATACGACGCCCCCACCAGCCCCACCGCCAGCACCTTGCGCGGATCGAAGCGGCTCAGCACCGTGCCCACCAGCGGCATCATCAGGAAACTGCCCAGCCCGCGCGGCGCCATGGCAATTCCGGCGTCCACCGCCGAGTAGCCCAGCAGCGTCTGCAGGAAGATGGGCAGCAGCAGCATGCTGCCGTAGAGTACGAAACCGAGCATGGTCATGAGAAACACGCCCGCCGTGTAAGTGCGGTCCTTGAACACGCGCAGATGCACTACCGGATCGCGCGCCGTCATTTCGCGCCAGATGAAGAACGCGATCCCCAGCGCCGAAATCGCGGTCACGATCACGATCCAGTTGGAGCCGAACCAGTCCTCCTCCTGCCCCTTATCGAGCACCACCTGCAGCGCGCCCACGCCGACCGCGAGCAGCCCGATGCCCCAGTAATCGATGCCGCGGCCCTGACGCCGCAGGTACGGCGGATCGAAGATGAACAGCCGCGTCATGATGACGCTGGCCAGGCCCACCGGCAGGTTGATGTAGAACACCCATCGCCAGGAGAAATTGTCCGTCAGGTACCCGCCGATCACCGGACCCAGCATGGGCGCCACCACGATTCCCAGCCCCCAGAACGCCATCGCCTTGCCGCGATCCTTGGGCGGAAACGCCTCCAGCATCACCGCCTGCGAAAGCGGCTGCAGCGCTCCACCGGTGGCTCCCTGCACCACGCGGAAGAAGATCAGCATGGGCAGCGACGTCGCCAGCCCGCAAAGGAACGATGCCGCGGTGAAGCCGAACACCGCCGTCAGCAGCGTCCGCTTGCGCCCGAAGTAACTGGCGATCCATCCCGTCATCGGCAGGATGATGGCGTTGGCCACCAGGTACGAGGTCAGCGCCCAGGCGGCTTCGTCCACGCTCGCCGAAAGACTTCCCGCGATGTGCGGCAGCGACACGTTGACTACCGTCGTGTCCAGCACCTCCATGAAGGTGGCGAACATGACCGCAACCGCGACGATCCACGGATTGATTTGGGGAGGAGACTGGCTTTCTGACGGCATCCCGCTTCTTCTTATGATGCCTCAACCGGCCGGCCGGTCGCGCCGCTATTGCGCCGCGAAGTCGGCCAGGACCGCCTGCTCCATCTTGCGCGCCGCCTCCAGCAGCCAGCCCCCGCGGCGCTTCTTCAGGTCCGCCAGCACGGTCTTCGGCCGCGCGTTGCTCAGGTGGACGTTCGCCGTCTCCCATCCCATCGCGTGCAGCAGGCGAATCTCGTCGCGCTCCTTGGGCAGCGCGGAAAGCTCGATGCGCGAACAATCCGGCGCCAGCCGCCGCACAATCCAGCGCTTCTGCATGCGCACGAACGGATCCGGACAGCGCACGGCATCGTCCAGCATCTCCTGGTACAGGATCCGCGCCGTGCCCTTGTACTTCGCCGCCCACGCCGCCGCGCTGGGTGCCAGCGCTTTGGTCTCGCGCGCGATGTAGCCGCCGTGCCATTCCGACAGCGCCACGTACCGCTCCCGTCCCAGGCTGCCCAGTCCCGCGCGGCGCCGCAGCAGGCGCCACTCCAGCCCCTTCTCCGGCATCGTGCGCGCCAGCGCTTTGGTGGCCACGGAAGGCACGTCCGCCGCCTCGGGACACGCGGCAAGTTTCTCCCAGAAACGCTCCGGCTCGTGCAGCCGCGCCGTTGCCATGTGACGCAGCGCGGGATGATGCTCCGCCAGCGTCACCGGGCGCCCGCCCGCCTCCAGCGATTCGCGATATCCGGCGAGAAGCGCATCCGCCGCCTCGCGCGCGTGGCAGGTCATTCCGGCCAGTAGCGCGCTCGTCGTCAGACGCACCAGATCGTTGGTGTACGGCAGGTGCCACACCTCGTCGAAATCGTTGATCCCCCAGATCAGCCGGCCTTCGATGTCGCGCCAGGTCCCGAAGTTCTCCACGTGCAGGTCGCCCACGGCCAGCACCTCGGGAGCCTTGGCCGCGGCCGCGCAGACCTCCGGGAAAATCTGCGCCCACCGGTAATAAGTCGCGCGCAGGAACGGGAACGGCGCGGTACGCATCTGCTCGTGCTTGAACGCAAGGTCATCGACCAGAATATGCAGGTGCCGGCCGAGCCATTGCTCGTACTTTTCGGTGGCCTTGATGAAGTTCATGGGCTACTCCAGACAGAGTGCGGGAGTGATCATCCACTTGAGAATACCGCGCGGGACGGCACTCGTGCTCTCCACATCGATGCGCACCATTGCGGCCTTCTTCATCTCCACCTGCAGCGCAGGGCATCCCAGCAGGAAGGCGACGCAGGAACTCATCAGCGGCTCGTGGCTCGCCACCAGCACCGCCGGTTCCCCGGAGTACAGGCGCAGTTCCTCCCACGCTGCCGCGGCCGAGGCCTCGGGCACAAATGCCCTGGACTGCACGATGTCGCCCTTGTAACGAAAAACCTCCGCCACCACCTCGGCCGTTTCGACGGCCCGCCGGTAGGGACTCGCCAGGATCAGGCTCGGGCTGACCTCCGCCGTACGCGCCCGTTTGAGCACGCGGCGCAGTTTCGCCCGGCCCTCTTCGGTAAGGGCCCGCTCCGCGTCGGGACGCCCGGGCCGGCCGTCCTCCGCGATACCGTGGCGCAACAGGTAGATCTGCATCAGGCCTTGGCCGCACGGGCGCGGGGGCGCGTGGGACGTTGCGGTCCGAGACCGCTCAAACGCAGCCGCGAGACATGGCGCTGCAGCGTGCGGAAAATCTTGTCAATGGGCTGCGCGGCATCGATCACCGTGAAGTTGTAGGGCTCCACCATCGTATCCAGCGCCTTGATCAGGCGGCGCTGGTACTTCACGAAGCTCTCATACATATCGGTGCCGAAGCGCAGATCCATGCCGCTTTCCCAATAATCGAACGCGCCGCGGCCGATCACCACGCGCCGCACCAGTTGTTCCACCTCCGCGCGCAGGTAGTACACCGCGTGCGGCACCAAAGCGAAGCCGGCCACCTGCTCGATCCAGCGCCGGTCCTCGCCGCGCGCGATCGCCCGCGCCATGATCGAGTAGATGTAGCGGTCGATCAGCACCACGAAGCCCGCGCGCAGCGCCGGAATGATCTCGTTCTCCAGGCGGTCGGCGAAGTCCGTCGCGTAGAACAGTGTCATCGTGATCGGCTGCAGCGTGTTGCCTTCCTTGGCCTGCTGAATGCCCTTGCCGGCCAGCGCGCTGCGCGCCATGCCGCTGTCCAGCACCGCGTGGCCTTCCTGCTCCAGCCACTGGCGCAGCAGCGCGATCTGCGTGCTGCGTCCGACCGCGTCCGGGCCTTCGACCACAATCAGTTTGCCCTGGAGGTCGCTCACATCGACCCCCGCGAGGGGCTCGTTATAGAACTGGAGCGGTTGACGGTTGCGCAACGATTTCTCCTGTCTTGGGCACGTGCAAAACGGTGTTCTTCAGGCTTTCGCCGATCTCGTTCATGACGATTTCGCGCATCCGCAATTGCTGAGTTTCAATGGACTGCGTGGCGTCGATAATGTGGAATCCCATCTCCTTGGCCATGGCGTCGTACTCGTCGAGGATGCGTCCCTGAAAAATGCGGAAGCTCTCCTCCACATCCCGCGCCAGGCCCAGGTCCATGCCGGCTTCGTAATACTTGAGCGCGTCGCGCCCGCCCAGAATTCGTCCCAGCGCCACATCCAGCGGCACCCGGAAGTAGAATGCCAGGTTCGGATGGATCGCGAAGCGGTACAGGTTGCGCACCCAGCGGCGCCCCACGCCGCGCGCCACGTCGCGCGCGAAGGCGGTGTAGGCGTAACGGTCGGCGCACACGATGGCTCCCGCCTTGAGCAGCGGCACGATGTAGCTCTCCAGCCGGTCGGCAAAATCCGTGGCGTGCAGCAGGCTGAACGTCGTGGGAGTGAACATCTCCTTCTTCTTGCCGCGTTTCGTCGTCTGGCGCACCAGGGGGGAGGAGTTCCACTCGCTGAACGCCACGGCGTAACCCTGCGAGCGGAGCCAGTGGCTGAGCAAGGAAATCTGCGTGGACTTGCCGGATCCGTCGATGCCTTCCACGACGATCAGCTTTCCGCGGTAGCGGTTCGGGACGAACAGTGACATCGGACTGATTCATTGTAACTTGCCGCCTCGCGCGCCGCGGCCGAATTCGCATCACATTTCCATGACGGAGGCGGCGCAACCCTGCAAACCGCTCGCCGTCTCCGGCGTCTATAATTGCATCGGGAACCGCGCTCCCGGCGTAGTGAAAAAGTAGTACCTCATGCGAACCTTGATTCAGGACCTTCGATATGGCGTCCGGAACCTGCTGTCATCGCGTGGATTCACCGTAGTCGCCATCCTCACCCTGGCCGCCGGAATCGGGGCCAATACCGCCATCTTCAGCATCATCGATGCCATCCTGCTGCGGCCGCTGCCATATCCCGCCCCGGACCGCTTGGTGCGCCTGTACGAAACCGAAGCAGCACCCGGTAAATACCCCTTCACCGGCCCCGATTTTATCGATTGGAAGACACAGAACAGCACCTTCAGCGATATGGCCCTGTACAGCTGGCCCGCGACCATGAACCTCAGCGGAAAGGGAGAAGCGGACCATGTAGTGGTGGTTCCCACCGAGGCTAATTTCTTCACGCTGTTGGGCACGAAGGCCATGTTGGGACGCACCTGGGCCGCGGGCGAGGACCAACCCGGCAACGACGGCGTGGTCATCCTCAGCTACTCCGAGTGGAGCCGGCGCTACGGCGGAGACGCCAGGGCCATCGGTCAGAACGTGGAGCTGAACTCGCGCAAGTACACCATCGTGGGCGTGATGCCGGCGGGCTTCAACTATCCCTTCGGCCCGGACTATTGGACGCCCATGGACATGTCATCCAAGGGACTGGGCGAGCGCGGTAGCCACTGGGCCGCCGCCATCGGGAGAATGAAACCTGGGGTCACGGTGCAGAAGGCGCAGGCGGACCTGGCGGTCATCGCCGCGCGGCTGGAAAAGGCCTATCCGGACACCAACCACAAGGTCGGCGCCGTGGTGGTTTCGCTTCAGGAAGACCTGGTCGGCCGGTCGCGCAACTCCATCCTGATGGTGCTCTCGGCGGTCGGCCTGGTGTTGCTGATCGCCTGCGCGAACATCGCCAACCTGATGCTCTCGCGCGCCGTGGCCCGTCACAAGGAGATGGCGGTGCGGAGTGCGCTGGGCGCGTCGCGTCCGCGGCTGTTGCGGCAACTCCTCACGGAGAGCGTGCTGCTTTCCCTCTCCGGCGGCGCAGTCGGGCTGCTCGCTGGATGGGGCCTGATCGAATTGCTGCCAAAACTGAAGAGTTTCACTCTGCCGGACGTCAACGTCATCCGGCTGAACGGATCGGTGCTCGCGTTCACGTTCGTTCTGGCGGTTGCGACGGGTGTGCTGTTCGGTCTTTTTCCCGCGCTACATGTCTCACGCCCCGATCTGCACGAGGAACTGAAGGGCGGCGCCGGCAGCTCGGTGAGCCCAAAGCGCCGGCAGCGGCTGGTGAGCAACATTTTGGTGGCCGGCGAGATCGCGCTCTCCATGCTGCTGCTGATTTCGGCCGGCCTGTTGCTCAAGGATTTCGCACTGGTGCGCAGCGTGGACATCGGGGTGCGCCGCGAGGGCGTCTGGACCGGTGCGGTGCAACTGCCGGAGTCCACCTACAAAACCGCACAGCAGCGCGCCGGTTTTTGCCGGCGTCTGCTGGAGAAGGCCAGGGCCATCCCCGGTGTCGAAACCGCGTCGTTGAGCGACCGCCTGCCGCTGGAGGGCGGCAGCAATTACTACATCCAGGTGCGCGGCCGTGTGACCGAGCGCATGAGCGGCCCGCTGGTGGAGACCCATCGCGTGACGCCGGAGTACTTCCGCGCCATGGGAATCCCGCTGCTCAAGGGCCGCGTGCTCGCACCCGAGGACGTGCGGCGCGCGGCGGAGATGGACACGCGCCGTAGAGAGGTCTACGAAGCCGGGAAGAAACTCCCGCCCGAGGAGAGCAACGCCATGGTGTACGCCGTCGTCATCAACCGGACTATGGCGCGCCTGTTCTGGCCGGACGAAGACCCGCTGGGGAAGATGTTCTCCGGCGGAGGCGGCGGCCCGAACGGCCCCTGGCGCCAGGTCGTCGGGGTGGTGGGCGACGTCCGCCAATGGGGCCTCACGCAGAAACCCCAGCCCGAAGCCTACGATTCGCTCTACGCGCCCAACCGCGTGTTTGTGGCGATGTACACTTCGGTGCCGCCGGCGTCGGTGACTTCGGCGGTACGGCGCGCGCTGGCCGAGACCGATTCCAGCCTGGCCCTCTACCGCGCGCGAAGTATGGATGACGTAGTGGACGACAATTCCCGGGGACAGCGCTTCCTGAGTTCGCTGGTGGCCTCCTTTGCCGCGCTGGCCGCGTTGCTGGCGTCGATCGGGGTGTACGGCGTGCTGTCCTACGCAGTCACACAGCGCACGCGCGAGATCGGCATCCGCATGTCGCTCGGCGCCGGCCGCGCGCGAGTGCTGATGGACGTCGTGCGCCAGGGAATGGTTCTGGCGGGCGCGGGCTTCGTCGTGGGAATCGCCGGAGCATTCGCTGCCGGCCGGCTGATGGAAAGCCTGCTGCATGAGGTCAAGCCGGGCGACCCGGCCACCTTCGTGGCGACCGCCATTCTGCTGGCCCTGGTCACGCTGCTGGCCTGCTACATCCCGGCGCGCCGCGCTGCGGGGATGGATCCGGTGCGCGCTCTGCGGTACGAGTAATGCGGACTACGGGGATCTGTAACCGGAGTCACAGATAGCATGCCCCTCGGGGGGCGAACATGGAATCATCATCATGTCACGCCCGGCCGTCTTCTCCGTATTCCTCTTCGTCGCGACGCTGGCGGCGCAGAGCCCGGATTCGATCGTCTTCAGCGGCAGCCTGCGGACCCGCGCGGAAGTCACGAACTGGTTCCAGGGCGCGGCCAATAACGATTACAGCTATGGGTCGATGCTGCTGCGCTTCGGCATCGGCCAACAGACGAAGGGGTACGACTGGCAGGTCGAGTTCGCCGCACCTATCCTGCTGGGTCTGCCCGATGACGCTATCTCCAGCGTGGGCGCCCAGGGGCAGTTCGGGCTCGGCGCGAGCTACTTCGCCGCCAACGGCAATTCTCAATACAGCGGCATGCTGTTCGCCAAACAGGCATTCATCCGCTTCAAGCGCGGACGCCAATCGCTGCGCCTGGGACGCTTCGAGTTTCAGGACGGATTGGAGTTGACGCCGAAGGACGGCACCCTCGCGTGGCTCAAGCGCGAACGCCTGGCGCAACGGCTGATCGGCTCCTTCGGATGGTCCGACGTAGGCCGCAGTTTCGACGGCGCGCAGTACGGCTGGGGCACGGCGAAGACCAACGTGACGGTGCTCGCGGCGATTCCCACGCGCGGCGCCTTTCAAACCGACGGGTGGGGCGAACTGCACACCGCATTCGCCTACGCGGCCCTCACCCGCGATGTGGAGAGCGCCAGAGCGGCGGGCGATTTCCGTGTGTTCGGCATCTACTACGACGACTGGCGCCACGTGCTGAAGACGGACAACCGCTCTCTGGCCGCGCGGCGCGCCGATCTCGACAACATTCGCATCGCCACCTTCGGCGCGCACGCCGCCGGCACCCTCAAGACGGATGCCGGCACGCTCGACGCGCTGGTCTGGGGCGCCGGGCAAACCGGACGCTGGGGACGGCTCGATCAGCGCTCCGGCGCGCTTTTCGCCGAGGGCGGGTGGCAGCCCGGGGTGCTCGCGGCCGTGAAACCCTGGCTGCGCGGCGGCTATTCCTACACCAGCGGCGACGACAATCCGGGAGACAACACGCACGGCACCTTTTTCCAGATGCTGCCCACGCCGCGGCCCTACGCACGTTTCCCATTCTTCAACATGATGAACAACGAGGATGTACACGGCGATCTCCTGCTGCGTCCGCACCCGAAGGTGACCATCCGCTCCGAGGTCCACGGACTGCGGCTGACCAGCGGCAACGATCTCTGGTACGCCGGGGGCGGCGCCTTCCAACCCTGGACCTTCGGCTTCCTGGGACGCGCCACCGGCGGCAATCGCGGATTGGCCACGCTCTACGACACCAGCGTGGACGTCATAGCCTCGCGCAATGCGAGTTTCACCGCGTATTTCGGACACGCCGTGGGTCACTCCGTCGCGGCGGGAATTTATCCGCTGGGCAGAAACGCCAATTTCGGGTATCTCGAAATGCTCCTGAAGCTATAATCACGGCATGACCACCCGCCGCGAACTGTTGGCCGCCGCTTCCGCCGCGGTTCTCGCCCGCCGCCTGAGCGCACTGCCGCTGGCCGACATCAAGCTCGGCATCACTACCGACGAGATCGACGATGACGTCCTCGCCGCCGCTCAATTCCTCCAGCAATACCATCTGAAGTGGGCCGAAATCCGTAATATCTGGGGGCCCTACAACACCTCGCAACCGCTCGAAAAAATCCGCGAGGCCAACCGCATCCTCGACGAACACGGCATCAAGGTCTCCATCGAGGGCACTGGTTTCTTCAAGATCCCGTTGCCGCCGGATACGCCCGAAGGGCGCCAGACGCTCGAGAAGCAATGGGCACTGCTCGAAGCCGCCAAGGAACGGGCGAAGGCGTTCGGCACGGACAAGATCCGCACCTTTACCTTCATGCTTGGCAAGGAAGGGCAGAAGGACGAGAAGAGTTACGCGCGCATCTGGGAACTCACGCGTGAAGCCGCGCGCCGGGCGAAGGGCTTCCGGTTGGCGGTGGAGAACATCGGCGGCGGCTATGTTTCGACCGGCGCCGAAGCCGCCCTCATGTTCCGCAACGTGAAAGAGGACAACCTCGGGCTCACCTGGGACCCCAATAACGCAGGCGAAAGCGGCGAGCAGAGCTTCCCCGACGGCTTCGGCAAGCTCGATCCCGCCCGCGTCTTCCACGTCCACCTGCGCGACTACAAACACGCAAACGGCAAGGTCGTCTGGGCCCGCGTGGGCGACGGCGAATTCGACAACCTCGGACAAATCCGCGCGCTGCTCAAGGACCGCTACCAGGGCACCTTCACGCTGGAGACCCACTGGCGCGATCCCGAGGGCAGGGGCAAGAAGTACTCGAGCGAGCAATCGCTCAAGGGGCTACTGGACGTGATTGCGAAGGTGTAGCGCGAGCCGCCGCACGCCCTCGGCGAACATTTCCGAGTCCACCCCCATGCCGATGCGGAAGCAGCCCGGCTCCTCGAAGAAGATCCCCGGGACCACGCTCGTATCGTGCGCGGCGCGCAGCGTCTCCGCGAACGCGTCTACGTTGCCGTGCCGCAGGCGCAGAAACGCCGTCGTGCCCCACTCCGTGCGCACCGCGCTCACGCCGCTCTCGCGATCCAGGAATTCGTCGAGCACGCTCCGGTCCGTCTCCACGATCGGCTGCGTGCGCGCCCGCACCGCATCCAGATTGCGCATCACTTCCACGCTCAGCAACTCGCCGGGATGCACGCTGGTCGCCGCGAACAGGTCGTTGAGCCGCCACGCGGCGCGCGCCAGGTCGGGTTCGGCCAGGATCCATCCGCAGCGCAGCCCGCTGACCCCGTAGATCTTGGTGAGGCTGCTGGTGACCACGAACTGCCGCCCCAGGTGGAAGGACGTGCGCGGCGTGTCGCGGTAGACCGCGTCCAGGTACACCTCGTCCACCAGCACGCGCGCGCCCGCCTCGCGCGCGATTTCGCCGATCTCGCGCAGCACCGGCTCCGGCGTGAGCACGCTGGTCGGGTTGTGCAGGTTGGTGAGCACGATGAGCTTCGTGTTGGGCCGCATGGCGCGCCGCACCGCGTCGGGATCCACCGCCCATCCGGCCTGCTCCTCGCGCCGGAACGTCCCGAGCGATGCCCCGACGTACCGCAGCGAGTCCACCAGCAGTTGGTACGTGGGCCGCTCGATCACCACGTGATCGCCGGGCTCCAGCATGGTGGCGAACGCGAGATAGTTCGCCATTGACGTGCCCGCCGCGGTCACCACGCAATCCGGATCCACGCCGTGGCGCTCCGCGATCGCCCGCTTCAACGGGCCGTAACCGTACGAGTTGTCGCCGTTGATTTCCATCGCCGGCTGCGAAGGCAGTTCGCCCAGCGGGTACGCGCCCACTCCGCTGGTGGCCAGGTTGAAACGGGCGCGCGACATCGTCTTGGCCCAGTGCATGTAATCGGAATGTTTATGCATCATCAGGTCGATTTCTTCGAACGGCTCCAATACAAATATACGGGAAGGCCAGTGAGCAGGATGCCCCACCCGCGCACGGCGTTCTCGGGATCGGCGATCACGGTGCTCGCCACGATGCCGGCGCAGGCGGCGACGAACACCGCCGTCGTCCACGGATGCCCCGGCGCGCGGTACGCGCACGCGCCGCGCAGACGGAACAGCGCGAACGCGGTCAGCCCGAACGAAATGAAATCCACGCTCACCACGTAGTTCAGGATGCGCTCGTAGCTGCCACTCCACGCAATCGCGGTCGATGCGATCCCCTGCAGCACGATCGCCGTCACCGGCGCGCCCGTACGCGCATCCAGGCGCCCCACGCGCTCGAAGAACAGCCCGTCGCGCGCCATCGCGTGGTACACCCGCGGTGCGGTCAGCATCCCCTGGCTCAGGAAGCCCAGCGTCGAAACCGCGATCCCCATCGCGATCCACCACGCGCCGCGTTCGCCCAGCGCCGCCCGCATCACCGCGGACGCCGGGGTGGTGGTGGCGGCCATCCCCGCGGGTCCCAGCACCTTCACGCACACCAGGTTCACCGAAAGGTAGAGCACCACCACGCCCGCGACTCCCAGGACCAGCCCGCGCGAAAGGTCCCGCGCCGGGTCGCGCATCTCCCCGGCGACGAAGGTCGCCGTCTGCCATCCACCGTACGCGAACGCCACCGGGATCATGCCCGCGCCCAGAGCGGCGATCAGCCCCAGCCCCGCCGGACGGTCCAGCAGCGGCAGCGCGTGCAGGCGTCCGCCGCCCATCGCGAAACCAAGCACCACCAGCCCGGCGATGGCCGCGGTCTTGGTCAGCATCAGCGCGCTCTGCACGTTGCTGCCGGCGCGTGCGCCGAAACAGTTGACCAGCGTCAGCCCCAGCAGCACCGCCGCCGCGATCGCGCTGTCGCTCCACCCCGCGCCCGTGATCTCGCGGAAGTAGCGCGCGAACGTCACCGCCACCGCCGCCATCCCGCCCGTCTGCGTCACCAGCAGCAGCACCCACCCGTACACGAACGCCACCGCCGGATGATACGCCTCCCGCAGGTACACGTACTGGCCGCCCGCCTCCGGCAGCCGCGTCGCCAGTTCCGCCCAGATGAACGCCCCCAGCATGGCCAGCACTCCCCCCGCCGCCCACACCGCTAGGATCAGGAAGGCCGAGTGCAGTCCGCGAGCCACCACGCTCGGGTTCATGAAGATGCCGCTGCCCACGATGCCGCCCATCACCAGCATCGTGGCGTCGAACACTCCCAGTTGCCGCCGCCCGTCCAAGGCTGTAGCCTATCACGGGGCGCATCTTCCCCCTATTGCTACACTGGAATCGTAGATGCCGTCTATCTGTAGCTGCGGCGCGGAACTTGTTCCCGACGCTCTCTTCTGCCACAAATGCGGGCGACCGCTGCGCGAGATTCCGGGATCTCAGCCCGAACCCGCCACCGCCGAAATTCCCCGTCCCGAGCCCGTCGCGGTCCAGCCGCCCCCGGTGAATTTCCATAACCGGCTGGCCATTCAGATCGGCCTCGTGATGGCCATCCTGGCGACCCTGGCCAGTTTCCTGGTCTACGTGAACTGGCTCGCCGCGGGCTTCTTCACCGTGCTCATCTACCGGCGCCGCACCGGCTATCCGCTCGACATGCAGGCCGGCGTGCGGCTGGGCTGGATCACCGGCGTGATGATGTTCGTCATCATGACCGTGATCCTCACCGGCGCCGTCGTGTTCGTCTCCGGCGGCGGACTCGCCAATCTGCCCGCCGACGTGAAGAACGCGCTCGATCCCCGCATGCAGGAGGCCCTCAAGGCGCTGCAAAGCGGGCCCGCCGTCGCCGAGATGGTGGTCATGCTGTTCGTCTTCACCACCCTCCTCAGCATGGCCGGCGGCGCCATCGGCGCCAAGATCGCCTCGCGCGGACGCTAGCCTGGATCACGCGCCCTCTTCCGGCGCGGCCCCCTCCCCGGCCGGCTTCCCCGCGTACCGCTTCACAATCGCCACCCCGGCGAAGATCACCACCATCGCCATCAGTTCGGTCCGCCCGAACGGTTCGCGGTAGAACAGCCAGCCCAGCGTCAACGCCACCACCACGTTCACGTACGGATACAACGACACGATCGATACCGGCAGCCGGTCCAGCGCGTACACGTACGCGCTATACCCAACCAGCGAGCCGAACGTGATCAGGTAGCAGATCGCGGCCACGCCGCGCACCTTCCAGTGGATGTTCCAGTCGTCCGTGATCGCCGCCACCGGAATCATCGCCAGCCCCGCGGCCAATTGTTGCACCCCGCCCGCGACCACCGGATGCGCCCGCCCCGCCTTGCGCCGCTGAATGATCGACCCGAAACTCCATCCCGCCATACCGAATTGCAGCAGCAGGAATCCCCACACCAGGTTCCGGTCGATGCCGTGCGTTCCCGGATCGGGCGTGAATAGCAGCGCCGCGCCCGCCAGCCCCACCGCCATTCCGCCGATGGTCGGCGCGTGCAGGCGCTCGCCGCCCGGCAGCAGCGCCTCCACCCCCACCATCCAGAACGGCGAGATGGTCACGATCAACCCGGCCAGCCCGCTCGGGATGCGCGTCTCGCTCGCCACCAGAGCGCCGTTGCCGATCCCCAGCGTGAGCAGCCCGCTGAAGCACGCCCACCAAAATTCCCTGCCCTTGGGCAGGTACCATCCGCGCACGCGTGCAAACCCGAGTAGCACGGAGCCAGATATGATATAGCGCACGCACACCAGCAGCATGGGCGGAAACGTCTCGAGCGCCATGCGGATGCCCAGGTAGGTCGTGCCCCAGAAGAAACACACGGCCGCCAGAGCCAGGTACGGCTTGAACAGAGGGTGGCGGGTCAAGCGTTCAGCGTAGCAGAGGGCGCAACCGGAATCGCGAATCCCGCCTCACACCGGAGCCGAAAGATCGATCTGCCCGTAAAGGT
Organism: Acidobacteriota bacterium; assembly: GCA_018268835.1. GTDB lineage: Bacteria > Acidobacteriota > Terriglobia > Bryobacterales > Bryobacteraceae > Solibacter. Next base: position 7,931 of record JAFDVU010000079.1, on the reverse strand, counting down.
CCGCCAGCGCCAGCCGGCAGTCGATGGATTGCAGGGTCACCGACTCCTCCATGCGACCGGCCGAGGTCAGCAACCAGCGCTCGTCCCCTTGACGCGTGTAGACGTCCGCGTGGATCCGGTCCGAAGCCAGCAAAAGGTATTCGCGCAAGGACTCGATGGTCCGGTAGTGCTCGAATTTACGCCCTCGATCGTATGCCTCGGTCGAAGGCGACAGGACTTCCACCAGTACCGCAGGATTGAGCAGAGTGTCGAAGTTGCCGTCCTGGAGCACAGGTTCTCCGCACACAACCACGACGTCCGGATACGTGTAGAGACCCGTGGCGGCGACGAACACACGCATGTCGCTGGGCAGCGCCTCGCACCCGCGGCCGCGTAGTTGCCCGCCCAGATCGCGCAACAATCGGGCGACCAGCCGGTTGTGGGCTACGCTCGCGCCCGCCATGGCGAACCTTTCGCCCTGAAAGTATTCGCTCTTGTGCGCGGCCTTGCGCTCCAGTTCGAGGTATTGTTCGGGCGTCAGAAGCGTCTTCGGTTGCGACGACACGGAAACCTCTACTGCCACCTTAACACGCTCAACCGCTCCCCCCTTGGCTCCGGACGTCGGCCCTCCCGCGCTCGCCTCTCCGCGCGTTACCCTGAAAGTTGCAGTCCCTGCTGAACCCTGAACGCCGCGCCACCCTCGCCCTCTTCCGGCCCACCGCGCGCTACCTGATGGAGACCGAGGCCCACGTCTACGCCCTCGCCGTCGCCGCCAGCGTCCTGCTCAGTTTCTTCCCCTTCTGCAACGTGATGCTCTCCTTCTGCCGCAACGTGCTCCACTGGCGCGCGGCCGAGGACGCCATCTATCTCGCCCTCAACGACTACTTCCCCGGCGAAATGGCCGGCTTCATGAAGCGCAACCTCGCGGTCAAGGGCGATCTCCACCTTGGCTCCATGGTGCTCCTGCTGTTCACCGCCAACGGCATCTTCGAACCGCTCGAAGTCGCTCTCAACCGCGCCTGGGGCGTCGTCCGGAATCGCTCCTACCTGAAGAATCAGCTCGTGGCCCTGGGGATGATCTTCGCCTGTGGCGCCCTGGCGCTGGTGTCGCTCCTGCTCACCGCCCTCAACCGCGACTGGCTCTCCACCTGGGCCGCCGGCTCGTTCGGCGGCCTGAAAACCTGGATGAACCTGCTGATCTTCAAACTCGCCGCCGTGCCGCTCTCCATCTTCGCGCTCTTCCTGGTCTACTGGCTGCTGCCGAATCGCAAGGTGCCGCCCGGCCAGGTCATGCCCGCCGCCATCGTAGTCGGGCTGATCCTCGAAACCCTCAAGTACATCCACATGGCCATCGCGCCGCTGGTCGAATCCAAACTCGAGCACGAGTACTTCATCTTCCGCCACTCCGCCCTGATCCTGTTGTGGAGTTTCGTGGCCGCCATGGTGGTGCTCGCCGGCGCGGAATGGACCGCGCGCCGCGGCGCGGAAAATGGCACCTCCCCCGCGCCCTCCGATTAGGTATCGTAGTAGGCAATGAAAGACTGGGCAAGTATCGCCAAGGCCCAGGGATTGGATCTGCCCGCGCAGGAGGCGGATCGCTTGGCACAAACCCTGGCATCGCTCGAAAAGACTCTCCAACCGCTGACCGCGGACCTGGAACCGGACCTGGAACCGGCATCGACCTTCCAGATGGAGGAGGAGTGAACGTCCTCGAGGCGGCTGCCGCTCTCCGCGCGCGGCGCGTCTCCAGCGTCGAACTGACCACCGCCGCGCTCTCCCGCATCGAACGCCACAACGCGGACCTGCGCGTCTTCATCACGGTCACCGCCGACGCCGCGCTCCAACAGGCGCGCCAGGCCGATGCCGACCTCGCCACCGGCAAGGACCGCGGCCCGCTGCACGGCCTCCCCGTCGCGGTCAAGGATCTCTTCCTCACTCGCGGCGTACTCACCACCGCCGGATCCAAAATCTACGCGGACTTCGTCCCCGATCACGACGCCGCCGTCGTCGAGCGCCTGAAAGCCGCCGGCGCCGTCATGCTCGGCAAACTCAACATGCACGAACTGGCCTACGGGATCACTTCCGCAAATCCCCACTTCGGACCCGTGCGCAATCCCTGGAACGTGCAGCACTCCCCCGGCGGATCGAGCGGCGGATCGGGCGCCGCGGCGGCCGCCCGCATGGCCTTCATCGCCATGGGCAGCGACACCGGCGGATCCATCCGCATCCCCGCCGCCTTCTGCGGAGTCGCCGGCCTCAAGCCCACCTACGGACGCGTTAGCCGCTTCGGCGCGTTCCCGCTCTCCTGGAGCCTGGACCACATGGGCCCCCTCGCCCGCACCGTCCGCGATACCGCGATCGCGCTCAACGCCATCGCCGGACGCGATCCGCGCGACCCGGCCTCCGCGCGCCGGCCAACAATCGATTTCGTGCCCGAGCCGGAGTGCTCCATCCGCGGCGTGCGCATCGGCTTCCCCGAGGGCTTCTTCTTCGAAGCCGTGGATAGCGAGGTGAAGTCGGCCGTGCGCGGCGCCCTTGCCCGTGCCGCCTCCCTCGGCGCCGACGTCCGCCCCGTGCGCCTCCCCGACATGGACGCGATCAACGCCGTAGCGCGCGTGATCCTGCTCGCCGAGGCCTCCGCCGCCCTCACCCCGCACCTCGCCCGCCGCGACCAGTTCGGCCCCGACGTGCTCGCGCTCTTCGATCAGGGCCGCCTCGTCCCCGCCGTCGACTACGTCAACGCCCAGCGCCTGCGCCGCCTCCAGCAGCGCGAATTCGACGCCGTCTGGAGCGAAGTCGATTGCCTCATCACGCCCACCACCCCCGCTTCAGCGCCGCGCATCGGCCAGACCACCGTGCGCCTCGCCGGCCGCGACGAAGACGTACGTCTCGCCGCCACCCGCCTGCTGCGCGGCATCAACCTCCTCGGCCTGCCCGCGCTCTCCATCCCCTGCGGGCTGACCGGCTCCGGACTGCCGGTCGGATTGCAGATCGTCGGCCCCGCGTTCGACGAGGCCCTCATCCTCAAAGTCGGCGCGGCGCTCGAAGACAACGGCGTCGGCGTCCCACCCTGCCCGATCGAGTAATTGATACTCCCGGCGATCCTGTCGTCGGTGCCTGGCACCGCCGACGGTCTTGCCGTCGGTGTCCGCTCCAATAGAAAAGGGGAGCCCGAAGGCTCCCCTGGCTTACTCCCCGAACCCGCCTGAAGTTAGAACGTCAACTTCAGTGCGAGTTGGATGGTGCGCGGATTGCTCGAGAATACCTGCGACCACGCGCCGAACAGGGAACTCGTCGGAATCAGCGAGTTGTGCACCGCGGTGCCGGTGAACCCGACCGAAGCCACGTCGCTGATGTTGCCGGCGACGTACTGCGGGTGGTTGAAGATGTTGAAGAAGCGTGCGTCGAAGCGCAGCTTGTAGCGGTCTTCCTTGCCGAGCCCGATGTACTTGGCGATCGTGAAATCGACATCGTCGATCGGGTTGACCTTCAGGGTGTTGCGCCCACCGTTGGCGATGGTCCCCTTGGGCGCCGCGATGTAGCCGGCGTTGGCGTTATTGACCAGGTAGGCAACGGTAGCTCCCGCGCTGTTCGTCAGGGGCTTGGTGCCGCTGCCGATCGCCGGATTGCCGTTCGGGTTCACAATCGTGCGGTCCGGGGCGGAATCGGCGTTCATGTTGCTGTCCACGCCGCTCTGCACCGTGACCCAGGTGCCGACCTGATACTGGTACACCGGAGCGAGTTCCCAGCTACCCAGGATGTTCCGCTTGAACCAGTTGGAGTCATGCTTCAGGAACGGCACATCATAGATCAACTGGTAGCTGAAGCGGTGCCGGTGGTCCAGGGCCGAGTCGGAGCGGTCCGCGCGCACGTTCTGGAAATCCTGCGGGCGACGCGGAGTGGTATAGGTGCTGAACACGTCGGCGGTGGAGTCGTCGATGTTGTGGCTCCAGGTATAGGCCGCGACGAACTGCAAGCCATTGGAAAAGCGCCGGGTCAACTGGTTCGCCCATCCATGGTAGATGGAACGGCCGTAGGGCATGAAACTCGTGATGAAGCTCTGGAAGCCCGCGTTGGCATAAGACGGCACGAAGTACCCGCCATTGTTGAACGCAGTGTTCAGTGCGCCCAGGGTGTTGCTAAGCCCGTCCAGAGTGGCCTGCGAAGGTGCCGTGGTATATACCGGCAGGGCGTTGGACGGATTGACTACGTTCTGCCCGTTCAGGCGATCCTGCACCGTCAGGTTGCTGCCGCGGGTTCCCATGTAGCGGCTCTCGAAGGTGTAGTCGTTGTGGAACACGTGCTGGATTCCAATGTTCCACTGGATGGACTGCGGCCGCTTCTGGTCGGGAATGTAGCCGCTCGTATAAGCCCGGGCATCGGCCTGATTGAGGGTGCCGGCCGAAGCCGTGGGCGGGATGGCGCCGTTCTTCAGGAAGTTCGTGCCGTTCTCCCCGCCGTGGTCCACCGTGATGCTGAATTGCGGCGGCAGCGCCAGCAGGCCCAGGTTGTCGTACAGCACGTCGTAGTTGATGCCGAAGCCCGCGCGGATCGAAGTGCGGCCGCTGGTGCCCGGTGAATACGCCAGGCCGATGCGCGGCATGAAGTTCTTGTTCTGCGCCTTGGGAGCGCCGAACGTGATCAGCCCGGGCACGTTGGAAATGGAGTTTACGGATTGCAGGCCTTCGCTGAACGGAAGTGTCTGGTATTCCCAGCGCAACCCCAGGTTCACTGTGAGGTTGGGCTTGAGCTTCCAGGTGTCGTTGCCGTAGAGCGCAATCGTTGTCCGATCGCCGTAATAGGTGACGTTACCCACGCTGCGCTCGGCCAGGTAGTCCGGAGTGTAGTCGTACAGGTAGTCCGACAGGAAGCTCCATTCGTAGTCGCCGCGCGCCCGCTGCGTGAAGCTCTGCGGCGAAATCAGCTTGGTCCCGTCAAAACCGAATTTGAAGTTGTGCGCACCCTTGGTCCAGGAGAGACTGTCCGTCAACTGGTAGGTGTTCTGGTAGCCGAACTGCGGCGCGTTGGGATCCGGACCCAATTGCGCGCCAAGGTCGAAAACGTTGATGTTCGGGAACTGGTCCAGGCCCGGGAAGGTGAAGTTGCCGGACGGAAAGTTCTGGGAGTTGCGGTTGTAGCCCAGACGGAACTCGTTGGTCAGGGTCGGAGAGAACGTGTGGAACTCCGAGAGCGTGACCAGGTAGTTGTTGGCCGGAATCGTGGTGTAGAAGACCGGCAGACTGGCCGCGGTGTCGATCGAACCGGAACGGTTCAGGATGAAACGCCCGCGCAGGCTGTCCTTCTCCGAAATGTTGTCGTCGATCGCGGCGACGGCGCGCTCGTTGTTGTTGTAAGCCGGCGCCGTGATCGAGATCTGTCCGATCGGTATCGCTGTGCCGGTGGTCGCCGCGCCGTTGTAGCCCTGATTGATGGGGTTGATTAGAGGATAGGCCCCGTTGGGCGTGCTGCCGGGGGCGGCTGCGGTCGGGGCCGTACCCAGGTATTGCTGCAGGATCTTCAGATTGGTCTGGTTGATGTTCGGAATGCCCGCCAGCGTGTTCCAGCCGGCCTGAGTCGGCGCATACAGGAGGCCTGCGCTGCCCGCAAAGCCCTGCGGTTCATATTCGTAGTTAAAAAAGTAGAACAGCTTGTTCTTGCGAATGGGACCGCCGACCTGGCCGCCGAAGCGGTTGTCGTCGAAACGCGGATGCAGCGGATTCCCTTCCACCGCGTCCAGATTGTTCGCCGCATTCAGATTGCGATTCTGAAAGTATTCGTAGAGGGCGCCGTGCATTTCGTTGCCGCCGCTCTTGACCACCGTATTGAACTGGCCGCCGGAGGAGTGTCCGAAGTCCGGCGAGAACTGGTTCTGCAGTACCGTCAGTTCTGCAACCGCATCGTTCGGGATCGAAACCACCGGGCCGGTGACGCTGTCGCTGTTGTTATCGATACCCTCAACGGTGAAATTGTTGTTGCGCGGACGCTGCCCGCCGACCGACGGACCGGTGCCGAGGCCGGTGGCGCCGCTGGTCGAGACGCCCGCGTTCAACAGCGAGAGGTTCAGCACCCCATTGCCGCTCGACGTGCTAGGCAGATCCATCAACTGCGTCTGCTCGAACGAAGACTGCACCTGAGCCGTGGTCGTGTCGATCGTCGCCGCCGCGGCGGTGACTTCCACCGTCTCGACATTCTGCCCGACCTCCAGTCTCACGTTGGCCGTTGAGACCTTGTTCAACTGAACCTGAATGCCCTTCAACTGGGCTTTGGTGAATCCGGCCGACGTCACCGTGATCGTGTACGTTCCGACCGGAAGGTTGGTGAAGCGATAGTCCCCCATGGCCCCGCTTTTGACCGTGGTTACGACGCCCGTGGCATCGTTGGTCGCGGTCACCGTCGCCCCCGGCACCGTGGCGCCGCTGGCATCGAAAACCGTGCCGGTTACATCACCGCTGACTATCTGCGCAAAAAGGGAAGTGCCGGTCAGCATCAGGGCGACCAGCAAGAGGATCAGGAAGTTCGTCGTCCTCAATCTCATGTTTTCGTTACCTCCATCAACTGTTAGGTGCTTCATGGCGAATCTCCAACCGGAACATCCCCCCGGACTGCAACCTCTCTGATCTCTCGGTCGCTCTCGCTATGAAACCCGTGCCTTTTTACTCGTACTTGTGCACGGGTTTGCATCGCAACTTTGCTGCCACGTTAAGGTCGCTTCAGAATTGTTGTTGCCAAACGGGTTTTCGGATCGCCTGGCGCCGGATCTGCCAAAATATCCAATAAATAAGAGCCTAAGCTATGGGTTCCCGTACACAAATACGGCGATTGCCTGAGTGGGTGGGTGATATTCACCACTTCTGCGCGGTTCTCATCAGGCGATCCGCCCCAATCGCGAAATCCGCTGCGCACCAATGACTCTAAATGGCCATCTCATACTCGCGCCTCGCCGCGGCGCGTCTGGCTATTTGGAGCTATATCTCCGAATCCGCATCGTTCCACGCAAACCGTGCATCGGGAACATTCCGCCGCGCTCTTTTCTCTTGACATTCTAAAGGAGCTACCGCACACTCCTTTTGGATGTCTATAAGAGAGATTGCGATCCTCCAGGGCACCCTCGACCTGATGGTCCTCCGCACCCTCGAAACCCTCGGCCCACAGCACGGCTTCGGCCTCGCCAAACGCATTCAGCAAATCTCCGGCGGCGCGCTCGACCTCAACCAGGGCACCCTGTACCCCGCCCTCCTCCGCCTCGAACAGCGCGGCTGGATCTCCTCCAGGTGGGGCGCCAGCGAAGCCAACCGCCGTGCGAAGTTCTACGAACTCACCCGCGCCGGCCGCCGCCAGGTCGCGCGCGAAACCGAAGGGTGGGAGCGCACCGTCGCCCTGATGCAGCGCTTCCTCACCCCAGCCGCCGGGGACTAGTCTGTGAGTACCATCCTCTCCCGCATCCTCGCCGCCGTGCACCGCCGCCGCGCGGAGCGTGACTTCGATGACGAGATCGCCGCTCACCTCGCCATGCAGGAAGACGAGTTCCTCGCCTCCGGAATGGACCCCGCGCAAGCGCGCGCCGCCGCCCTGCGCGCCTTCGGCGGCGTCACGCAAACCCGCGAAGACCATCGCGAGCGCCGCGGATTGCCCCGCGTGGACACCCTCGCCCGCGACCTCAGCTTCGCCCTGCGCGGCCTCCGCCACAACCCTGGATTCGCCGCCGCCGCGATTCTCTCCCTAGCCCTCGGCATCGGCGCCAACACCGCCGTCTTCTCCCTCTTCCACGCTATGCTGCTGCGCATGCTCCCCGTGGAGCGCCCCGAGGAACTCGTGAGCATGTTCCGCACCGGCGGCTGGAGCAAGGGCTACGTCTCGTACCCGCTCTATCGGGAAATCGCCAAACGCAGCGACCTCTTCACCGGCGTCATCGCCCGCACCGGCGTCGTCAAGGTCCGGTTCACTCCCCGGCC
>JAFDVU010000078.1 GCA_018268835.1 Acidobacteriota bacterium | reverse complement strand
TCCTTGAACGCCTCCAGCGCGTTGTACACGATCGGGCAATAACACGCCCGGTCCACAAACTCCCACATCCGGCTGGCGATCGACCCGTTGCCCCGCACCAGGTGCGGAAACCGCTGGCAAATATCCGGCCGCGCCTCGTACACGGTACACTCCGTGCCGTTCAGAAACACGCACCCCGACTTTTCGTCGCGGCGCAGCACGAAACCCTCCTCCTCGCTCTCCACCACGAAATCGTCCACCACCCGCGCCGGCTTCAGCCGCAGAAATTTAGCCAGCCGCTCGACGTCCCGCTCGCTCACCTTCACCGTCGCCACCCGGCAGCAGTTGGCGCACACCGTGCAATCGATCTGCTCCTCGATCCCCTCGGCGATCCGCCGCAGGATGCGATCCGAGTGATCGTGCGATTTCATGTGCCGCCGGAACCGCCCGTTTTCCTCGCGCTTCTTTTCGCCGAGCAGCCGGATCTGCACCAGGTCCGTGATCAACTATAGCCTCCGCGCCACAACCAGCGTGATGTCGTCGGCCTGCGGCGCGCCCGCCGTGAACTCCGCCAGCGCCCGCGTGACCGCCTGCACGATGTCGTTGGACGGCTCCGCGCGATGGCGCTTCAGCACCTCGATGAACCGTTCCTCGCCGAATTCGTCGTAGGCCACGTTCGTCGCCTCGGTGACGCCGTCGCTATAGAGCACGATCATGTCCCCCCGGCCCAGCCGCCCGTTCATCTCCGAATACGGCGCGATCGGCAGGATCCCCAGCACCGGCCCCCCGCCCTCCAGCATCTCTGCCGACCCATCGGCGCGCACCACGATCGGCGGATTGTGTCCCGCGTTGGCGAACGTCATCTCGCCGGTTTCGCCATCCAGCAGCACGAAGAAGAACGTGATGAAGCGATTGCTCGGACACTGCGCGCACGTGGCCTTGTTGATCCGCGCCATGAACGCGCCCAGGTTCCCCGGATCCTCGGCCAGCACGTGGACGCGCGCGTGCAGCCCCATCATCATCAGCGACGCCGGCATGCCCTTGCCGGATACATCGCCCAGTGCCAGCCCCACCCGTCCGCCCGGGTACGGAAAGAAATCGTAGTAATCGCCGCCCACCGTGCGGCACGCCAGGTTGTATCCGGACAGGTCCAGCCCGGGGATTTCCGGCGCCTTCTTGGGCAGCATCCCCATCTGGATTTCCGCCGCCTGCGAAAGGTCGCGCTTCATGATGCGCTCGGCCTGTTCGATCTCCACCAGCCGCGCGTTGTCGATGCGGAACGCCGCCACGTTCGCCATCAGGGTCAACAGGCTGAGATCGTCCTTGGTGAATTCGCGCAGGATGAACGGCGAATCCAGGTACAGCAGCCCGATGATATGGTCCTGCGTCTGCAGCGGCACCGCCATCATCGTGTGGACCTTCTGCTCCACGATGCTCATGCGCCCCTTGAAGGCGTCGTCCAACTGCGCGTCGCGCACCAGGATCGACGACTTTTCGTTCACTACCTTGTCCCGTACCGCCGTGGAGATCCGAAAGCCTTCGCCCTTGTGCGCCTTCGCCACCAGGTGCTCGCCTTCGAGCAGCATCAGCACGCCGCGCTGCGCGTTCACCGCCTGAATCGCCAGTTCCAGCGTCGCGGGCAGCATCTCGTCCAGCGATGGATACTGGGAAAGTTGCTCGCCGTACTTTAGCAGCGCCTGCAGCGGGACCGACGCCTTTTCTCCGCCGCGCCCGATCGCCAGCGTCTGCGCCGTCACCGCGCCCTCCAGGCTGGTGACCACCGTCGACGTGGTCGGCGAGGTGCTCTCCGCTCCCTCGAACACCACGACTCCGGCATTGGGGTCGTTATCCGGCGGCGAGTAGACGATCGCCAGATGCCCGGCCGTAATCCGGTCGCCCGGCTTGAGGATCAGCCGCGCCTTCAGCGGAATGTTGTTGACGTAGGTGCCGTTCTTGCTGCCCAGGTCCTGGATGGTCCACGCGTCACCGTCCGCTTCGAAGGCGAAGTGCTGCCGCGAGAGCCCGGCATCGTCCGGAAAGCTCAGTTCGACCCCGCTGGAGCGGCCCACGGCCAGGCGCGATCCGGCGAGCGGTACGGTCTTGATCTGTCCATCGGGACACTGCACGAGCAGTTCACACGGCATAACAGTCCTCTGGCTTTGGATACCCTCCAATTATAGATGCGCGTCCGCCCTCCCGTGCGAAAAAAGGGCCGTCCGCGACCCGGCTGGTAGAATCGAAGGGAAATGCGATCCGCGATCCTGGCTCTCTGTTCCCTGGCTTGCAGCACCCTCTACGCGCAGGCGCCCATTCAACTCAAGGTGGACGCCTCCGACGCACCGCGCCGCCTCTTCCACGTGCGCATGTCCATGCCCGCCAACCCCGGTCCGCTCACCTTGATGTATCCCGAATGGATCCCCGGCGAGCACGGCCCCACCGGCCCCATCGCCAACTTCGTCGGGCTGCGCATCGAAGGCGCCGGCAAGACCATCCCCTGGCGCCGCGACGACGTCAACATGTACGCCTTCCACCTCGACGTCCCCTCCGGCGTCTCCACCCTCGAGATTGCGTTCGACTTCATCTCCCCGCCCGAATCCGACGGCTTCACCAGCGGCGCCTCCACCACCACCGAACTCGCCGTCCTGAACTGGAATCAGGTCCTCCTCTATCCCCAGGGTGCGCAATCCGACACCCTCTCTTACCAGGCCACCCTAAAGGTGCCCGCCGGATGGCGCTACGGCACCGCGCTGCCCATCCAGCGCGAATCCGGCAACGAAATCGAATTCCGCCCCGCCCCCATGACCACCCTGGTGGATTCCCCCGTCTCCGCCGGCGCGCACTACAAGACTTTCGACCTCGGCAACGAAAACGGCGCCGAACACTACCTGCACGTCGCCGCCGATAGCGACCGCGCGCTGGAGGCCCCGCCCGAGGTGGTCGCGGGCTTCCGCCACCTGGTCAACGAAGCCGGCGCCCTCTTCGGCGCGCGCCACTTCCGCGACTACCATTTCCTCTACACCCTGAGCGACCACGTAGCCCACTTCGGCCTCGAGCATCACGAATCCAGCGACGACCGCACCGGCGAGCGCTCCCTCATCGACCCCGACATGCTCAAGTCCCACGCCTACCTCCTGCCCCACGAATTCGTCCACTCCTGGAATGGAAAGTACCGGCGTCCCCTCGGGCTCACTCCCGGCGGCGGCCGCGACGGCGGCTACGATACCCCGATGAAGGGCGGCCTGCTCTGGGTCTACGAAGGCCTTACCAATTACCTCGGCGAAGTGCTCGCAGCGCGCTCCGGCCTCTGGAAGCCGGAAGACTACCGCGAATCGCTGGCCAACACGGCCGCCGCCCTCGACCACACCTTCGGCCGCACCTGGCGCCCCCTCGAAGACACCGCCGTCGCCGCCCAGACGCTCTACGACGCCGGCAGCGACTACGAAACGCTGCGCCGCAGCGTGGACTACTACCCCGAAGGCTCGCTGATCTGGCTGGAGGCCGACACCATCATCCGCCAGCTCAGCAAGGGCACCAAATCCATTGACGATTTCTGCCGCGCCTTCCACGGCGGCGCCAACTCCGGACCCGCGCTCAAGACCTACGAATTCGCCGACGTCGTCTCCGCGCTCAACGCCGTACAACCCTACGATTGGGCCGGCTTCCTCAACCAGCGGATCCGCTCCACCGACGTCCACGCTCCCCTCGGCGGCATCGCGCGCTCCGGCTGGAAGCTGGTCTACGACAACGTCATCAGCGACTTCTGGAAAGCCAACGAGGAAGAACGCAAGACCACCAACCTGATGTACTCGATCGGAATTTCCGTGCGCGAGGACGGCAGCATCGCCGACGTGCTCTACGGCGGTCCCGCGCAAAAAGCCGGCGTCGCTCCGGCCGTGAAGCTCATCGCCGTCAACGGCCGCCAGTACACCCCCACCGTGCTGCGCGAAGCCGTGGCCGCGAAACAGCCCGTCGAACTGCTGGTCAGGAACGGCGAGTTCTACCGCACGCACCGCGTCGATTACACCGGCGGCGAACGGTATCCCCACCTGGTCCGCGAAGAAGGCTCCCCCGACCTGCTCACCGGCATCATTTCGGCGAAGGCGAAGCGCTGACTTCCTCGAAGCTCACGTCGTCGATCCACGCCTTGCCTTTGCCGGTCATCACCACGGCGATGTGGATCAGGTCGGCGTGCCAGGGGACTTTCCCTTCCACCTCGGCCTGCGTCCACGCGCCCGGCCGCACCCCGCTCCGGTCCAGGAACTCGGCCGTCGAGTTCTCGCCATCCGTCAGGAACATCAGGTGGATGCGGTCCCGCTTGCTCTCGCTTTCCAGCCTGACCCACGCGCGCAGCCGCATGCGTTTTCCCCGGTAGGGCTGCCCGGAAAATACCTGCATCAGCGCCCCGGCGTTGTTCCGCGCCACCTGCGGTCCCGCCGTCAGAATGGCGCAGGCTCTTCCGCCGTGACAATCGCTCCTGCTCACCGCCGCCGAGTAGCCGTTCAACCGCGACACCTGGTCCACCGACCACTCCGGCGGAACGCTGCCCGCTTCTCCGCTTTCAAAGCCCAGATTCGCCGGACGCGCGGCATCCGGCGCGATCGCGTCCGGCGGCACACCGAGCCCGCGCATCTGTGCGAACCCTCCGCACGCCAGCAGCCCGAAGATCGCCAGCCGGATCATGCTTCCGCCTCGCGCAGAACTTCGTCCGTCGTCACTACCGTGCAATACTCGCCGTGCAGATTCGCCAGCGACATGGCGTGCACCTCGTCGGCCGTGCGCGCCCTGCCCTGCCAGTCGCGGCGCGCGAACGTGAAGGTGGCGTCCTCCACCAGCCGCACGTCGAACCCCAGATTGCCGGCCATCCGCACCGTGGCTTCCACCGAGTTCGCCGTGCTCACCCCGGCAATCACCAGGCGCGTATGTCCGCCGGCGCGCAGCCGCGCTTCCAGGTCCGTGCCGATGAACGCGGAGTTGGTCTGCTTGGCGATCACAATCTCGCCCGGAAGCGGCGCGGCCTCGGCCTTGAACTCGTGGCCCGGCTGTCCCGGACGGTACGTGGATCCGGGTTCCTTCGAATCGTGCCGCACGTGATACACCGGCCATCCGCGCGTCCGCCATACCGCCAGCAGCCGGGCGACGTTGGCCTCCGCCCCCGGATTATTGCGCTCGCCCCAGCTCGAATGTTCCACGGCCTTTTGCAGATCGATCGGAATCAGCACGGACGCCACCATACCTTCACTCTAGATCATGCCCGTATGACTGCGGCGTAACTTGACACACCCCCGCCGCGGCAGTCACTCTGTTCGTAATGCCCTTAATTCAAGTCGTCATCCTGGCACTGGTCCAGGGTCTCACCGAATTTCTGCCGATTTCGAGCACCGCTCACCTTTATCTCACCTCGTGGCTGCTGGGCTGGCAGGTCGAAGGACTCAGTTTCGATATCGCCCTGCACCTGGGAACCCTGCTCGCCGTGCTGTTGTACTTCTTCCGCGATTGGGTGCAGATCGTCGCCCAGGGTTTCGGAATCCGCGCCGGAAGCGATGAGGAATTGCGTCAGAACCACATGCTGCTCTGGCTGCTGGCCATCGGCAGCATTCCGGTGGGCGTCTTCGGCCTCCTGTTCAACAAGCAGGCCGAGTCCACCTGGCGCAACCCCTTCGTCATGGGCGCCATGCTGATCCTGGTCGGCCTGCTCATGTGGGCCGCCGAGCGCGCCGCGCGCCGGCAGCGCGGCATCGCCAGCATCGGCCTCGCCGACGCCGCCGCCATCGGAGCCGCCCAGGCGCTGGCCATCGTGCCCGGCACTTCGCGCAGCGGCGTCACCATTACCGCCGGTCTGTTCCGCAATCTCACCGGCGAATCGGCGGCGCGCTATTCCTTCCTGCTTTCCACCCCGGCGATTGCCGCCGCCGCCGCCAAGGCGCTCCACGACATGCACAAGGCGCACCAGTTGCACGGCATCCTCGCCCCCGATTTCCTCCTCGGCGTGGCCATCAGCGCGCTCAGCGGTTGCGCCGTCATCGCCTGGTTTCTGCGTTATTTGCGTCGCGCGGGTTTGACTCCTTTCGTGTACTACCGGATTGTTTTTGGCATAATAGTAATCGCTCTGGCTTTCATCCGCCGGCCAGCGTGATGAAGCTTCTATCTCCGACTCAGCACAAAAGGCTGAATGAAATCCTCGGGCTGCTCATGCTCTCCGGCGGCCTGTTGATGCTTCTCAGCCTGGTGTCGTACCACACCCAGGACCCATCCTGGAACACGGCCACCTCCGTGCGTCCGCTGAACCTGATGGGCTACCCCGGCGCGTGGCTCAGCGACCTTTTCCTGCAGTCGTTCGGCGCCACCGCGTTCCTCTTCCCGCTGCTCGTCTTCGCCCTCTCCTGGAAGTGGATCCGCTCCGACGACGTTGTCGCCGGCGGCATCAAAATTTTCGGCAGCATCCTGCTCACCATGGCGCTCAGCGCCGGATTCAGTTTCGCGCCCCTGCACCTGTTCGGCGGGAACATCCCGGTCGGCGGCACCTTCGGGCTCGCCCTGGCGCGCTACCTGGTCGATTCCCTCAACCTCACCGGCGCGCTGCTGCTTACCGCCACCGCCACCCTGATCAGCTTCTACCTGGTCTCCACCTTCACGCTCGCCATACTCGGCGAATGGTTCCGCGGACCCATCGAGTGGTATCACGGCCGCATCGACGCCTGGCACGCCTGGCGCGAAGAAATGCGCAACCGCGCCATCGAGAAGGCCAAGGCAAGGTCCGCCCTGCGCTACGAAAAAGAGCAGGAGCGCCTCGCCCGCCAGAAGGAAAAAGAGGCGAAGAAAGGCAGGACCCGCGACCGCGCCGCCGTCGCGCCTCCCCTGGTCCCCACTCCCGACGAAGTCCACGGCACGCCGCCGTGGGAAACGCAGGAGACGCCCGGCACCGCGGAGCGCGAGTACGCCACCATCGAGGAACCCGCGCCGCAGCCCACCGCCTACGCCACCATCGAAGACATTCCCATCGTCCCTGTGGAGCAGCTCGCTCAACCTCTCTCCGACCCCTTCCCCGCCCCGCCCCCCGCGGCGCCGGCGCCCACTGCCACCCGCACCCACTCGCGCCTGGCGCCGGTCTTCCGCCTGCCCTCCACGAGCCTGCTCAACGAACCCGCGGCGCGCAACCCTTACGACGAGCAGGAACTCAAGGAGACCGCCGGCCGCATCAAGGCCAAATTCGAAGAGTTCAACGTGCTCGGCAACGTGGTGCAGATCAATCCCGGTCCGGTGGTCACCACCTTCGAGTACAAGCCAGAAGCCGGCATCAAGTACAGCCGCATCACCAACCTCAACGAAGACCTCTGCCTCGGCTTGCAGGCCGAATCCATCCTCATCGAACGCATCCCCGGCAAACCCACCATCGGCATCGAAGTGCCCAACACGCGCCGCGAAGTCATCGCGCTGCGCCAGATGCTGGAGAGCGACGAGTTCCACGCCTCCGCCTCGCGCCTGGCCATCCCGCTGGGCAAGGATATCAACGGCCGCATCCGCGTGGCCGCGCTCGAAACCATGCCGCATCTGCTCATCGCCGGAAGCACCGGCAGCGGCAAGAGCGTCATGATCAACTCCATGATCATGTCCATCATGTTCAAGGCCACGCCCGACGAAGTGCGCCTCATCATGGTGGATCCCAAGCGCGTCGAACTCGGCATGTACGAGGGCATCCCGCACCTGCTCACCCCGGTGATCACGGATCCCAAGAAGGCCACCAACGCCCTGCGCAACGCGGTGCTCGAAATGGAGCGCCGCCTGCGCCTGCTCGCCGAACACGGCGTGCGCAACATCGATCAGTTCAACAAGAAGGTCCGCAAGCTGCAGGAAGAACCGCGCGACCTCTTTGCCGAAGAGGAGACGCAGGAGGAATTGCGTCCCCTCCCCTACATCCTGATCCTGATCGACGAGTTGGCCGACCTGATGATGCTCGAGGGCAAGAACGTCGAAGAGAGCGTGACCCGCCTGGCGCAGATGGCGCGCGCCGTCGGTATGCACCTGGTGCTGGCCACGCAGCGTCCCAGCGTGGACGTCATCACCGGCCTCATCAAGGCCAACTTCCCCGCGCGCATCAGCTTCCGCGTCGCCACCCGCGTGGACAGCCGCACCATTCTCGACGTCATGGGCGCCGAGCACCTGCTCGGCAAGGGCGACATGCTCTTCCTGCCGCCGGGCAGTTCGCGCCTGATCCGCGTCCACGGCGCGCTCGTCACCGAGTCCGAAATTCAGGGCGTGGTCGACTTCTGGAAGGCCCAGGCCCAGCCCGAATACGACCAGAGCTTCCTCATCGCGCCGCCCGACGAAAGCGGTGAGAGCGACGACGCCGCGCCGAGCGACGAAGACCAGGATCCGCAGTACGAAGAAGCCGTCCGCCTCGTCCTGCAAATGGGCAAGGCGTCCACTTCGACCCTACAGCGTCACCTCCGCCTCGGCTACGGCCGCGCCGCCCGCATCCTCGATATGATGCAGCGCGACGGCATCATCGGTCCGCCCGACGGCAGCAAGCCCCGAGAAGTCCTCAAGCGCCCCGACTGGCTCCACGAAGTCGAAATGCGCTAACTAACGTACCGTACCGTCGGCCTCCGGCCGACCTTTGGACCAAACCGCGCTCTCACACCCTCAAGCCCCGCCATGGTACCGTCGGCCTCCCGGCCGACCTTTGGACGCCCCGCCATGGTACCGTCGGCCTCCGGCCGACCTTTGGATCGAGCCGCGCTCTCACACCCTCAACTCCCACCCGCGCCGTATATACGGCTTCAACAACCTGTTCCCTTCCTCGCTATTCACGAACCGGAAGTTCTTCGCGTCCCACTCCAGCTTCCCGCCCACGCGTAACGCAATCGCGCCCAGCGCCAGCCACTCGATATACGGCACGGCGATCGAAAACTCCGAGCACCCCGGCAACCCGCCCTTGCACGCGCGCACCCAGTCCATCTGGTGATTCACGCTGCGCGGCAGCAACTCCGGCGGAAGCTTATACTCCGCCCATCGCGACGCCGGTAGCAGCCACACGCCTTCCCCGCGCGAGCACGTCGCCATATATCCCTTCGATCCCACGAAGAGCGCCCCATTCCCCGGCACCCGCCCCGGCCCCGCCGCACGCGCCGGCGCGCGCCTCGGTGCGACCGCGGGACTCGCCGGCGGCAAACCCGTCGCCCACGGGTCGGGCGGCGCCGGACGCCCCCGCTCGGCCAGGTTGTTCGACGCCGGCAGCAGCGGCTCGTCCTCCGTCATGCCCTCCGGCCGCTTCACGTCGCCCGGCATGTCCTGGTAGAAATTCACCGTCACCGCGGGCATGTTGTGCCGCGCCGGAAACTGGTAGCGCAGGTGCGACCGCAGCGGCCACGTCCACTGGTTGACGCCCTCCACCGCCACCCGCTCCACGCTCAGCGGCGAGCCGAGTTGCAGCGCCAGGTTCGCCGGCCCCAGGATGTGCACGCCCCAATCGCCCAGCGATCCACCGGTGCCGAAATCCAGGTACGCGCGCCAGCGCTGCACCATGTCCGGCGAATAATTGCGCGTGGCCGCGTCGGCCAGCCACAGGTCCCAATCGAGCGTCGCCGGCACCGGCTCCTCCGGTGGCGGAGTCGTACGCCCCGCGCCCCCGCCGTAAATCGACCCGGTCCACGCGTGGACCTCCTTCACCTCGCCGACGTCGCCCGACCACAGGATCTCCGCCGCCACCCGCGTGCCCTCGTGCGAGTAGCCCTGATTCCCCATCTGGGTCGCGACCTTGTACTTCGCCGCCGCCTCCAGCAGCAGCCGCGATTCCCACGGGGTCCGTGTCAGCGGCTTCTCGCAGTAGACGTGCTTGCCGTGCTGCATGGCGAACAGCGCCACCGGCGTGTGCACGTGATCCGGCGTCGCGATCATCACCGCGTCGATGTCCTTGCCCCCGCTCTCGATCATCTTGCGGAAGTCCGTGTAGCGCTTCGCCTTCTCGTAGGTCTTGAACGCGCCGGCCGCCTTCTCCTGGTTCACATCGCATAGCGCCACGATGTTCTCCGTGCGCGCCACGCCGCGCAGAATCGCCGGACCGCGCGTGCCCACCCCGATGCCGGCGATGTTCAATTTCTCGTTGAACGATTTGTACCCGAGCGCCGTCAGGCTGGGTGTGCTGCCGAAGCCGCCCCGCGGTACCGCGCCCGCCAGCAGGCTGCCGAAGAAAAAATACCGCCGCGACAACCGGTGTGCATCCATCGACCGAAACCTCGCCGCTCATTGTAGTTTCCATTCGCCCGGCGTGGCAATCGGCATCCGCTATACTCTGTCCAGGGAGCACCAACTTATGAAACCGATTGCCATAACCGGGCTCTTATTCGCGGCGGCCTGCCTCGCGCAAACGCCGAAAGAGAAATACATGACGCCGGGAACGGGCGGCAGCCCGCCGAAACTTACCGAAGTCAAATTCGGTGACAAGGACGTCTGGATCGTTTATCACGCACCGTCCGTGAAAGGCCGCAAGATCTTCGACGGCGAGGACGCGCTCCAGAAACCCGGCACCATCTGGAGGCTCGGCGCCGACCAGGCCACCTTCCTCCACACGGACGCCGACCTGGACATCAACGGGCTGAAGGTCCCCAAGGGCGAGTACACGCTCTATATGGACCTGGACCAGGGTAAGTGGCAGTTAGTCGTCAGCAAGCAGACCGGGCAATGGGGCATCGGCCGCGGCGGCACAAGCCTGAAAGAGTCGGAGGCCGTGGGCCGCGCTGCCATGACCATGTCCCGGCCCGCGTCCCTCGTGGAACAGTTGGAAATCAAACTCGCATCCACGGGCAGCGGCAAGGGCAAGCTCACCGTGGAATGGGAGCACGTGTCCGCATCCGTGAATTTCACGGCGCAGTGACGCCGGGCGGGAAACAGCAAGTCAGGGCAGGCACGATTCGCCTGCCTTTTTTCTTTTCCGGCCCGCGATAGAATCGGTACTTCACACTAGGAGGTGTTGGTGTTCCGATTCACGCTGCTTCTCGCTGCTCTCTCGTTACATGCCGCGGTCAAATTGCCCGCCGTGATCTCCGACCACATGGTGCTGGAGCGCGGCGCCCCGGTCCGCATCTGGGGCTGGGCCTCGCCCGGCGAGGACGTGCGCGTCGAAATCCAGGGTCAGTCCGTCGCCGTCAAGGCATCGCCGGACGGCAAGTGGACCGCCTGGCTGCGCCCCCTCATCGCCGCCGGCCCTACCGAGTTGAAAGTCAATGAGACCGTGATCCACGACGTGCTCGTCGGCGAAGTCTGGCTCGCCTCCGGCCAGTCCAACATGGAGTTCAAACTCCAGCAGGCCAACCATCATGACGAAGAAGTCGCGCAGGCCAACTATCCCCTGATCCATCTCTTTCAGGTGAAGCGCAAGGTGTCGGACACGCCCATGGACGACGTCGCCGGCCAATGGCAGGTCTGCTCCCCGGAATCGGCCAAAACCTTCAGCGCCGCCGCCTACTTCTTCGGACGCCATCTGCTCCACAATCTCAACGTCCCCATCGGCCTCATCGAGAGCGATTGGGGCGGCACGCCCGCGCAATCCTGGACCTCACGGGAAGCGCTCTCGGCCGATCCCGCGCTCAAGTTCATCCTGGACCACTGGGCCGACGCCCTCGCCAAATACCCCGCCGCGAAGGAAGCCTACGACCAGCGCCTCGCCGCCTGGAAGAAGGAAGCCGCCGAGGCGCGCGCCGCCGGCAAGACGCCGCCCCGCCAACCCGGTGCGCCCGAAGGTCCGGGGCACCAGAACACGCCCGCCGGACTCTGGAACGGCATGATCGCCCCGCTGGTGCCTTACGCCATCCGCGGCGCCATCTGGTATCAGGGCGAATCCAACGCCAACTCCGACGAACACGCCTACCAGTACCGCCGCCTCTTCGGCACCATGATCGAAGACTGGCGCAACCGCTGGGGCGAAGGCGATTTCCCCTTCCTCTTCGTGCAACTCGCCAACTACCAGACCAACGGACGCTGGCCCGTGCTGAGGGAATCGCAGAACGAGACCTTGCGGCTGGCCAACACCGGAATGGCCGTGATTGTCGATATCGGCGACGCGCATAACATCCACCCGACCGATAAGCAGGACGTCGGACTGCGCCTGGCCCTGGCTGCGCGCGCCATCGCCTACCACCAGCCCATCGAATACTCCGGACCCGTGTTCCGCACCGCGGCCACCGAAGGCGGCGCCATGCGCGTCTACTTCACGCACGCGGCCGGAATGGCGGCTCGCGGCGGCGGCGAAATCAAGGGCTTCGAAGTCGCCGGCGCGGACGGCAAATACGCGCCCGCCGAGGCCAAAGTGGACGGCTCCACCATCCTGGTATCGAGTTCCACCGTGACCTCGCCGGTGAGCGTCCGCTACGGCTGGGCGGACGATCCGGACTGCAACCTGGTCAACCAGGCGGGATTGCCGGCGAGTCCGTTCCGCGGCGATGTGCCGCGCTATGGCTGGTAACGAAGGCTCGAATACCACCGGAAACGCCGCGTTCGCCTATCCAAGCTTCCGCTTCTACATGGGTGCGCGGGCACTGGTCACCGCCGCCAGCGAGATGCAGGCCGTGGCCGTCGGCTGGCAGGTGTATTCCATCACCGGGAAGGCGCTGGACCTCGGGCTCGTCGGCCTGGCACAGTTCCTGCCCGGCATCCTGCTCTTCCTGGTCGCGGGCCACACGGCCGACCGCTTCCCGCGGCGCCACATCCTGCGCTGCTGCTACGTCGCCTTCGCCGCCATCTCTGCGACCCTGTTCGCGCTCACGCTCCACGGGCTGCATTCGGTAATGCCGGTGTACGGCGTGCTCCTGTTGAACGGCGTGGTGCGCGCGTTCAATACGCCGGCGTCGCAGGCGTTCCTCCCGCTGGTCGTGCCCGAAGACGTCTTTCCCAACGCCGTGGCCTGGGGCATGAGCGTCTTTCAGGGCGCGCAGATCCTGGGCCCCGTCATCGGCGGCGCGGTCTACGGCATCGCCGGCAACGCTGCCCCGGTGTACGCCGGCAGCGTGCTCTGCTCGGCGGGAGCGTTCGTCTTCATGAGCCTGCTCAGGACCGGGACCCGCGCGCGCCGCCCTGCGCCCAGCGGCGTCATCGAAGGACTGCGCTACCTCTGGCGCACGAAAATGGTGCTCGGCGCCATCTCGCTCGATATGTTCGCCGTGCTGCTCGGCGGCGCGGTCGCGCTGCTCCCGGTCTTCGCCAAAGACGTGCTCCACGTGGGCGCCGGCGGACTCGGCGTGCTCCGCGGCGCGCCCGGCATCGGCGCCGTCCTCATGGCCCTGCTGCTGGCGCACCGTCCGCTCGCGCGCCGACCCGGCGCCGTCATGCTGTGGTGCGTCGCCGGGTTCGGCCTCTTCACCATCGTCTTCGGACTTTCCCGTAACATGGCGCTCAGCCTGCTCGCGCTGGTGCTGGTCGGCATCTGCGACATGGTGAGCGTCGTCGTGCGCCACACCCTCGTGCAGGTCGCCACCCCGGACGAGATGCGCGGCCGCGTCAGCGCCGTGAATTCGGTCTTCATTGGAGCCTCCAACGAAGTGGGACAATTTGAGTCGGGCCTGACGGCGGCCTGGTTCGGCGCCGTCCCCGCGGTAATCCTGGGTGGGATCGGGACTCTGGTGGTGGTTGCGGTGTGGGCGACCCTATTCCCCGATTTACGCCGGGCGGAACACCTGCAACCAAATTCCCCTGAGTGACATCCGAGTAGGTATCTTCGTCTTAGAGGTTAAGCATGCGCCTACTCTTGAAACTCAGTGCCATCGGACTGCTGTCGGCTGCCGGCCTGTTGGCCCAGGTGGCCGCCATGAATGGGGAAATCACCGGAACCGTGACCGATCCCTCGGGGGCGGCCATCGTCGGCGCCAACGTGCAAGCCACCAACCTGGACACCGGCCTCAAGCAATCCGCCAAAACCGGCGACTCCGGATTATACCGGATCACACTGCTGCCCCTCGGCGCCTATGAGGTTGAAGTGCAGGCCCAGGGCTTCGGTGTGAAAAAGGTCACGGGAATTGCGCTCAGCGCCGGCCGCACCGCCACCGTGGATATCGCGCTCGCCGTCTCCTCCACCTCCACCACGGTCGAAGTGTCGGCATCCGGCCTCATCACCGAACCCAGCCGCGTGGACCTGGGCAGCACGCTCGATGAGAACCTCACCCGCAACCTGCCCCTGGTCTCGCGCAATCCTTACAACTTCATCCTCTTTCAGCCCAATGTCAGCGGACGCGCCAACACCGAGTTCGGCGTGCCCCGCAAGGTCAACGCCAACGGCTTCAACGGGCGCATCAACTACCAACTCGACGGCAGTAACAACACCGAAAGCGACCGCGCCGGCATCCGCCTCATCCCCATCTCCGATACCTATGTCGCGGAGATCCAGCAGGTGTCCAACGGCTTCGCACCCGAATTCGGCAACACCGTCGGCACGGTCTTCAACACCATCACCAAAAGCGGCGGCAACGAATTTCACGGCGAAGGCAGCTACCTCTTCCGCCGCACCGACATGTCCGCCAAGCCGAAACTGCTCAGCGCCACCGGGCTCGTCCCGGACGTGAACGTGGACGCCTACTCGGTGGATGGCGGCGGGCGCGTGATCAAGGACCGCCTCTTCTGGTTCGGCGCCTTCGAGCACGTCAAGCGCGATCTGCCCGGCGTGGTCACGGTGAGCCCGGCGAACATCGCGGCCCTCGGCTTGCCCGCCGACTATGCCAACCCGGTCCCGTTCCGCCAGAGCGTGTACTTCTACATGGGCAAGGGCGATTGGCAGATCAACGACAAAAACCGCCTCTCCATGCGATACATGCACCACGCCAACGATTCGCCCTACAACAACAGCAGCATCGGCGGCCTGTTCCTCACCTCGCAATCGTACAATTTCGTGGATCGCTCGCACACCGGCGCCGTGCAGCTCGTCTCCACCGTCAACGCGAGCATGGTGAACGAACTCCGCGGCCAGGTGGCCTATCGCGGGCAGCACAACGACATCTTTTCCGGTTCCGGCACCGGCCCGGCGATCGTGGTCAGCGGCATCGCCAATTTCGGCGGACCCACCCAGGCCGGCTTCATCTACGAGGAAACCACCCCGGAGATCGCGGACAACTTCACCTACATCCGCGGCTCGCACGCCTTCAAGTTCGGCGGCAGCGTGCGCGGCATTCGCGATTCGCAGACGCAGGCGCAGTTCGCGCAGTACACCTTCGCCAACATCGCCGCCTACCAGGCGGCCGTGAACGGGTCGGCGCCCAAGGGGTACACCAATTTCCGCCAGGTGGTGGGCAACCCCTCCATCTCCTACAACTCGCTCTTCAGCGGCTTCTTCGCGCAGGACACCTGGAAGCCCGCGCGCAACGTGACCGTGGTCTACGGCCTCCGCTACGACGTCTACACTCCGCCCTCGGCCGATTCCAACGCCCCGTACTCCTATTCGAGGAGCTTCCGCACCGATAAGAACAATTTCGGACCGCGCCTCGGCCTCGCCTGGGGATTGGGCAAGGATCAGAAAACCGTGATCCGCGCCAGCACCGGCATCTTCTACGACCCCTTCCAGACCGACCAGTACCGCCTCGCCCTCGCCGTCAACGGCAACCCGCAATACTTCACGCTGTCCATCGGACCCACCGCGGCATTCGCTCCGTCGTACCCGAATGTGTTCACCGGCATCCCCTCCGGCGCCACCATACCGCCCGACGTGAACACGGTCTCGCCCGATTTCGCGACGCTGTACTCCATCAACGGCAACCTCTCCATCACCCGCGAAATCACGCCCTCCATGTCGATCACCGCCAGCTACCTCTACACCGCGGGCAACCGCCTGCCGGTCTATCGCAGCATTAACGTGGTGCCGGGCGGCAATTTCCTGGCCGATGGACGCCCGATCTTCAGTTCCACGGCGCGCGTATTCCCGCAGTTCGGCAATATCCTCTCCGCGGAGAGCGTCGGGCACTCCAGCTATAACGGCGCCAACCTCACGCTGCGCAAGGCCACCTCGCACGGCGTGGAACTGCTCGCCACTTACACCTGGAGCCACGCCATCGACAACGCTCCCGAGCAGAACAACATCGACAGCGGCGCCTTCCTGCCCGCCGACCCCACCAATCTGCGCCGTGAAAAGGGCGATTCCCTCACCGACAAGCGCCACGTCTTCAACCTGACCGGCGTCCTCATGCCGGAGGTGAAGAGCGCCAACAAGACCCTGAACGCGCTCGGCAACCACAACCGTGTGTCGCTTTCGGTGGTTGCCGCCACCGGCGACGTCTTCAACATGGGCAGCAACCGGGTGCTCAACAACGACAACGCCACCGGCAGCGCCTACCAGCGCCCGCTCTTCATCGGACGCAACACCATCCGCGGTCCCGGGCAGTTCGAAATGAACGCGCGCTACTCGCGCCTCTTCCCCATCCGCGAACGAGCCAGCATGGAGTTCCTCGCCGAGAGCACCAATGTGACCAACCGGCTGAACGTGATCGGCCTCAATTCCACCGCCACGGTGGATGCCGCCGGCAACATTACCGCCATGCCGACGCTTGCGCCCACCGGCACCCGCGACCAGCGCCTGCTGCAACTCGGCGTCCGCTTCAACTGGTAAGAGCGCGCGCCGCCGGGACCATACCGTACAATCGGATTTGGTCCTCGTTCAAAACGTTTCGAAGCTTTACCGTTTGTACCGCCGCCCCGGCGACCGCCTGCGCGAGATGATGCCCGGAACGGGTGCGCGGCATACCGATTTCTGGGCGCTGAAGGACATCAGCTTCGAGGTCGGCAAGGGGGAGACCCTGAGCCTGGTGGGCCCCAACGGCTGCGGCAAGAGCACACTGCTGCAAATCGTCAGCGGCATCCTCCAGCCCACCACCGGGCGCGTGGTGACGCGCGGCCGCATCGCCGCGCTGCTCGAATTGGGCGCCGGCTTCAACCCCGAATTCTCCGGCCGCGAGAACGTTTACCTCAACGGCGAGATCATGGGGCTGAGCCGCGCCGAGATCGACCGCGCCATGCCCTCGATCGAAGGCTTCGCCGAAATCGGCGAATTCATCGAGCGCCCGGTGAAAGAGTACTCCAGCGGCATGTACGTGCGCCTCGCCTTCTCTACGGCGATCCACGTCGATCCCGAAATCCTGATCGTGGACGAGGCGCTCGCCGTCGGCGACGCGGTCTTCGCCAACCGCTGCGTCCGCAAGTTCGAGGAACTGCGCGAGCGCAAGGTCACGGTGCTGTTCGTCTCCCACGATCTCGGCCTCGTCAAGCAACTCTCCGACCGCGCGATCCTGCTGCTCAACGGACACATCGCCGCGCACGGCAAACCGAGCGACGTGATCAACCGCTACATCGGGCTGGTGCTGGAGCGGCAGCAGGCGCAGGCGAAGAAAGACGACCGGCTGCGCGCCAGTTTCCGCCACGGCGACGGCACCAGCGAGATCGTCGGGGTGGAGATCCTCAACGCGCGCGGCGAATCCGCGGCCAGCATCGCCAGCGGCGAGCCCATCACCGTGCGGGTGCGCAGCCGCTTCCACGCCGCGAAGTCCGATCCCATGGTCGGCATCCTCATCCGCACGCGCATCGGCATGGACGTCTACGGCACCAACACGCGCGTCGAACAGGTCGCGCTCGGCGATTTCCAGCCCGGCGACGAACTCGTGGTCGACTTCCGCCTGGAGTGCTGGCTCACCCCGCAGCAGTACACCCTGACCGTCGCCACACAGAACTCCGACGGCACCAGCCACGACTGGCTCGACGACGCCATCGCCTTCGAGGTCGTGGACACCCGCGTCGCCGCCGGCGTGGCGAACCTGCGGGCGAAAGTCCAGTGGACGGTGGACAGGCCGGACCTTTCCCCCACCGTCCGCGGAGAACCGTGAGGCTAGTGACATGGCCCGCCTCACCGTAAAGGTGCACCCCCGCGCCAAACGCTCCGCCCTCGCCGGACGCTACGGAGACGCCTGGAAGCTCGATCTCGCCGCGCCGCCGGTGGACGGCAAGGCCAACGAAGAGTGCATCCGTTTCTTCGCGGAACTGGCCCGGGTGCCGCGCGCCAGGGTGCGCATCGTGACGGGCTTGACAAGCCGCATGAAGGTCGTGGAGATTGAGGGTGTCTCCCAGGAAGAATTGGAAAGGCTGCTAACGTGAACCTCGCGCGCATACAGGAAGAAATCCGCAATCAGAAACTCGACGGGTGGCTGTTCTTCGACCACCACCTTCGCGACCCGCTGGCTTACCGGGTTCTCGGCATCCAGAAGACCAAGGGGCCCACGCGCCGCTGGTATTACCTGATCTCCGCCGAGGGCGAACCCGCCGGCATGGTCCACCGCATCGAGCGCGACGAACTCGCCTCCCTCCCGGGCGACAAGATCCCCTACTCCACGTGGAGCGAGCAGCGCACGGCGCTCGCCAAACTCGTCGCCGGGAAGAAGCGGATCGCCATGCAGTACTCGCCCATGTGCGCGATTCCCTACGTCTCCAACGTGGACGCCGGCACCATCGAACTCGTACGCAGTCTGGGCGTCGAAGTGGTCAGCTCGGCCGAGCTGATCCAGGTTTTCGAAGCCCGCTGGACGCAAGCCCAGATGGACTCGCACTTCGAAGCCGGCCGCCGCGTGGATCGCGCCCGCGCCGCCGCCTTTCAGATGATCGGCGAGCGCACGCGCAACGGCCTCACCATCCAGGAATACGAGGTGCAGCAGTTCGTCCGTCAGTTCTTCGCCAAACAAGGGCTCGTGACCGATAGCGGCCCCATCGTCGGCTGCAACGCCAACGCCTCCAACCCGCACTACGAACCCAGCGCGGAGGTGACTTCGCCGATCCGCGCCGGCGACTGGGTGCTCCTCGATATGTGGGCCAAGCTGGACCAGCCCGGCGCCGTCTACTACGACATCACCTGGACCGGCTTCTGCGGCGACAGTCCGACCGGGGAGATGCGCAAGGTCTTCTCCGTGGTAACCGGCGCGCGCGATGCCGCCGTCTCGCGCGTCCAGAGCGCCATCGCCGCGAAACAGGAACTGCGCGGCTTCGAAGTGGACGACGCCAGCCGCGCCGTAATCGAAAATGCCGGTTACGGGGCCTACTTCACGCACCGCACCGGGCACTCCATCGGGGTCGAAGTGCACGGCAACGGCGCCAACATGGACAATTTCGAAACCCACGATGAACGCCGCGTGATGCCGTGGAGCTGCTTCTCCATCGAACCCGGCGTCTACCTGCCCGCGTTCGGCGTGCGCAGCGAGATCAATATGTTCATCGGCGAAAACGACGCGCGGGTCACGGGCGAAATCCAGCGCGAAGTGGTCCTGATCTGATGCCGTTTCAGGCTCTGGCCGCGGCAGCCACGCTGCTTGCGGTGGCGCCTCACGGCAATCGCGTGGAGTTGAAACTGGATCGCGGCGCCGCCGCCCTGGAGTGGGTCTCGCCCAACGCGTTCCGCTTTCAGCGGGTGCTCGAAGGCGCGCTGCCGAAGACGGAAGCCGTGGATCGCGAGGCAGTCTCCTTCCAGGTCAGCGAAACGCCCTCCGCGGTGACCCTGCGCACGCGCGCGCTCGAACTCACCATCCGCAAAGTGGGCGTGCTGCTGCGCCTGCGCGACCGGCAAGGCGCCCCGCTCGTTGAGGACCTCACCGAACCGCGCGCCCAGGGAACCGAGGTGGCGTGGGAGCGCCGCGCCGCCCCCGGCAGCGAGTTCTACGGATTGGGTCCGCGCGACGACGAGGCCCTCGGACTGCGCGGCCACAGCGTGCGCACCGAGCGCCCCTTCCTGGTGAGCACCGCCGGCTACGGCGAGTATCATGCCGGCGGCGGCGTCTTTCACTTCGACCTCACCGCCGCGGACCATTACCGCGTGCAGGCGCCCCGCATCGACTACTACCTGTATTACGGCCCGACCCCGAAGGAGATCTTCGAAGAGCACCATGCCGTGGAGGATTCGCCCGCGCCATGGATGGTATCCAACGAGCGCTTCCCCTCGTGGACCGGACTCCGGGCGTCCATGCTGCGCATCCTGCAGGGCGCGATGTCCGCCGCCACCACCCCCATCTTCGACCTCGGCATGTACGCCGCCGCGCCCGACGAACTGAAACAGCGCGCGCGCCAGATCGGTTCGCTGGTGGCGCGGGTCACCCCCGGCGCCGTGGGCACCAGCGGCTTCCGCGGGCAGCTCGACACCTTCTTCGGCAGCTACGTGGCCGAGTTGCAGGACCGCGGCTTCCCGGTCTGGCATCCCCTGCCCTTCCAGTTTCCGAACGATCCCGATGCCGCGCGCTACGCCGACGAATTCCTGCTCGGCGACGAGATGCTCATCGCGCCCATCGTCGATCCCAGCGGCAAGCGCGGCGTCTGGATCCCGCGCGGAATCTGGACCAATCTCGAAACCAACGAAGCGGTGCGCGGCCCGGCGACCATCACCGTGGCCACGCAATCCCTGCCCGTGTGGGCCAGGACCGGCGCCATCGTACCGCTCGATTCGCGCGGCTCCATCGGGCTGCACTACTTCCCGAAGGCGGCGGGCGAGTTCTTCCTGCTCGAAAGCGACATTCCGGACTACTCGCAGGCCCACGCCGCGCCGGCGCTGGATTTCATGCGCCTGGAAATCGAATCCAAGAAAGAGCGCGATTACCAGTGGGTGGTGCACCACGTCGAAAGGCCCGCCGGCGTGGGTTTCGAAGACACGAAGTACCGCGAAGTCGCGCGCCAGGCCGATTTGCAGGATCGCTCGTGGTGGTGGGACCCGGCGCTGAAGAATCTGCACATCCGCGCCCGCGTCAAAGCCGGCCAGGACTCGATCGTCAACCTGAACTGGTAAACCCGCCTCGGCATGCCCGAGGTGCGCCCACAGGTCAGCCGATATCCGGCAGCAGGAACTTCTCCGGCCGCCCCGCCGCCTTCGCCACGGCCTCGGCCGCGATGTAGCCGCTGCGCACCGCGCCCTCCATGGTCGCCGGCCACCCGGTGCGCGTCCAATCGCCGGCCAGGAACAGGTTCGGAATCGCGCTCGCCGGACCCGGACGCAGCGCCTCCGTATCCGGCGCCGCCGAGAAGGTCGCGCGCTGCTCCTTCACCACGTGCGATTTCACCAGCACCGCGTCCTTCACGCGCGGAAAGAACAGCCGCAGGTCGCCGATGGCGATGTCCACGATCTCGTTGCGCCCCAGCGGCGTCAGGTCCCGCGAGGCGCTCACCACCAGTTGCAGGTAGCGGCCGCGATCCTTGTTGAACATCCACTGCATGGTGCGGTCGAGCAGGGTCGCGTGCGGCAGCGTGGTGATCTCGCGGTCGAACCACAGGTGCACGCCGGTGATCGGCGAGTGCTCGAATTTCGGCGCCGGCAGCCCCAGCGCCTCCAACCGCTCGAAGGGCAGCGCGCAGATATAGTGGTCGGCCGTTTTCCGTTCACCGCCCGCCGCGAAGCCGCCCGCGTCGATCGCTTCCACCGGCTCGCGGAAGTGGAACTTCACGTTGGGCAGGCGCTGCCAGCAGGCGGCGCTATAGAGTTCGCCCAGCGGGATCGCCGGGACCCCCATCTCGTAGGCGTCGGGGCGCGCCAGAAAGCCCAGCCAGAACACCTGAAACCCGTGCACCGCGGCCATGCGCTCCAGGTCTTCGTTGACCGCGCTGACCAGCACCTGCCGCCAGAAACGGTCGATCGCGCGCGGCGTCTGCCTGTGCATCAGCAGCCAGTCCAGCATGCTGATGCGGTCCAGGTCCGTGCGCCGCGTGCGTTCGCGCCGGATGGCGAGCAGCGCGCGCGCGATCGCGATCTTGTCGGCGGTCCCCAGGCAGTGCATCCCCAGGAAGGCGCCGCTAAAGTGCAGGGGCGCAGGCAGCCGTCCCCGGCGCAGCACGGAGACGCGCCCGCCCGGCTCCAGGAAGTAGAACTCGCGGTGGAAGCGGATGCGCTCGCGCACGCCCATCCGCTGGTAGAAGTCCAGCAGGTTCACGCAGCAGCGCAACAGTACGTGCTGGCAGTTATCGATCGTCTCGGCGATTTCGCCGCTCGACGCCGGCACCGGGTAAGACGTGGCGCGTCCGCCGGCAAACGGCCGCGATTCGTACACCTCGACCTCGAATCCGGCGCCGCCGAGCGCGGCGGCAGCCGACAATCCGGCGAGTCCCGCGCCTGCGATGAGAACCTTGGGCATGTAAAATCCAGTGTCTCAAACTACACCGCGCCGTGGACCGGGTTGGTCCAAAGTTCGACGGATTTTCAACGAGTTAGCTCAAAATCGTGGACCAGGTTGGTCCACCGCGAAACCAAACGCGTGCCGCCGTTCCCGGTACGCCGCGGGCCGGGGAGAAATCCCCGCCGGCAAAAGTGCAACCCTGCCGGCGAGTCTCCGTCACCTTTCCGTTGTGGGCGCGGGCCGCTCGCTGGTAAGGTAAAAGTCACGATGTGGTTTGGCCTTCGGGGTTGGGTGATCGCCATGGCCGCGGCCGCCGGCGCGTGGGCGCAGGCCCCAGTAAAAGTCGTGTACCTGGAACCGACGGGGGTGGTGGACACGGGCGGCGCCGAAGTCGGCGGCACTATGCTCGAGTTCCGCCGCGTGGCCGACACGTCGCGCTTCGCCTCCTGGACGAAGAACGATTACGCGGCGCGCGCCTTCCGCCTCTACCGTACGGCGTGCGAAATCGCGAATGCCGGCGGCGGCACACCAACCTACTACATCGCACTGGTCAGGGGCGGCAACCACGCCGCGGTCGGCTTCCGCATCCGCGAAAACGGAAAGGTCGAGGACCATTCCGGCCAGCCCTACATCCTGCTGGATGAGGATCCCTCGCGCTTCGACGTCACCTTGCTGCACGAGACCGGCCACATGATCATGGCGCTGCTCGCCGGAGGAAAACAGATCGAGGGCGAGACCATGACCGCGATCCCGCACTCCACGGCGTCGCTCAGCGACCGCAACACGGCCTACAACGAAGGCTACGCCATCCACCTGGAGACGCTGGCGGCGCACGTTTCCCGCGATCCCCTGATCCAGCAGCGTTTCCACCGCGAGCAGATCCGCTTCGGCGACGGTCCCATGAAGGAAGTCGAGTACTTCCACCACTCCGCCGACCTGGCCACCTACTCGCAGAGCCTGGCGCGCTACCTGGAGGTCCGCGAGAACAACTTCGCTTTCGAGAGCGCGTTCCAGGGCCCGGACTACCTGCGGGTGCAACTCGAAAAGGCGCGCGATTTCTCCACCCTGCGCGACGCCAATCAGTTGCTGCAATCGGAGGGCTACTACGCGAGCTTCTTCTTCCTCTGGGTGATGCGCGGCAACGGCATCCCGGCCGATTCGGTTCTCGACCAGCGCGAGGCCCAGCTCATGCGAGCCATGCAGGCCGCGTTCGTCACCGCCGGCAACCTGCACGAGCAGCCCTGGCTGCCACTGCTGGTCCGCGAGTACATGAAGCTCTACCCGGCCGAGCGCGAAACCATGGCGGACGCGATCAACGATACCAGCCACGGCGTCTTTGTCGATCCGCGGGCGGCCGCGCTGTGGAAGCAGCACTACTTCGCCGCGCTGCGGCTGGACGTGGCCAGGATGAATCCCAAGGAGATCAACATTGCGCGCCGCCGCTGGCGCGACGAAGTACTGGCCGATCCCGACGTGCTGCTGTCGCGCATCGGGCCGCAGGTGTACTGCGAACTGATCGGTCCCAAGGTGAAGCTGGAGGCCTTCCCGGGCAACCTGCGCATCGAGTTCGACGCCAATACGGTGCAGCCCGGCATCATCCGTATGATCCCGGGAATCACCGGGGAGGAAGTCGACCGCTGGCTGGCCGAACGCGAGCGCAAACCGCTCACCGGCGGCGACGATTTCAAGGCGCGAGGCATCCTCAGCGAGGAGCATCTCAAGGCGCTGAGTTTTGTCCGCTGGTAAACTGGAAAAAAATGATCCAAACGCTATTCGGCTCCGTCGAACAGGAACCTTCCCTACTCGACCGGCTCAAGAGCGGTGTGCAGAAAACGCGCGCCGGGCTTGTGACCGCGCTGGAAGACGCCTTCCAGGGCAAGAAGGAGATCGACCAGGACCTGCTCGATGAACTCGAGTACACGCTGGTCGGCGCCGATATCGGGGTACGCACCACGGGCGAGATCCTCGAAACCATCCGCGACCGCGTGGAGAGGCATCAGCTCAACGATGTCGCCCAGCTCAAGAACCTGATCCGCGAACGCCTGCTCGAGATCCTGCAGGCGAGCGAACGCGCCATGCCGCTGGTGAGCGAGCCGCCGGCCGTGATCCTGGTGGTGGGGGTGAACGGCTCCGGCAAGACCACCACCATCGGCAAACTGGCCACGCGCTTCCGCGCGGAGGGCCGTAACGTGATGCTGTGCGCGGCGGACACGTTCCGCGCCGCGGCCATCGAGCAACTCGAGATCTGGGGCCAGCGCTCCAACTCGCCGGTGATCCGGCAGGGTCCGGGCAGCGACCCGAGCGCCGTGCTGTTCGACGCCCTGCAGGCGGCGCGCGCGCGCAAGACGGACTACGTGATCGTGGACACCGCCGGGCGCCTGCAAACCAAAGAGAACCTGATGGCGGAGTTGCAGAAGATGAGCCGCACCGCCAAGAAGGTGATCGACGACGCGCCGCACGAAGTGCTGCTGGTGCTGGACGCGACCACCGGGCAGAACGGCCTCGAGCAGGCGCGCAAGTTCACCGAGACCAGCGGGGTTACGGGGATCGTCCTGACCAAGCTGGACGGCACCGCCAAGGGCGGCATCGTGGTGGCGATCGCGCGCGAACTGGACCTGCCGATCCGCTACGTGGGGGTCGGCGAGAAGGCCGACGACCTGCTGCCCTTCGACCCGGAGAAGTTCATCGAATCGATCTTCGAAAAATGACCGCCCAATACATGCGCGAAGCGCTGGACCTGGCGCGAAAGGGCCGTTCGCTGGCCAGCCCGAACCCGATGGTCGGGGCGTTGGTGGTGCGCGAGGGCGAGGTCGTGGGACGCGGCTTTCACACCTACGCGGCACTGTATCACGCGGAACTGATCGCGCTCGCGCAGGCGGGCGAAAAGGCGCGCGGCGCGGAGTTGTATCTCAACCTGGAGCCGTGCTCGCATCACGGACGCACACCGCCCTGCGTGGATGCGATCATCGAGGCGGGCGTGAAGAAAGTGATCGCGCCGATTCCGGATCCCAACCCGCTGGTGGCCGGCAAGGGATTCGAGCGGCTGCGCGCCGCCGGCATCGAGGTGGAAGTGGCGAGCGGGTTCGCCGCCGAAGCCGAGAAACTGAACGAGCCGTTCCTCCACTTCATGCGCAAGGGCCGCCCGCTGGTCACGCTGAAGGCGGCCATTACGCTGGACGGCAAGATCTCCGCGCCCGACGATAACCGCGGCTGGATCACGAGCGAACGCGCCCGCGCCCACGTCCAGGAACTGCGCCACGATCACGACGCCATCCTCACCGGAATCGGCACCGTGCTGGCCGACGACTGCATGCTCAACGACCGCAGCGGATATCCGCGCTGCCGCCCGCTACTGCGCATCGTGATGGATTCGCAACTGCGGCTGCCGGTGGATTCGAAAATGGTGCGCAGCGCCGCCGGCGACGTGGTGGTGGTCACCACCAGCGCCGGCAACGCCGAGCGGCGCAAGGCGCTGGAAACTCGCGGCATCGAGGTGATGACCTTCGACGGACCCGGCGGACGCGCGGATTTACAGAGCGTGGTCGAGTGGCTCGGCCGGCAGCGGTACCTTTCGCTGATGATCGAAGCCGGCGCCAAGATCAACTGGACCGCGCTTGAAAGCGGGCTGGTGGACCGCATTTTCTTCTACTACGGCCCCAAGATCCTGGGCGGCCTCGAAGCGCTCCCCCTGGCCGGAGGCATCGGGCGGCGCCGCCGCGTGGACGCCATCCGCGTGCACGGCCTCACCATCCACCACATCCCGCCGGACGAATTCGCGGTGGAAGGATACCTGAATGTTCACGGGAATCATTGAGGAACTGGGCACGGTCGTAACCGCGGGATCGAAGCTCTCGATCGGCTGCGCAGCCGTGATGACCGACCTCACCGAAGGCGCCAGCGTGGCCGTCAACGGAGTGTGCCTCACGGCAGTGGGACTGCGCCCCGGCGGCTTCAGCGCGGACCTCGCGCCCGAAACCCTCCGCCGCTCAAACCTGGGCGACCTCAAGCCCGGCTCGCGCGTCAACCTGGAGCGGCCCCTGCTGCCCACCAGCCGCTTGAGCGGGCACATCGTGCAGGGCCACGTGGACGCCACCGGCGAATTCCTCGGGCTGGAACCGCTGGGCGGAGACAACTGGTGGCTGCGCATTCGCGTGCCCGCCGAACTCGACCGCTACCTGGTGTTCAAAGGCTCGATCGCCATCGACGGCATCAGCCTGACCATCGCGGCGCTGGAGAGCGACGTGCTGAGCGTCACCATCATCCCGCACACGTTCAAGAACACCACGCTGGGCGGCTACCGCCCCGGCGCGCGCGTGAACCTGGAGTGCGACGTCCTGGCCAAGCACGTCGAAAAGCTGCTCGGGAAGCTGGATGTGAAGGAGCGGCTGACGATGGACAAACTGCGCGAGAACGGGTACTAGTGTGGCGGCGCGCGCGCTGGTAGCGTTGCTGCTCGCCGCCGGGTTCGCGCGCGCGGAGCAGCCCGTGTTTTCCTTCGCGGTCCTGACCGATATTCAGTACGGCGACCAGCCCGATGCGGGCAAACGCGAATACCGCCGCTCGCTGGACAAGTTGCGCGACACGGTGGACGCGCTCAACCGGCGCGGAGGCCTCGCCTTCGCGATTCAACTGGGCGACCTGATCGATTCGCGCGCTTCCGATATGGACACCATCCTGCCGGTTTGGCGGAAGCTGGGCACGCGCACGTACAACGTGGCGGGCAATCACGATTTCGCCATGCCGCGGGCGGAGTTGATGCCGCGCCTGCAAATGGGTCCGGGCTACTACGAATTCGCGCGCGCCGGATGGCGCTTCCTGGTGCTCGACGGCATGGACCTGAGCGTGAAGGGCGGGCAGGGGCTCGAGTTATTCGAGCGGCTGAAGGCGCAAAGCGCGCCGAACGCCCAGGAATGGAACGGCGGCATCGGCGCGGCGCAACTGGCGTGGCTGCGCGGGGAACTGGCGCGGGCCGCCGCCGCGCGGGAACGCGTCCTCGTCTTCTGCCACTTCCCGATCGTGGCCGAAGCGAGCACGCCGGCGCACCTTTTGTGGAACCACGACGCGGTGCGCGAAGCCATCGCCGCCTCGCCCGCCGTGGCCGCGTGGTTCAACGGCCACGACCACGCGGGCGGCTACGCGCTACGCGACGGCATCCACTACGTGACCCTGCCGGGGATGGTGGAATCGGGCGCGAAGACGTCCTACACGGTCGTGCGGGTCTTCCCCGATCGCCTCGAACTGGAGGGCACCGGAACCGCGCCCTCGCGCATCCTGCGGATCGCGCCGGGTGGGGCCGAACACCAGTTCAAAATCCGCAATTGAGACCGTGGACAACGTCCGGGGATCAATGAATACTGGTCGAGGTAGCCGTTTATGATGCGTATTCTGTTCGTCGCCGCCGCCTCGCTTCTGCTTTGCGGCGCCGCCTCCGCGCAGGCGGACCCCGCCGAACGCCGCCTGGAACCCGGCAAGGACGAGATCGCACGTCCCGTCTTCCGGAAGCCGGACCCGGCAGCCGAGCGTGCGCAGAACCTGAAAGACGCCACCCGCATCGCAGAATTGGCGGCCGCGTTGCGAGAGGAAATCCGGAAGTCTTCCCCGCACGTCGTCTCGGCCGTCGCCGTCAAAGAGGCCGCCGAGATCGAAAAGCTCATTCGCCAGGTTCGCGCCCGTATGAAATGACTATGGCCTTGGCGCCTCTCGTCCGTGACGATGGCGGCACGCAGGCCGGCCCCTGCAGTGTCCGGATGGTGTCTGGCCGCCGTGTCAGCTTTTCAGTTCCGCCACGATCTCGGCCGCGATTTGTCGCGCGCGGTCGAGTTGGCCGGGCGCGAGGCTGATGGCGCCGACGCGCGCGTGGCCGCCTCCGCCGTAGCGCTCACAGATGCTGGCCAGGTTGTGTTTCGGCTCCACCGGGGTCCACGGATTCGACCCCACCGAGATCTTGGTGCGGAAACTGGAGGGGCTTACGCTCACCGTGTACGTGGAGGCCGGGAACAGGAAGTACGGGATGAACTTGTTGTAGCCCTCGATGTCGTAGCCGGAGAGATCGAAGAAGACGACGCTATCGTCCTGGTGGGCGCGGCCTTTGATCAGGTCGATGGATTGAATGTGGCGCCGGTAGAGCGGCTCGTAGAGCGACTGAATCTCCGGTTCGGCCACGATTTCGGCGAGCGTGCGCTCCTGCATCCAGCCGATGATCTTCTGCACGATGCCGCTGCCCTTGGCGGCTTCGATGACCAGGGTCAGCTTCATCGCCGGCGCGCGGAGTTCCACCGCGGTGCGCGCGTCGGGGTACTGCGCGCCGTCGATGATGAGGGACCAGTGCACCAGGTCGTCCAGGTCCGGCGCGAGGAAGCCGAAGCGGTCGCGGGCCACGTCGCAGATGAACGAGGTGCAACTCTTGTAGGCGGGGTCGTAGAGTTTGCGGCCGCTGGTATCGGCGCGGTAGTGTTCCTGGTCGGCGGGGGTCAGGAAGGCGCTCTGGTGGTGGTCGAACCACCAGGTAAGCCGCGGCGAGGCGGCGTACTTGAAATCGACGATGGCGTTCTCATCCCCATCGAACAGGGCGGGGTCGAAGGTCTGCGCAGCCGTGTGCGCCATGCCAGTGTAGCGGAACTCCGCACCGGGATGGACCGCACCCCGAAGGAAGCGGCTGAAAAAGGCGGCGGAAGCCGCCCCGTCGAAACAATGGTCGTGGTAGAGGACTCTGACGAGCATTTCAGCAAGGGGAAAACCTACCAGCTTGCCTGAACCGGACGAGAAATGCAACTCTATGGTTCATGCGAACGATCCCGAGTTGGGACCAATACTACCTGGAAATCTGTAAAGTGGTGGCTGCCCGGAGTAAGGATCCGAATACGCAGGTGGGCTGCGTGATCGTGGGACCGAACCACGAGATCCGCTCGACGGGCTACAATTCGTTCCCGCGCGGCATCCGCGACGATGTGCCGGAGCGGCTGGTGCGCCCGACCAAGTACCTGTGGATCGAGCACGCCGAGCGCAACGCGATCTGTAACGCGGCGCGCGCCGGGACGGCGACGGAGGGGTGCACCATCTATGTGGAAATCATGCCCTGCATGGATTGCGCGCGGGCGATCGTGCAGGCGGGAATCATCGCGGTGGTGGTTTCCTCCGAGCGCATGACGCAGTACACGAGCCAGTATTACGACGAGCACTTCCGGATGACGGAAACGCTGTTTGGGGAGGCCAAGGTCAGCGTGCGGAGGGTGTGAGGGGCGGGCGGCTCAATCCTCGGCTTCGACATTTTCCTCGGGTTCCAGGACGGGTTCCATTTCGCGGCTGTAGAAGCGGGCGCGGCACCGGCGGCAGCGGAAAGGGCGCTTGTGGAACAGGCGCATGATGGCGTCGAGGGGCCCGCCGCGCACCGAATGGCGTGTATCCCAACCTCCACAGCGGGGACAACGGGTTTTCCGATCGTCGATCAAGCCGGGCCTCGGTTTACTTTCGTGAGATTAGCAGAAGTGGCGGGCGATGAAAATCCTCGCCATGCAAGCGGTTGGCCGGAAACCGAGCTAGCGCGGCAGTTTCTCGAGGTCGGCGGGTTCGCCGAACTTCGCGCCGGTGAGAGCCGGATCGATATTGCGGAGCAGGCCGGTGAGCACCGCGCCCGCGCCGACCTCGATGAACCGCGCGGCGCCGGCGGCGGCGAGCGCGCGCACGGACTCGGTCCAGCGGACCGGGTTCGGCACCTGCTGGTAAAGCCCTTCGCGGGCCTCGGCTCCGGTGCGGATCATCGCGGCCTGCCAGTTGTTGATCAGGGGGCAGGAAAGGTCGCGGAATTCGGCGGCGTCCAGGTCCGCGCGCAAGCGTTGCTGGGCGGGTTTCATGAGGGCGCAGTGGAAGGGGGCGCTGACCGGCAGGAGCACGGCGCGGCGGGCGCCGGCGGCTTTGGCCAGTTCGGCGGCGCGGCCCACGGCGGCGGCGTGGCCGGCGATCACGATCTGGTCGGGCGAATTCAGGTTGGCGGCGCTGACCACCTCGCCCTGCGCGGCCTGGGCCAGGACGTCGTCGAGTTTGCCCTCGGGGAGTTTGAGGATGGCGGCCATGGCGCCCACGCCGGCGGGCACGGCTGCCTGCATGTAGCGTCCGCGCTGCCGCACCAGGCGCACGGCGTCGGCGAAGCGCAGGCTGCCGGCCGCCACCAGGGCGGAGTACTCGCCCAGGCTGTGTCCGGCCACGAAGTCCGGCGCGAAGCCCTGCTCGCGCAGCACGGCGCAGGCGGCGGTGGATACGGTGAGTAGAGCCGGCTGGGTGTTCTCGGTGAGCCGGAGCTGATCGTCCGGCCCTTCGAAGCACAGGCGGGTGAGGGGAAAGGAGAGTGCATCGTCGGCTTCTTCAAAGACGCGGCGCGCCGCGGGAAACGCCTCGGCGAGCGCTCGCCCCATGCCCTCGAACTGGGAGCCCTGGCCGGGAAACAGGAATGCGGTTTGGTTTGCCAAACCGTGATTATAACTTCCGGCGGCGCGAATTCCGGCGGCGGCGGAGGAACGTAAAATGGAAGAGCAATGGCAGCTACCGAATCCACCATGCTCGGGCTGGGTACGCCCGCCCCCGCTTTTTCCCTGCCGGACGTCGCTAACGGCGGCACCGTCACTCTGGAGAGCTTCGCCGGCCGGCGCGCGCTGCTGGTCATGTTCATCTGCCCGCACTGCCCCTACGTCAAGCACGTGCAGCGGGAACTGGCGCGCATCGGGAGCGACTACGCCGGCAAATCGCTGGGGATCGTGGCGATTTCCTCGAACGACGCCGCGCAATACCCCGACGACGGGCCGGACGGCCTGCGGCGCCAGGCGGAGGAGTGCGGATTCACCTTTCCCTACTGCTACGACGAATCGCAGACGGTGGCGAAGGACTACCAGGCCGCCTGCACGCCCGATTTCTTCCTCTTCGACGGGGAGCGAAAGCTGGTTTACCGCGGCCAACTGGACGGGGCGCGTCCGAAGAACGACGTGCCGGTTACCGGCGGCGACCTGCGCGCGGCGCTCGACGCAGTGCTGGCCGGCGGAGTTCCGGCCGGGGAACAGAAGCCTTCGATCGGGTGCAACATAAAATGGAAGGCGGGAAACGAGCCCGAATACGCGTTGTAGGGTAAGTTGTGCGGAAAAAGTTAAAGGCCCCGAGCTGGGAAACTCGGGGCCTGCACTCAGAGGGTGGCGGTGGGAGGGGACTCACCGCCTGGGATGCTGTCTGTAT
>JAFDVU010000077.1 GCA_018268835.1 Acidobacteriota bacterium | reverse complement strand
GACATTACGGGATGCCGGTGTGGAGCCAGGAGAGGACGGGGGGCAGGCCGTGACGATCCACGAGGGCGGCGACGCGGGCGGGCCCTCCGCTCAGGTAGCTCGATACGGCACGCTACGGGCATGCGAAGCCGGGCGAGCTTCGCTCGCCTTTGTCGGCCGGAGGCCGACATTACGGGATGCCGGTGTGGAGCCAGGAGAGGACGGGGGGCAGGCCGTGACGGTCCACGAGGGCGGCGACGCGGGCGGCGGCGGCGCGATTGGCGGCGCGGGCGCGCGCTTCATCGGCCGTCTGGGAGATGTCCTGGTCGTTGGCGGCGCCGGAACCGCGGGCGGGGCCTCCGCTCAGGTATGCGGCGAGGCCTTCGCGGAACCAGAGAGGCAATCCGGGCGCGGCCTGCGATTCGACAAAGACGTGGGCGATTTCGTGGCGGAGCGTGGATTCGAGCGCGCCGCGAGCGCGCAGGATCGCGGCGGGCTGGAGGTCGATGCGGCGGCCGGTGGTGTGGGCGGCGACCCATCCCGGTTCGCCGGTGGCGTTGCGGAAGGCGGCGAGGTCGGGGTAGACGCGCAGTTCGATGCCGGGCGGGGGCAGCCATCCGGTACGGGCGGCGAGTTCGCGCGCGGCGTGGGCGGCGGAGGCCAGCAGGGCGCCGTCCTGGCTGGGCTGCGTGGTCCACAGCGACAGGGTCTCGCCGGAGAGGCGGGTCCAGTTGATGGCGCGCGCCGAGCGGCCGGCTTCGGCGCCGGGATAGTAGAACGCGAGGATGTCGCGCCAGGATTTGCCTTCCTGTCCCATGCGGTCGGCGCCGCGCTGGCAGAGTCCGACGCCGTGGCCTTCGCCGCGTCCTTCGAACTCGATGCGGCCGTTGGCGGCGCGCGCCTCCCAGCGCTCGCCGCGGACCGTGGCGAAGCCGAGCGCGCGTCCGATGGCGAGGCGGAAGGAGCCGGCTGCGACGCGCACCGATTCCCCGCCCCCGGTGAGCGCGAGTTCGCCGGCGCGGCCGGAAGCGGTGCGGCGCGCGATGACGATGCCGGAGAGATGGCGCGGCGCGCGCAGTCCGCTACGGGCGAGCGCGGCGGCGATTTCGTCCGCGCGCGCGCTCCAGTGCCACGGGGGCGAAGCGGCGCGCGTACAGTAGGGGTCGGCGTGGCTGGACAGATACGGCGCCTGGATCCCGGGCCACACCGCGGCGGCATCTTCGGTGACTCCGCCGCAATCGCGCGAGTAGGCGGCCAGGACCGGCGAGCCGCGGTACCAGAGCAGTTCGCCGGCGGTAGCCTGCACGGCGGCTTCGACGCGGGAGTTCACCATGGAAGGTTCGGCGCGCTGGCAGTGGGTGGTGCCGCAGAGGTCGTAGCCTTCGTCCTTGTGGCGGCCGCGGAAGTAGACGGCGTAGGTGCGGGCGGCCACGGCCATGGCTTTGAGGGCTTCGCCGGAAGCCAGAGATCCGGCCTCGGCGGCGACGACGGCGGCGACGTAGCGCTCCAGGCTCATTTCGATGACCGTCGAATCGACGGCGGGCTTGAGGCGGATGCGGAGAGCGGTCTGCCCGGACGCGGCGGCGGTGAGGAGGATTGCGAAGGTTACCAGCCGTGGCGCCATGCGGCCTCCAGGATGCGGCCGGCGACGGGGGCGGCGTCGGCTCCGCCGGACAGGCCCTGCAGCATCACGGTGACGACGTATTTCGGCCGGCCGGCGGGCGCGAAGCCGGCGAACCAGGCCAGGTGCGCGCCGTCCGCCGCGCGCACGCTGCCGGTCTTTCCCGCGACCTTCAGTCCGGGGACGCGGGCGCGCTGCGCGGTGCCGAAGGCGACGGCGTCTTCGAGTCCACCCATCACCGGCGCCATCCAGGCGCGCGCGCCGACCGCCGCGAGGCGCAGATAGGCCATGGCCACCGCCGCCGGGGTCACGCGGATGCCGGCCTCTCCGAGCGCCTGCAAGCGCACGTCGCCGCGCGTGAATTCGCCGGCGGCTTCCTCCGGCACCCAGTCGGTGCGCGAGAGCAACCCATAGCGAGCGAAGGCGCGGGTGAGTTCGCCGGGGTCGAAACGGGCGGCATAGCGCGCGACGAAGCAGTTGCACGAGTAGGCGATGGCGGCGCGCGCGTTCATCGGCGGCAGATCCGGGGGATGCGAACAGGAGAGGTTGTAGCCGGCGATGGCGAGCGTCCCCGGGCAGCGGAATTCCTCGGCGGGACGCAGTTTGCCGCTCTCGATCAGGGCGGCGACGGTGAAGGGCTTCACGGTGGACCCGGGCGGCACGAGCAGGCGGCCGGCGGCCTCGGGGGCGTGCTCGGCGAGCGGGCGCCGCGTGAGGGCGTCCACCAGGAGCGCGGCGCCGCGGGCGTCCTCCAGGAACGGCGCGAGGCGGTCCTGCGCGCGGGCGGCGGCGGCGGTGAGCAGAGCGGGGATGAAGTGGCGTCGCAGCATGGTCAGCGTGTGGCGGTGCGCGCGCGATAGAGCAACACTCCCAGCATATTCGTTGCCAGGACCACGCCGGTAACCTTGGCGGCGTACTCTCCGCGGCTGACCACGTCCACCACGGGGTAGACGGAGATGGCGAGCGACACCAGGCTGGAACCGAGGCCGGCCACGCTGACCACCTTGAGCCATCGCGGCAGGCGATGGCGCAAGCCGCCGATCAGGGGGAGGGCGAAGAGCGCGGCGTAGGCGATGGCGTAGTGGACGACGCTGGCGGCGACGAGCAGTTGGGCGGCCTCCTGATCGCCGACGCCGGCGAGGCTGAAGACGATGAACCCCATCACCAGGACGGCGACGAAGAGGATGGAATTCACCGGTGTGCCGCGGCGCGGGTCCAGGCGCGTGAACCAGCGCGGCCCGATGTTGTCCCAGGCGGCGGCGAGGGGCAGGCGCGTGACCCCTGTGAAGAGCAGGCTCGAGCTGGCGACGGCGCGCGCCAGGATCAGGCCAATGGCGAACTGCGCGGCCAGATTGCCGGGTCCGGAATTGCCGAGGGCGAGGCGGAAGGTCTGCGGGATGGGGCCGATCACGTTGATGGGCGCGTTGCCGACGAAGGTCAGGACGCTGCTGGTACCGAGGATGAACATGGCGGCGATGATGGGCGCCGAGATCATGACGGACTGGCCGATGGTGCGCGCCGCGCCGCGGCATTCGCCGGCGAGGATGCCGACGTACTCGAAGCCGCTGAGCGCGCCGACGGTCATCTGGCCGAAGATGGCGAGGGCGAACCAGCCGGGCCTGGGCACGGCGAGCGGAAAGGGCTCGAACTTCGCGATGGACCCGCGCCAGAGCGCCCACAGCGGCAGGGCGAGCAGGATGAGGTAGGCCAGCATGATGAGCACGCTGCCGGCGTTGTGCAGCCACTTGCCGATATCAAGGCCGCGCAGCGCGACGAGCGTGATCGCCACCATCACCGAGCCGGTAAGCGCGAAGGTGGCCCAGCTACTCTGGGGCAACCACGCCCACGAGGGACCGAGCAGGTACGCGAGGTCGGTGGGGACGACGAAGATGATGCTACCGGTGGCGGCCACGGCGTAGACCCACAGGTTCCAGGCGACCAGGAAGCCGGGCATCTCGCCGAAGCCGGCCGTGGCCCAGCGGTAGAGTCCGCCTTCGAGCGGGAGCAGGCGGTTCACGCGCACGACGACGGCGGCGAGCGGCAGGTAGAAGAGCAGCATCGCGCCCAGCCAGAAAAGGAGGTGCACGCGGCCGAGCTTGGCGGCGATTCCGACCCAACTGGAGCCGACCACGCACAGCACCTGCGCGAGCACCAGGTCGAAGAGGCCGAGTTCGCGGTGCAGTCCGGCTTCGGGCTTGGCGGCGGCTTGCGGCACGATTCCAACAATCATGCCATAGCCGTCCGTTGTAAGCTGTGTGAATGTATCGCCTCGTACCGTTTCTGCTGTGCGCCGTGGCGCTACCCCTGGCGGCGCAGTCTCCCGCGGAACTGATGGACGATCCGGCGGTGAAGGCGGCGCTAGACGCCGCGCGGCGCAACGAGCCCGAGACACTGGCGCAGCAGGCGCGGCTGTGCGAGATCCCGGCGCCGCCGTTCAAAGAGCAGACGCGCGGACTGGAGGTGAAGCGCCTCTTCGAGGCACTGCGGCTGAAGGACGTGCGCATCGATCCGGCGGGGAACGTGATCGGGGTGCGTCCGGGCAAGGCGGCGCGGCCGAACCTGGTGTTCAGCGCGCACCTGGACACGGTATTTCCAGAGGGCACGGACGTGCACGTCAAGCACGAGGGCGACGTAATGAAGGCGCCGGGAATCGGCGACGATTGCCGCGGGCTGGCGGTGCTGCTTGCGATCATCCGCGCGCTGGACGAAGGGCACGTGGAGACGCCGGGCACGATCACGTTCGTCGCCGATGTGGGGGAGGAAGGGCTGGGCGACCTGCGCGGCATGAAGCAACTGTTCTTCGAGACGCTGAAGGGCGGCATCGACAAATTCGTGTCGATCGACGGCACGGGCCTGGGGATCACCAATACCGGGGTCGGCAGCAACCGCTACCGGGTCACGTTCCGCGGACCGGGGGGCCACAGCTACGGCGCGTTCGGACTGGTGAATCCGATACAGGCAATGGGGCGGGCGATCGCCAGGATCGACGCGTTTCAGGTGCCCGCGCAGCCGAAGACCACGTTCAACGTGGGGAGGGTGGGTGGCGGCACGAGCGTGAACGCGATCCCCTTCGAAGCGTGGATGGAGGTGGACATGCGGTCGAGCGATCCGGCGTCGTTGAAGGAGTTGGACACGCGC
Organism: Acidobacteriota bacterium; assembly: GCA_018268835.1. Taxonomy (GTDB): domain Bacteria; phylum Acidobacteriota; class Terriglobia; order Bryobacterales; family Bryobacteraceae; genus Solibacter. The sequence goes on along the minus strand of JAFDVU010000077.1, from coordinate 26,760 downwards.
TTTCACGCGGCGCTGAACGAAGCGGTGGCGGAGGAGAACGCGCGCTGGAAGGGGGGCAAGGGGACGGTGACGGTCGCGGCCGAACTGGTAGGGATGCGGCCGGCGGGGCGGACGCCGCGCGATTCGGCGATCGTGCAGACGGCGTTCGCGGTGGGACGCGCGCTGCACATCGCGGATGCGCTGCGCGAAGGCTCGACCGACGCCAATGTGCCGATGAATCTGGGGATCCCGGCGATCACGATTTCGGGCGGCGGCATGGGGACGGGCGCGCACGCGCTCACCGAAGCGTTCGATGCGCGCGATTCGTGGCGCGGCACCGAGCGCGCTCTGCTGCTGGCGATTGCGCTGGCGCGGTAGGCCGGGCTACGCGCGGAAGACGGGCTCGAGTTTCGAGATCTGCTTCGTCAGGCCGGCGAGTTCCGTCTCGCTCAATTTCGGCAGCGGCGCGGAGGCCAATTCGAGCGCGAGATCGAAGATGCGCTCATCGCCGGGCGGAACGGCGGCGGTGATTTCCTGGTTCAGGGTGAAGCGCAGGGCGAGGCGGGCCATCTCGCGATCGTCGATCGGCTGATACCAGCACTTGGGGTACTTGCGGTCGGCGGCCGCGAGGTCCTTGGGCCACTGGCCGAAGGCGAGCGCCTTGAGCGCCATGCGGGCCATGCCCTTGGATTTGGCTTTGGCGAGGATCTGCGGACCGAAGCCGCCGTTCTCCCAGGCGTTGGCGTTGACCGGGAACAGGACGCTATCGAGCTCGAGCGCGTCCATGAGGCGGATCGCGGCGGGCGCGTTGTGGGCGGAGAAGCCGAGGTGGCGCGCCTTGCCCTCTTTCCTGGCGGCGAAGAAGGTTTCGGCGGCGCCGCCGGGCGCGAGGATCTTGTCCACGTCTTCCATAGAGGCCACGGCGTGGAACTGGTAGAGGTCCACGTGATCGGTGTGGAAGCGCCGGAGGGTTTGCTCCAGCTCTTCGCGGGCGCCCTTGGCGTCGCGGCGGGTGGTTTTTTCGGCGAGGAAGACTTTGTTGCGATAAGGACGCAGCGCCTCGCCCAGCTTGGTTTCGGCCTCTCCGTTGAAATACGAAGGGGCGCAATCGAAGTAATTGACGCCGCGGTCGTACGCCGCCGAGACGCGGCGCGAGGCTTCCTCCTGCGGCATGCCGCAGACGACGATGCCGCCGAGGGCGATGATCGAGAGATCGATTCCGTTCTTATAAGGGCGGCGGGGTAATTGAGCCGGGGCGCCCAATGCGCCGGTGGCGGTGAGCGCGGCAGCACCGATGAATTCGCGACGATCCATGAACCGGTCCTCCAACGCCCATTGTAGTGCAGTGTCGGTGCCGGCTTGGTCGTAGAGAATTTGGCCACGGATGGACGCGGATGCACACGGATGATTGGCTCGCCGGAGGGCGGTGCGGGCGCGATGTTGCGCGTGGCCGGAGGAATTTGGCCGCGGATGGACGCGGATGCACGCGACACGGGATAGAATGTGTGCCGTGGCGAGGAGGATTCCGATGCGGATAGTGCCGGTTCTGGCGCTTGCGGGCGCGATGCTGAATGCGCAGACGAAACCCGTGACGCGCTGCTCCGATCTGCGCGCGCTCACCAATTTGCAGGTCTCGATCGCGGTGGCTACGGATGTGCCCGCGACGGCGGAAGGGCCGGCCCATTGCCGGGTCTTCGGACAGATCCTGCCCGAGGTGGGATTCGAAGTCCGCATGCCCGCCGAGTGGAACGGGCGATTCGTGATGCTGGGCAACGGCGGCTTCGCGGGCGAGGACACCGACAGCCGCGGACGCCAGGGACAGTACGCGCGCGCCATGCGCCGCGGCTACGCCGTGGCCGCGACGGATACCGGCCATTCCGCGGCGACGGATCCGGGCGGAACGTTCGCCGCGGACCGCCAGAAGCTGCTCGACTACGCGTTCCGCTCGCTGCACGTCACCGCCGAGACGGCGCGCATGGTGCTGCGCGCGTATTACGGCGCGGCGCCGGCGAAGAGCTACTTCGACGGCTGCTCCACGGGCGGGCGGCAGGGGTTGATCCTGGCGCAGCGATTTCCGGACGATTTCGACGGGATCGTGGTGGGCGCGCCGGTGCTGAATTTCACCGGGACCATCGTGCGCTACGCGCAGGTGGCCAAGGCGCTACGCGAGGCGCCGATCACCACCGCGCAGCTGCCGCTGCTGGCGGCCAGGGTGTACGCCAAGTGCGACGCGGTGGACGGCATCAAGGACGGAATCATCGACGATCCGCTCCGGTGCGATTTCGCTCCGGCACGGGACCTGCCGCGCTGCGCGGGCACCGACGGCGGCGCCGATTGCTTCACCGCCGCGCAGATCCGCACGCTGGAGACGATCTACGCGCCGGTGCAGGGCCAGGGGAAGACGATCTTCCCGGGGTGGCCGGTGAGCAGCGAAGGCCTCGCCGCCAACGGGCGCAGCGGATGGGATCCGTGGACCATCCACGACGGCGGCCCCTCGCTGGGCACGTTCTTCAGCGAGGGCTTCTTCCGCTACCTGGCGCCGGCGAAGCCGGATCCGAACTACGACATCCTCACGTTCGATATCGACAAGGACCTGCCGAAGCTCGAAACCATCCACCGGATTCTGGACGCGACCGACACGGACCTGACGCGATTCCGCGACCGCGGCGGACGGATCTTCATGTACTTCGGATGGGCGGATCCGGCGCTCAACCCGATGATGGGCGTGGAATACTACCAGGCGGTGACGCAGCGCATGGGGCCCGGCACGACGGATTTCTTCCGCCTGTTCATGGTGCCGGGGATGCTGCACTGCGGGGGCGGTCCGGGGCCGGACCAGTTCGATTCGCTGGGTGCGCTGGCGGCGTGGGTGGAACAGGGTACGGCGCCGGACACGGTGCGGGTGAGCAAGACGGAGAGCGGCAAGGTGGTGCGTTCGCGCGTGCTGTGCGCGTATCCCGAAGTGGCGCGCTGGAAGGGGACGGGGTCCACCGACGACGCGGCCAATTTCACGTGCGTGAAGCCGTGACCCGGCGGCTGCTAAACTAAAAGATACGTCCCATATGGCCAAGGAAAATGAACAGAAGCAGCCCATGGCGCCCATCGGCGCCTGGGCGCCCGCGGTCGCGCTGGGCTGGCTGATTCCCGGCGGCGGCCACTTCCTGCTCAAACGTCACGGGCGCGGCGCACTGCTGCTGGCGAGCGTAGCCAGCATGTTTGTGTGCGGCCTGATGATGCAGGGCGCGATGTTCCAGCCGCAGAGCGGCGACCTGCTGACGACGCTGATCAACACCGGCGGCTTCGTGGGCGACCTGTGCTCCGGACTGCTGTACCTGCTCACGGTGTGGTTCGGCTACAACGTGCCGGATATGCCGGGGCACGTTCACGATTACGGCACCAAGTTCCTGGTGACGGCGGGGCTGCTTAACCTGCTGGCCATGGTGGACGCGTACGAAATCGCCTCGGGGAGGAAGGACTAATGCCGAAGATGAACCTGAGCCACTTCGAGGCGGCGTTCCTTTTCGCACTTTTCACATCGGTAGTGCTGGGCGTGGTCACCAAGAAGAACGACCGCGACCGCCTGCACTACGGCATCTACACCTTCGTGTGCTTCGTGGTGGCGCTGTTCGGCATCGGCTGGGCGATGTACCTGGGGCACGGCTAGAAGCGCGCGTTTTTTCTCTTTACTACCTCGGTCGAACCTGCTAATCTGCCGCAATAAGTGTATTCACTGTGGGGTGGGCCCTGTTGACCCGTCCGTTCAAAAGGGGCTTATGCACACTTTACTTTCCGACGAAGTCAAACGAGAACTGGAAACACGCGGCTTTTCGCGCCGCTCCTTCGGCCGCATCGCCGCTATGATCACCGCAGGCGCGTCGCTGCCGTTCTACAACGAACCGGCTCTGGCACAGCTTTCGAAAATCAGCAACGCTCCGCCCGACGCCGTGATGATCAACGCCAACGAAAACCCGCTCGGTCCGTGTCCGGAAGCGCGCGAAGCGGTTGCCAGCATGATTCCGTTCGGGGGACGCTACCGCTACTCCGAAGCGGACAAGGTGCAGGAGTTGTTATCCGAGCAGGAAGGCGTGAGACGGGACTACGTAGTGATCCACCCCGGATCGAGCGGTCCGCTGCACCAGGCGGTGCTGGCGTTCACGTCGCCGGAGCGCCCCTTCGTCACGGGCGATCCGGGATACGAAGCGGGACAGCGCGCCGCGGTATTCGCCGGCGCCAAGGTGGTGCGCGTGCCGTTGATGCCGGAGAAGAATTACGCGCACGACGTGAAGAAGATGGCCGCGGTACCCAACGCCGGCCTGATCTACATCTGCAACCCGAATAATCCCACCGGCACGGTCACTCCGAAATCCGACATCGAGTGGCTGGTGGCCAACAAGCCCGAAGGCAGCGTGGTGATGATCGACGAGGCGTACACGCACTTCTCGCACGAACCGTTCAACACGGACCTGGTGGCGAAGGACAAGGACGTGATCGTGCTGCGCACGTTCTCCAAGATCTACGGGATGGCGGGGTTGCGCGCGGGCGCTTCGATCGCGCGTCCGGACCTGCAGGAGAAGATCCGCAAGTTCAGCCAGACCATGATGCCGATCACCGGGATGGCGGGCGCGAGCGCCAGCCTGAAGGTGAAGGATCTGGTGCCCAAGCGGCGGCAGATTGTGGCCGGCGCGCGGGAGGACACCTTCACCTTCCTGGACAAACACAACTTCAGCTTCGTGAAGAGCGTCTCCAACTGCTTCATGGTGGACGTGAAGCGCGACCCGCGGCAGGTGATCACCGCGTTGCAGCACGAGAAAGTCTACATCGGCCGCATCTGGCCCTCGTGGCCCACGCACGTGCGCGTGACGGTGGGGACGGCGGAGGAGATGGCGAAGTTCCAGGCGGCGTTTTTGAAGGTGATGGCCTGATTCGCGGCAGGGGGCAGGCCGGCGGGCCTGCCCCACACCGCCCTTAGTGGTCGCGGTCGGTGATGAGGTCGGTGACGGCCAAGAGAGCGCGCTGGTAGGGGGATTCGGGAAACTCGCCGATGATCTGGCGGGCTTTGTCGGTGAAGTTCCGGGCGCGTTCCTTCACGCGCTCGATGCCGCGATATTTATCCAGCAGGGCGAGGATGCGGGTGAACGGGACCGCGTCGTAATTGCGGTCGCGCAGGATGGTTTCGACCAGGCGGCGTTCGTCGGCGGTGGCGTCCTGTAGCGCGTAGACCAATGGCAGGGTGACCTTACCTTCGCGCAGGTCGCCGCCCACGGGCTTGCCGAGCGTTTTCTCGCGGGCGGTGAAATCGAGCACGTCGTCCACCAGTTGGAAGGCCATGCCGAGGTTCCAGGCGTACTCGCCAAGTTTTTCCTGCGCGGCCGGATCGGCATGCGCGGCGGTGGCTCCCAGACGCGCGCACACGCTGAAGAGGCACGCGGTCTTGCGGTCCACCAGTTCCATGCAGTCGGCTTCGGTGACGTCGATGCGTCCGATGCGGTCGAGTTGAATGAGTTCGCCCTCGACCATCATCTGGGTGAGGCCGATCAGCAGGTCCAGGATCTGGAAATTGCGCTCGCGCAGGGCGATCTGGAAGGCCTGCATGTAGAGCCAGTCGCCGGCCAGGACACAGATGTGGTTGCCCCACTTCACGTTGGACGAGGGCCGTCCGCGCCGCGTCTCGGCGGCGTCGATCACATCGTCGTGCACCAGGGTGGCGGCGTGGACCATTTCCACAACGGCGCCGAGTTTGATGGCGGCGGGACTGCTGCCAGTGCCGAAGAGGCGGGAGGAGATCAGCACCAGGGCCGGACGCAGGCGTTTTCCGCCCGAGGATTGCAGGTAGCGGCCGATTGCCGTGACGGCGCCGACGCTAGCCACCGATTCCGCGCTAATCCGCTGTTCGACCTGTTCCAGGTCGCCTTGAATCAAGTCGAAGATTTCGCGCGCGGTGAGGGCCCGCCCCAGCTTCCCAAAACTCATCGAAGTAGACCAGTTTACCGCATCAGCCTCTGGAAATTGGATGTCGTCAGTTCGGCGATGGCTTCCAAAGTTGTGCCGCGCACGTCCGCCAGGCGCCGCGCGGTCTCCACCATGAACGCCGGCTCGTTTCTTTTCCCACGATGCGGGACCGGCGCCAGGTACGGGCAATCGGTCTCCACCAGCAGGCGGTCGGCTGGGGTGGCGCGCGCTGCTGCGCGAAGTTCCTCGGCCTTGGGAAACGTCAGCACGCCGCCGAAGGCGAGGTGGAAGCCGCGCTCCACCGCCTCCCGCGCCTGCTCCACGGTTCCGGTGAAGCAGTGCATGATGCCTCCGTGGGGCAGCGCGGGCATCATCGCCATGGTGTCTTCCCAGGCTTCGCGGGTGTGAATCACGACCGGTTTGGAGAACTCGGCGGCGATCTCCAGTTGGCGCGCAAAGACGCGGCGCTGCACGTCGCGCGGGGAGAAATCGTAGTGGTAATCGAGGCCGATTTCGCCGATGGCGAGCACCTTGGGATGCCGGGCGAGATCGCGGATGCGGGCGAACGTCTCTTCGTCCGCGTGGGACGCCTCGTGCGGATGCACGCCGATGGTGGCGTAGAGGAACGGGTGGCGCTCGGCGAACTCGGGTGCGTCAATCACCACCATGGCGCCGACGCCGGCGGCCAGCGCGCGCTCCAGCACGGCGTCGCGGTCGCCATCGAATTTCGGATCGTTGACGTGACAGTGCGAATCGACCAGCGTCACTTCAACCGCGCTCCCACGGGGATATCCTCGTGGAATCCGGCCAGCACGGGCTTGCCGCCTTCGACGCTGGCCGCGACGATCATCCCGTTGGATTCGATGCCGCGCAGTTTCCTGGGCTGCAGATTGGCCACGATCACCACTTTGCGGTTGAGGAGTTGCTCGGGAGCGTAGGCTTCGGCGATGCCGGCGACGATGGTGCGGGGCTCGGCTTCGCCGATGTCCACCTTCATGTGCATCAGCTTGTCGCTGCCCTTGACGCGCTCGGCGGATTTGACCAGGCCGACGCGGAGGTCCACTTTGGCGAAATCGTCGATCGGGATCTTCGGCGATGCGGGTTCGGCCGGGGCGGCGGGCCTGGTCTTGCCGAGGAGGACCGCCTGTTCGGCCGACACCTTGTCTTCCAGTTCCTGCATTTTCGCGATGGAGTCTTTCATTTCGATGCGCGGGAAAACGGCGGCGATCTCGCCGATCTTCTGCCCGGTGGGCAGCTGCCCCCACTCGAGCGAATCGAAGCGGACGTCTTCCACGGACCCGCTCATGCCAAGCTGCGCCCAGATTTTCGGCGCCGATTGCGGCAGCACGGGTGCGAGCAGCGCGGTGGCCACGCGCAGCGCTTCGGCGGCGGTGTAGAGCGTGGTGGAGAGACGGGTCTGGCTTTCCTGGCCGGGGGCCTTGGCGAGCTTCCACGGAGCGTTCTGCACGATGAACTTATCCACCGCGCCGATCAATCCGAATACGGCCTCGATGCCCTTGGAGAACTCGAAGCGCTCGAAGCTTTCCTGCACGGCGCGGATCGTCGAAGCCGCCAGCGCCGCGATTTCCGGATCGCTGTACTCGGGGATCTCGCCGCCGCGATACTGGCTGATCATGTTCAGGGTACGGCTGGCGAGGTTGCCCAGCCCGTTGGCGAGGTCCGAGTTGTAGCGGTTCACCAGCGCATCGTAGCTGAAGCTGCCGTCCTGCCCGAAGACGATTTCGCGGAGCAGGAAGTAGCGCAGGGCGTCGGCACCCATCACCTGACGGATGGGTTCGGCGCGCACGATGTTGCCGCGCGACTTGCTCATCTTGTCGTTTTCGAAGAGCAGCCAGCCGTGCGCGAACACGCGCCGGGGCAGCGGCACTTCCGCGGCCATCAGGAACGCCGGCCAGAAGACGGCGTGGAAGCGCGCGATCTCCTTGCCGATGAGATGCAGGTCCGCCGGCCAGAGTTCCTCGCCCTCCACCGCGCTGACGTAGCCGGTGAGCGCGTCGAACCAGACGTAGAAGACGTGATTGCCCTCGACCGGAAGCGGGATGCCCCACTTGATGGTCGTGCGCGAGATCGAAAGATCGTTGAGGCCCTGCCTGACGAAGGAGATGACTTCGTTGCGGCGCGTTTCGGGCGCGATGAAGTCCGGCTGGTTTTCGTAGAGCGCGAGGAGCTTTTCGGTGAAGGCGCTCAACTTGAAGAAATAGTTCTCTTCGGTGACGCTTTCGAGCGGACGGCCGCAGAGCGGACACGGTTCGCCGGGCTTGGACTCATTGGCGTAGAGTTCGTCACTCACGCAGTAGGCGCCGGTGTAGCTGCCCTTATAGATGAAGCCGCGGTCGAGGCAGCGCTGGAACAGCCACTGGACCACTTTGTAGTGCCTGGGGTCGGTGGTGCGGATGGTGCGGTCCACACGGATGTTGAGCAGTTCCCACTGCTTGCGGAACTCCGCGCTGACGGCGTCGGTGAAGGCCTGGGGGGAGAGTCCGGCGGACTCGGCGGAGCGCTCCACCTTCTGGCCGTGCTCATCGGTGCCGGTGAACATCACGGCTTCGTACCCCTGCATGCGCTTGAAACGCGCGATGGTCTCGGCGGCCATGGTGGTGTACGTGTGCCCGATGTGGGGCGCGGCATTCACGTAGTACAAGGGTGTGGTCAGGTAGTATTTCACGGAAACTCCATTGTAACGGTTTGCACGGCGCCGCCCCGCCCCCAGGATCAGCTCAGCGCAGGCGGCGCATCCAGGCGAAGTTGGCCTCGGCGATGATGTGTTTCAGCGCGACGCCGGTCTTCTCGGCCAGTTTGCGGCAATCCTCGTATTCGGGCGCATAGCTGCCTTCGCTGGTGACCTTGATGCGCACGAAGCCGTAGGGCGTCTCGACCTCCTGGGTGGTGCGCGCCTGCACGCGCCGCTCGGCGGTGTGGATGCGGACTCCGAGGGTGGAGGTCTCGGCGAAAATCACCTGCACGAGCGCCTCCCGATGTTCCTGCTTGCAGACGACGCGCATCAGGTTGCCGGGCCGGCCCTTCTTCATGACGATGGGTTCCAGCGACACGTCGAGCGCGCCGAAACCGAGCAGGCGTTCGCTTGCGTAGGCGAGCACCTGCGGATTCAGGTCGTCGATATTGGCCTCGATCACGCAGACGGCGAGGGCTTCGTCGGCCGCGGTGGGCGCGCCGACGATCACGCGGAGCACATTGGCGTGCTCGGGAAAATCGCGGTCCCCCGCCCCGTAACCGGTGTGGTGGATCTTCATCGGGGGCAGTGAGCCGAAGCGTTCGGCGAGGGTGGCGGCGACGGCGGCGCCGGTGGGCGTCGCCAGTTCCATCTCCGGACCGCGCGCGTACACGGGCGCTCCGTTGAGCAGCCGCGCGGTGGCGGGCGCCGGTACCGGGAGCAGGCCGTGCTCGGTCTTCACCGTGCCGCTGCCCACGTTGATCGGCGAACAGACCACGCTCTCGACTTCGAGCAGGTCGAGCGCCACGGCGGTGCCCACGATATCGGCGATGGAATCCGCGGCGCCGACTTCGTGGAAGTGCACCTTTTCGATCGAGGTGTCGTGCACGGTGGCCTCTGCTTCGCCGAGTTTGCGGAAGATGGCCAGGGCGTTGCGCCGCGCGGGCTCGGCCAGGTGGGCGCCGCCGATCAGTTTTTCGATGTGGGAGAGGTGGCGGTGCTTCTTGGTATCCTCGGCGTGTACGCGGAACTTGGTGGCTCCGATGCCGCCGCGCTTCACGCGTTCGAAGGAGACTGTGGCGTTGATATCGAGCGAGGCGATGGCCTGCGCGATGGCGGCGGTATCCGCGCCGGCATCCGCCAGCGCGCCCACCAGCATATCTCCGCTGATGCCGGAGAATGCGTCGAAATAGGCAGTGAGAGGCACTCCCTTCATTGTAGCCGTCCGCACCCACCGGCCCGCCCGCCGGGCATATAGTAGATGACGATGAACCGCCCCATGACCCGCCGTCAGATTCTGGGAGGCGCCGCCGCGGCGGCTGGCGCCCGCCGGGTAGCGCACGCGCGCGACCGGCAGCCGAACTTCCTCTTCATCCTGGCCGACGACCACGCCGGGTACGTGCTCGGCGCCGCCGGCAATCGCCGCGCGCTCACGCCGAATCTGGACCGCTTCGCCGGCGAGGGCATGCGCTTCGCCAACCACTACTGCAACGCGCCGGTGTGCACGCCGTCGCGGCAATCCATCCTCACGGGGCAGTTGCCGCACGCGGCCGGAGTCACGGTGCTCTCGACGCCGCTGGCGCTCGACAAGCCGACCATCGCGCGCTCGCTCGCCGCCCACGGATTTTCGACGGCGGTCATCGGCAAGATGCACTTCAACCGTCCGGGCGAACCGGGGCTGCACGGTTTTGAGACGGCGTGGACGGAGGACGTGGTGCAGAAGCGCTGGCTGGCCGACGTGGGTCCGGCGGCGCCCACGCCGGGCATCCGCACCAAGCCGGCGTGGCATCCGTTCCGGGATCCGGCGCGCATCTGGCTCAACTCCGAAAAGCTGCCCTTCCCGCGCGCGTACGAAAAGATGAAGAGCACGTGGATGGCGGCCGAGGCGTCGCGATATCTCGAGGAGCACAAGGACGGCCGCTTCGCGCTGTGGGTGAGCTTTCAGGAGCCGCACTCGCCCTACGATTTCCCGCTGGAATGGCGCGACCGGTTCCGCGCTTCGGAGTTCCCGGTGCCGCGGGTGGGCCCCGAGGATCCGCCGCAGATCCCGCTCATCTTCCGCGACCTGACCCCGGAGGAGAAGCAGGGCATCATCGCGGCGTACTACACGTCGGTCAACTACCTGGACTACAACGTGGGGGTCGTGCTGAAGAAATTGCGCGAGTTGGACCTGGAGAACGACACGCTGGTGATCTACATGGCCGACCACGGCTACAGCCTCGGGCAGCACGGGCGTTTCGAGAAGCACTGCATGTACGATCCCGCGATGCAGGTGCCGCTCATCATCCGGTTCCCGGGAAGGGTGGGGCGCGGTGTGGTGCGCGACTTCACCGAGTCGGTGGACGTCAGCCCGACCATCTTCGACCTGCTGGGCGTGGAGCGCTTCGCGGTGCATCACGGGCAGAGCCTGCGGCCGTACCTGGAGGGCGGGAGGCCGGAGCGTCCGCGCGAGTGGATCTTCAGCGAGTACCTGGAGAACGAAGAGGCGTGCGTGCGCACGGAGCGATGGAAGTACACGCACGGCAGCGGCAAACGCGTGCGCCAGGACGGGTACAAGACCGACAATCCGACGCCCGGAAGGACGGTGCGCCTGTGGGACCTGCACGCGGATCCGGGCGAGTTCACCAACGTGGCGGCGAAGCATCCCGAGGTGGTGGAGGAGCTATCGAAGAGGATGCTGGGGCGGTTCCGGGCGACGCATCCGGAGGCGGGGTCGGAGCCGGCGGGGCTGGCAGTGGCGGATGCGATCGAGTGGTACTTGCGGCCGCGGGACGCGAAGGCGCAGGGGTGACGGTACCAAGCCGCGGCCGGTGCTACGCGCGGGTTGCGGTTCGATCCAAAGGTCGGCCGGAGGCCGACGGTACCATGCCGCGGCCTGCGCTATCCGATAGTTACTTCGTCGCCGTTGACGAAGATGGGGCGCTTGATCAGGTTGGGGTGTTCCGACATCAGATTGATCGCCTCGTAACGGGAAGGCGGATGATGCTTCATGTCGCGGGCGCGGTATAGCTCGTTGCGCGTGTTGAGGAAGTGCCGGTAATCGCGCTCTCCGATGAGGGCTTCCAGTTCGGCCACGGAGAGTCCCTTGCTGAGATCGATTTCCTCGAACGCCACACCTCTTTCGCGAAGCAAACTCTTCGCTTTGCGGCAGGTGGTTCAAGTGGGCTTCAGGTAGAGTTTCATAGCCATTTCAGATCAGCATAGCGCTCTCCGGTGAGGTGCAGGAAGAGCGGTTCGAGCGCGGGGAATTCGCGGCCGTCGTATTGAATGGGAAAGGTGCTGATATCGCCCTGCCACACCAGCTTGCCGGGACGGGTGACGATGGCGGCCCGGGTGCAGAGCCGCTCCACGGTTTCGAGCACGTGGCTGGTGATGAACACGGTGCGTCCCTGCTCGGTGAAGCGGCGCAGCCACTGCTTCATGAGGGCGACGCCGGCGGGGTCGATGGATTCGAACGGCTCGTCGAGGAAGAGGATCTCGGGGGAATGAATCACGCTGGCGGCGAAGGCCACGCGCTTGCGCATGCCGGTGGAGTATTCGCTCAGGGTCTTGGACGAATCGGTGAGTTCGAGCGCCTGAAGCAGTTCGCCGACGCGGGTGCGGGTGGTGGCTTCGTCCAGGCCGAACATGCGTCCGATGAAGGAGAGGAACTCGTGGGCGTAGAGGGGTTCGAAGAGGCCGAGGTTCTCGGGCATGACGCCGATGCGGCGTTTCAGATCGGAGTGGTTGGCGGTGAAGCGCTCGCCGAGCAATTCGATTTCGCCGGCGCTGGGGTCGAGCAGGCCGGTCATGCAGCCGATGGTGGTGCTCTTGCCGCTGCCGTTGGGGCCGAGGAAGCCGAACATGCTGCCGGCGGGCACGGCCAGCGAGAGATTCTCGACGGCCAGAACGGGGCCGTACTTTTTGGTGAGGTTGGCGAGTCGGATGGCGTCCATGGATCAGTCTCTTCCTTCGACGAGGGCGAGCAGGCGTTCGCGGCGCGCGGTGAAGACTGGCCCGGCGGCGGTCAGGCTGACGCGATACAGGGCGGCGGCCAGCGCCGGCAGCGGGAGGAGCATCCACCACGATTGCGGACTTACCGCGGCGGGAGCGAAGTGGTGCAGCAGGCGGGGCAGCAGCATCGCGCACAGTACGCTGCCGATCACCACCACGTTGCCGCCGAGCGAGAGATCATTGCCGAAGTTGGAATCGTAGTTCCCCTTGCGCGGGTTGAGAAGCGTGACCCAGACGCCCGCCGCATTGAAGAGGAACAGGCCGGTGAGGGCGCTGGCCAGCAGCATGACGATGCGGCGCGGGTCGAACGGCGGCACCAGCGCGATCCAGGCTACCAGCAGCACCGGGATGGCGGCGGCGCCCATAATGAGCGACGCGTAACTGCCCGCGCGCAGGGCGCCGGCGGGATCGCCGGGCAGGAGCAGGTAGCGGCGGAAGCCGCCGCCTGAGTAGCCGAACTGGTTGACGGCAATCCGCGCGGTACCGAAGAAGGTGGCCAGCGACGCCGTCCCCAGGGCGGCGACGAACAAGCCGTCGGCGCCCAGCGTGTGACCGGTGGAATAGGTGAGGAAGGCGGTCAGCGGGAGAGAAAGCAGCATCAGGGTGCGGGTGCGCGGGTTGCGGGCGTAGAAGCAGAGCCAGTGCGCGACAAAAGGGCCGAGGGCGGGGCCGAAGAACGCGCCGGCGCGGTCGAAGGGGCTCTCCCAGGTGAGCCGCGTGGCCGCGGCGGCGCGCCGTTCCGGCGGACGCTTTTCGACGCGGATCAGCAGCAGGGCAAAGGCGGCGGTCCAAAACACGAGCAGCAGGAAGCCGCGCGACGCGGCGCCGAAGCCGCCGAGCATGGCATCGGCGGCGGCGAAGGAGGGAAGGAAGCCCAAGTGCTCCACTACGCGCGCGCCCAGGGCCTTGTTCTTTTCGAAGAGGGGCGCCAGCGCGCCGGGCAGGATGCTGAGCAGCATCACCAGGCTCAACAGGATCGCAGGCCCGCCCTTGCGCTTCATGAGGCGATCGATATAGGCCGCCACCACGCGCGCGCAGAGGTAGTTGACCAGGAACATGAGCAGCACGGCCAGGGTCGAGTTCCAGAAGCCGGCCGCGCCGAGGCCGTACAGGCCCAGGGCGAACCCCAATTCGAGCAGGAGGAAGAGGAACCAGAACGGATCGAGCAGAGAGGTGATGTGGCGGGCCAGAGCGCGGTCCGCGGCGGAGAGCGGATAGCGGCGCAGTTCGGTTTCGTTGAACAGGTTGTTCATGCCGAAGCCGAGGATGTTGGTGGAAATCACGGCCTGGATGAAGAGGCTGGTGAGCACCGCCTGCGCGATGGCCAGCGACTTGCCGGCGCGCACCGCGGCGATGGCGGCGCCGAAACCGCCGAAGGCCATCAGCACGAACAACAGCAGCAGCAGCAGGTAGCCGGTGAGGAAGAGGGCGATCCTGCCGTTGCGCGATCGCGTCTTGGCCCAGAGCAGTTTGTAGCGGAGTCCGAGCAGTTCCAGAATCAGGGGCGAGTTCACCGTCCGCGGTCCTCCTCCAGGGTTTCGAGCAGGGAGCGCAGGCGCAGCATCAGGGGGCGGCACTCACTGTTCCAGCGTCCGGCCCGCACCAGGCGTCCCACCACGTAGATCGAGGCCGGCAGCAGCACGGAGAAGACGTGTCCCAGGATGCGCTCGGCGAGAGGCCAGCGGTCGTAGCGATCGAGCACCATCAGGTTGTAGCCCAGGCAGACGGCGGCGAACAGGACGGCGAATTCGCGCGTGTGGAAGGGATTGCGCTGCCGCTGGAGGCGCGCGATGGCGCCGCGCACGAACTCGACCGAGGGCGCGGAGAGATCCAGTGCCCCGATGGCGCGCTGATTGCGCCATTCGCTGATGAGAGCCAGCACCGCCGCGGCGAGAATCGAAAGCAGCGCGAAGAGGATCGGGGGCCGGTGGCGCATGGTGACCACGACATTCACCAGCACGCCCGCCAGCAGCACGGCCTTCACGCTGTTGACGATGTCCTGGCGGCGCCCGTAGCGGCGGAATTCCCCGGCGAGCGCGGCGGGATCCACCTGCGCCGGGCGCGTACGCTGGCTCTGCCAGAGCAGTTGCAGTTCGTCAAACGGCGCCATGGCTGACCTCCGTCATCCGTTGTTCGATGGCATGCTTGATGCGCGAGATTTTGACCCCGACGTGGTTTACGGTGAGGCCCGTGATATCGGCGATTTCCTTATAGCTGAGCGATTCCAGAAGGAGGGTGATGATCAGGCGGTCCTGGTCGGGGAGCTGGGCGATGGCGTGGCGCAGGGCGGCGAGGCGTTCGGCGTCCTCGAGATTCTGGTGGGTGGAGGGAGCCTGGTCGGCGGGCTCGATTTCAGGCATCGGCTGGGTGGGGCGGTGGCGCCGGCGGTAGAGCAGCGCGGTGTTGACAGCGATGCGGTAGACCCAGGTGTTGGGGTGGGAATCGCCGCGGAAGCCGGGCAGGGCGTGCCAGACGTTGGTCATGATTTCCTGAAACAGGTCGTCGGCGTCGGCGGGGGAATTCAGGTAGGCGAAACAGAGGCGCTGGATGCGCGCGCGGTTCTGCTGGAACAGGTCCAGGAAGAGGCGCTCTCGCTCGGCGTGATTCATCGCTTCAAGGGCTTAGATGCCCGGCCGGGGGAATTCTTACAAGCCGAGTATAGCGAGGCGCGCGGGCGTTTGCGGGCGTGCCCCTGGAAGCCTCCGCCGAGTTTCCGAAGGGTGTTTTGTAACTCACGGGCCGCCCGGTGAATCTAAGCAGGTGAGATACGATAGAAATATCGGGGTGCAAGTTGAAACGGGTTTTGGTTTTCCTCAGTTCGATGGCTCTGGCGTCAGCCGCTGGGAACGGCTTGGACGAAGCGCGTAAGCTCTACCATCTCAGCGATTTCCAGGGATCTTTGAAGATTTTGCGCGAACTGCCGCGGCAGGACGCCGCAGTGTGGGAACTGATCGGCAAGAACTACTACGGCACGGCCGACTTCAAGAAGGCGACCGACGCGCTGGAAAAAGCGGTGGCGCTCGACCCGCGGAACTCCGATACGACGCTCTGGCTGGGGCGCGCCTACGGGCGCCGCGCCGAGACTTCCAGCATGCTGACGGCTCCCGGCTACGCCTCCAAGGCGCGTCAGTACTTCGAGCGCGCCACACAGCTAAATCCCGATAATTTAGAGGCCCAGAGCGATTTGTTCGAGTATTACCTGGAGGCTCCGGGGTTCCTGGGCGGGGGGCTGGACAAAGCTACCACGACCGCCGCCCAGATGGCCAGGATCAACGCCAGCGAGGGCTACTGGGCGCAGGCGCGGCTGGCCGAGAAGCGCAAGGAATTCGCCACCGCCGAAGCGCACCTGAGGCAGGCGATCGACAGCGCCCCACAGCAGGTCGGGCGCGTGCTGGACCTGGCCCGATTGTTCACCAAGCAGGGCCGCAATCAGGAAGCGGACCAGACACTGGCCAGGGCCGAACGGCTGGCGCCGAACAGCCCACGGGTCGTGTTCGCCAAGGCCGAGATTTACGTAAAGTCCAAGCGTAATCTGCAAGTTGCGAAGCAGTTGCTCCAGCAGTACATGAGCATGACCGTGACCCCCGAGGATCCTTCCAAGGCCGAGGCCGAGAAACTCCTCCGGCAGGTCGAGGGAAGCTGAAGCGCTTCCCTTGCCGGCTACTTCTCTTCCAGCATTCCCAGCAACTTTTCCTGGACCGCTTCGGCGGTCGGGGTATCCGGCGTGATGACGCAGATGGTGTCGTCGCCGGCGATGGTGCCGACGACTTCGGGCCACTCCTCGTTATCCAGGGCCACGGCGACGGAATTGGCGTGGCCGGGCGAGGTCTTGAGCACGACCAGGTTCTGGGCGCGCAGCACGTCGCGCAGGAACTCGGCGGCGAGCAGGGCGAACTGCGGGCCGTGCTCTTCCTCGGCCATCTCCTGGTAGCCTTCGCGGGTCTTCACCAGGCGCAGGTCGCGGATGTCGCGCGACAGTGTGACCTGGGTGGCGGCGATCCCCATCTCCTTGAGGCCCTGTGCCAGTTCCTCCTGGGTATGGATGCGGCGGCCGCGGATCAGCTTGAGAATCTGCCCTTGGCGGTAGCTCTTGGTCATACAGTCATCTCTTCCAGCCGCGCTTTCGCGGCGGCAAGCGCGGCGGCGACGGACGCGGGTCCGGTACCGCCGGGGACTTCACGGGATTTCATGCCCTGCCTGGGATCGAGCTGGGCGGCGAGATCGGCGGTGAATTCGGGGGCGAAGGCGTGCATCTCCTCGGCGGTCCAATCGGCCGGACGCTTGCCCGAGCGCACACTCTCCAGCACGAAGCGGCCGACGATCTGGTGGGCGGTGTGAAACGGCGTGCCGGCGCGGGCGAGAGCTTCGGCCAGGTCGGTCGCCACCACCCAGCTTTCCTGGGCTGCGGTGTAGGGCTTTTCGGGGAGCAGGCGGACGGTTTCGATCACGACCCGCGCCATTTCGAGCGATGCCGAGACTTCGTCGGCGGCGGCAAAGAGCGGGACCTTATCCTCCTGCATGTCGCGGTTGTAGGTCATGGGCAGGCCCTTCATGGTGACCATGAGGGAGGTGAGCGAGCCCATGACGCGGCCGCACTTGCCGCGGATCAATTCGAGCGAGTCGGGGTTCTTCTTTTGCGGCATGAGGCTGCTGCCGCTGGTGACGCCGTCGCCCAATTCGAGCCAGGCGAACTCCTCGCTGGAATAGAGGATCCAGTCCTCGGCCAGGCGGCTCAGGTGGATCATGGCGACGCTGGCGGCGTAGAGGAAGTCGAGGGCGAAATCGCGATCGGCGGAGACGTCCATCGAATTGCGCGTGATGGCGGCGAAGCCAAGGTCGCCGGCGATGGCCTCGCGGTCGAAGGGGAAGCCGCTGCCGGCCAACGCGCCGCTGCCCAGGGGCATCACGTCGGTGCGGCGGCGGGCTTCACCCATACGGTCGAAATCGCGGGCGAACATCTCAAAATAAGCGAGCAGGTAATGCGGCCAGAGAACCGCCTGGGCGCGGCGCAGGTGGGTGTATCCGGGGATCACCGAATCCGGGTAGCGGCCGGCGAGGGCGAGCAGGGCGCCCATCACGCCGCGCAGCAGGGCGCGCACGCGGTCGCACTCCTCGCGCAGCCAGAGGCGCGTGTCGAGCGAGACCTGTTCGTTACGCGAACGCCCGGTATGGATCTTGTCGGCGACCTTACCCGCCTTCTCCTTGAGCTTGCGGATGACCAGGGTGTGCACGTCCTCGTCGGTCGCGCCGGCATAGAATTGCGGCGACGCGGATTCCGCGCGAATGGCTTCGAAGGCGTCCACGATGGCGCCGCGCTCTTCGGGGCTGAGGATCCCGACGCGCTCCAGCGCGCGGGCGAATGCCTGCGAGCCGCGGATGTCGCAATCGATCAGCCGCCGGTCGAAATCGAGTGAGTTGCCGAAGCGTTCGAAGACCTCGCTCGGCCCGGATTCGAATCTACCTCCCCACAGCTTCACCGGCAGTCCTCTCCCGCGCGTCGCGCCATGGCGAGCGCTTCATGGTTCAAGAAGTTCATAAAGCCTTTTAGGTTAGCATCATGAGCAGCAAGGCCTTCTGCGCATGCAGGCGATTCTCCGCCTGATCGAAGATCACACTGCGCTCGTGCTCCATAATGGAATCGGTGACCTCCTCGTCGCGCTTGGCCGGGAGGCAATGCATGAACACGCAATCGGGACGCGCCTGGGCGAAGAGGGCGTCGTTGACCTGGTAATCGCGGAACGCGCGACGGCGCTCCACGGCTTCCTGCTCCTGGCCCATGCTGGTCCACACGTCGGTGTAGATGGCGTGGGCGCCGGCGACGGCTTCAGCGCCATCGTGGGTGATGGCGAGGTGCGCGCCGGTCACGGCGGCCAACCCTTCGGCCTGGGTCACGATATCCGGGTCGGGCAGGTATCCCTGGGGGCAGCCGAGCGCGAAATCCATCCCCAATCGCAGGGAGGTCAGCATCAGGGACTGGGCCACGTTGTTGCCGTCACCGATGAACGCGAGTTTGCAGCCGCGCAGTTCGCCAAAGTGCTCGCGAACGGTCTGCATATCGGCCAGCGCCTGGCAGGGATGGTAGAGGTCGCTCAAGGCGTTGATCACCGGCACGCGCGACCAGCGCGCGAGATCGTCCACGGTGGTCTGGCGGAAGACGCGCGCCACGATTCCGTTGGTCCAGCGGTCCAGGTTGCGGGCCACATCTTTGAGCGGTTCCCGCACCCCGATGGGCCCCTCGATGAAGACGCTGCCGCCGCCGAGTTGCTTCATGGCCAGTTCGAAGGTCAGCTTGGTGCGCAGGCTGGGTTTTTCGAACAGCATGGCGATGTTCCTGCCCTCCAGCGCGCGGGCGTACGCGGCGGGCGACTCCTTCACCTGGGCGGCAAGGTCGAGGAGGTAGACCAGTTCGTCGGTGGTGAGATCCAGGTCGTGGAGCAGGTCGGGCGAGTTGGCCTTGAGAATTTGGTCGGGGGCGAACATGGTTTTCACTGCGGCGCCTCGTGAATTTTTATTCACTATAATGAATAATCACACACCCACAGCGTCGGGTCAAGCGGATGCGGGCAAGCGCCTTCGCCGGATTTGCCGGAAAAGTACTGGCCCTGGGAGCCTGATTGTAAACCTGGGACAACGCGATTTCTTAGCCGTTCCGTAATACACTGAACGAATCCGCCGGATCGACGCTCAGGGCGCAGTCCAAGCGGACGAGGAGAGGAAATGCGCAGAATCGGACTGGTAGCGGCCATCGCCGCCGGTTGCCTGCCGGGACTTCCTGCCAGCGCACAAAGCGTGCTCAGGGGCCCGCAGATCATCCACGCCGACCATCAGGACGTGAGTCCCCCGCTGCGGAGTCTCGCGCCTGGCCAGGAAGTGGCCGGAGAGATCGCGCGCGAGAAGCCGCTGCGCCTGTTCCACCCTTCTGGAACGCCGCAGAACCAGCCCGATCCGGTGCTGCAGTCCACTGTCGGGACAAGTTCATCGATTACAGCAGGCACGAGTTTTGCCGGCGTGGGCTTGGGAGACTACGGGTTCACACCCAATGCCGCCCCTCCGGACACCAATGGTTCGGTCGGCGCGACTCAGTACGTTCAGTGGGTCAATGAATCGTTCGCGGTGTTTAACAAGGCCACGCATGCACTGGTGTATGGGCCGGCGGCGGGGAACACCCTGTGGTCGGGCTTCGGCGGCGGCTGCCAGACCAACAACGACGGCGATCCAGTGGTGCTGTGGGATAAAGCGGCGCAGCGGTGGATCATGACACAGTTTTCCGTAAGCACCACGCCGTACCTGCAGTGTGTCGCGATCTCGCAGACCTCCGATGCGACCGGCGCGTGGTACAGGTATTCGTTCCAGATGCCGAACTTCAACGACTATCCAAAGGTGGGTGTCTGGCCGGATGCTTACTACATGTCGTTCAACATGTTCAACGGGAATTCCTTCGCCGGTGGACGGGCCTGCGCGCTCGACCGCAACAGCATGTTGAACGGCGCGCCGGCCACCGCCCAATGCTTCCAGCTGAGCACCGCTTACGGCGGATTGTTGCCCTCCGACCTGGACGGCAGCACCGCGCCGCCGGCAGGCTCGCCGAATTACTTCCTGGCCTTCGGAAACAACGTACTGCAACTCTGGAAGTTCCACGTGGACTGGTCCAATTCCGCCAACTCGACGTTTGCAGGGCCGACGAATATTCCGGTCGCGTCGTTCAGCCCGGCTTGTGGCGGTGGGACGTGCATTCCCCAGTTGGGGACCACCCAACAACTGGACTCGCTCGGCGACCGGTTGATGTTCCGGCTGGCGTATCGCAACTTCGGCGACCACGAGTCGCTGGTGGTCAACCACTCCGTGACCGCCGGCTCGAGCGTGGGTGTGCGCTGGTACGAAGTGCGTTCGCCGAACGGGACACCGTCGGTCTATCAGCAAGGCACCTTCGCCCCCGATTCGAACTATCGCTGGATGGGCAGCATTGCGATGGACCAGGTGGGTAACATCGCCCTGGGTTACAGCCTCTCGAACAGCGGACTCTACCCGGCGATCGCTTACACCGGGCGCGTGCCCACCGACCCGTTGGGGACACTCGAGTCGGAGGCAATCATCAAGTCCGGCGGCGGCTCGCAACTGCGGACTTTGAGCCGCTGGGGCGACTACAGCGCGATGAGCATCGACCCGACCGACGACTGCACGTTCTGGTATACGAACGAATATCTGAAGTCGAGCGGCACCTTCAACTGGAGCACGTACATCGGAACCTTCAAGTTCCCCGGCTGCCCGGCGACTTCGACTCCGGACTTCTCGATCAGCGCCAGCCCGGCGTCGGTTTCAGTGAGCCAGGGCGGGAGCGCGACATCCACCATCTCCGTGACGGCGCTCAACGGGTTCACCGGCCAGGTTTCGCTTGTCGTATCGGGGTGCCCGACCGGGGCGACCTGTTCCTTGCCGACGTCGGTAAACCCAGGGTCGAATTCGACCCTGACCATCGACACCACCAGTTCGACCCCGGTCGGGACTTACACCGTGACCGTAACGGGAACGAGCGGATCCCTGTCCCATCAGACCACCGTCTCCGTGACCGTAACGGCGCCGTCGCCGGGCTTCTCCCTAGGCGCATCCCCGTCTTCGGTGACCGTAAAACGCAGCAGCAGCGCTACGACCACGATCACGGTGGCCGGATCGAACGGTTTCAACGGGGCAGTCTCCTTCAGCGTGAGCGGACTGGGGCGGGGGACCTCGGCGAGTTTCAATCCGTCCTCGGTGACCGGTTCCGGAACGACCGTGCTGACCTTCAAGGCAAATAAGAACGCGCAGACCGGGACGTTTAACGTGACGATCACCGGCACGAGCGGGTCCCTGTCCGCCTCGACCAAGGTCACCCTGACGGTTCAGTAAGCCAAGGCGTCCGTGCAGCAAAAAAGGGGAAGCCGCCGCGGCGGCTTCCCCTTTTTCCGTAGCCGGAGTTCGGTACTACACCCACCAGGCGGCGGCGGGCTTCTCCTTCATCACCACTCCGTGGAGGAACGAAGCGGCGCGCGAGAGGCCTTCCTCGGGCGAGAGCAGGCTGTCCTCGTGCTCGATGGAGAGCACGTAGTCGTAGCCGAACATGCGCAGCGTGCTGGCGAATTCCTTCCACCAGCCGGCATCGTGGCCGTAGCCGCAGGTGCGGAAGATCCAGCCGCGATTGCGCTCGTCGGTGTAGAGCTTGGTGTCGAGCACGCCGGTCATGGGCAGGTTGCGCTCGTAGATCTGCGTGTCCTTGGCGTGGACATGGAAGATGGAGTCGCCGAGCACACGGATGGCGGCGATGGGATCGATGCCCTGCCAGAACATGTGGCTCGGGTCGTAGTTGCAGCCGATGCTCTTGCCGGCGATCTTGCGCAGTTTGAGCATGGTCTCGGGGCTATAGACCACGAAGCCGGGATGCATCTCGATGGCGACCTTCACGCCGTGATCCTCGGCGAACTTGGCGTGTTTGGTCCAGTAGGGCGCGACCACTTTTTCCCACTGCCAGGCGAGCACGTCGAGATACTCGGGCGGCCAGGGGCAGGTAACCCAGTTGGGGTACTTGGCGTT
Source organism: Acidobacteriota bacterium (assembly GCA_018268835.1). GTDB lineage: Bacteria > Acidobacteriota > Terriglobia > Bryobacterales > Bryobacteraceae > Solibacter. The sequence continues at coordinate 4,583 of JAFDVU010000077.1, read as the reverse complement.
GGGCCCATCGCCCGGGCAGCCGCTAAAGTCCACCACCACGGGCACGCCGAGTTTCTCGGCCAGGCGGATAGTGCGTTTGGCGGTTTCCTGATCGTGTTTGGCGCGGTCCTTATCCGGATGCAGAGGGTTGCCGTGGCAACTCAGGGCGCTGATCGAGAAGCCGTGATCGGCCAGTTTGTTCTTGAAATCCTTCAACGCGGCGCGGTCTTCGAGCATCGAGAGCTTGCAGTGCGCGTCACCGGGATAGTTCCCGGTACCGAGTTCCACGGTATCGATGTTGTAGCTTTTCAGCTTCTTGAAGACGTCGTCAATGGGCAACTGCGACAGCAGCGGGGTGAATACGCCGACTCTCACGTGAACTCTCCTTAAATACGATTTCTTAGGAAAACCAGAAACAGAATATCACGCGGACGTAGCGGCAGCCGAAGCCGCGGAGAGGGGCTTCATCCGCACAACAAAAAAGGCGCCGGCGAACATGAGTCGCCGGCGCCGTTTGGAGGATTCGTCAAGCCAACGGAGGTTCGAAGTAGGTCTGCGCGAGTTCGGGCTTCTCGCGAATGGCGCGGCGCCAGTAGCTGTGGGCTTCCTCTTCCTGACCCATCGCCATGAGGGCATGGCCGAGGTTGAGCAGCGCCTCGGCGAACTGCGGATCCTCCTGCAGCGCCTGCTGGTAATAGGTCACGGCGTCTTCGGTCTGGCCGCGCTTTTGGCAGATCAGGCCGGCGTTGTAGTAAAGCTCGGGACTGCGTTCGCCGAGTTCGATGAGGCGGCGGTGCAGGTCGTAGGCTTCGTTGAAATCCTCCTGCTCGAGGGCGAGAGCGGCCAGGCCGCGGACGGCGTCGCTCGAATCGGGGCGCAGCATGAGGGCTTCGTGGAAGCAGCGGCGGGCGTTGTCCGGCTGCCCGGTGCGGGCGTAGGCGATGCCGGCGTTGAGGAAGGCTTCGGCCCAATCGGAGCGCTTGGCGATGCAGGCTTCGAAGGCTTCGGCGCTGCTGAGGTAGTCGCCGCGGAGGAGCCGCAGGTAGCCCAGGCGGAAGTTGGCATCGCACCATTCCGGGGCGTCGTCGGCGATGCGCGCGTAGAGTTTCTCGGCCCACTGCCGCTCGCCCTGCTGTTCGAGCACCAGCGCCAGGTTCCACAGCACGCCGCTCTGGTCGGGGTCGATGTTGAGGGCGCGCTCGTAGCTGGCGCGCGCGCCGGCGAGGTCGTTGAGTTCCTGCTGGGCCACGCCGAGGTTGAGGTGCGACTGCGCGCTGGAAGGCTGCAGCGAAGCGGCCTGCTTGTAGGCCTGCGCCGCCTTTTCGTAGTTGCCCATCTTGTGATAGGCCACGCCGAGGTTAAACCAGTTTTCGAAGCGGTCCGGCTGGGTCTCGCACAGCGTGCGGCAGTGGCGGGCGGCGGTGAGATAATCGCCGTCCTGGAAAGCGAGGGTGGCGAGCGCTTCGGTGGCCACGGGAGAGTCGGGCTGCAATTCGCCGAGCATGCCGGCGTAGCGGCGGACGCTGTCGTGGTCCTTCTTTTCAAGGAACATGGCCACCAGGTTGGAGAGCGCCTCCTCGCACTTGGGATTGCGCGCCAGAACCTTGCGGTACTGCTCGACGGCTTCGGCGTGGCGGCCCATCTGCTGGAGCGCGACGGCGTTGCCGAACAGGGCCTGCTCGTGGTCCGGGAAGAGGCTGAGATATTTTTCGAGCGGAGCGACGGCTTCGGCGGGCTGGCCGTTGTGGATGAGCGCGATGCCGAGGCCGAGCAGGGCGTCCGAGCGCGTGGCGTCGGCCGTGGCCGCGCGGCGGAAGCAATCGGCCGCCTCCGACCACTGCTTGAGGTTGCCGTAACAGACGCCGGCGTTGAAGTGCGCGGTACGATGCTTGGGGTCGGCACCGGCCAGGTCGGTATAGGTGCGGGCCGCGCCCTCGTAGTTGCGCATCTCGTACTGGATGTGGCCGAGCGCGGCGAAGAGGCCGGGATCGCGTTCGCCGTCCTCGATCGCCTTGTTGAGGAGGCGCGCCGCGCTTTCCAGTTTTCCTTCCAGATGGAGCCCGACAGCCTTGGATAACGTCTTGCTGGCACGCTTCTGGTTCTTGAGGTCGGTGATCGGAGTCACTCCGGGCGGCATGGGCAGCCCGTTGGTCTCGTTTGCCGTTACCTGTTGCATCGTTTAAGCCTCCGCGAGGATGGGTTACGCCGGATCGAAGGCAGCCCGATCCAGGCTGCCGCGAGCAGAGTGGGATCGCCGGCCGGCGCCCAAGGGTTGGGTACGCCGCCGGGGATCGAGCCGGGCCACAGGTCGGCGGTCTGTCGCGCATCTCCTCCGGAGAGGAAGGCGCACACGTGGCCCAGCCAGTCATCATTCTTGGTTACGCGAGCCCAGTAGAGGCGGGCGTGTTCGCCGGCATCGCTGAAGAAGCCGACGCCGCCGGTGGGCATGCCGTCTTCCCGGTAGTCGTCCACTTGTTCGCCGTCCACCGAGGTGACGAAATGTTTACCGCGCACCGCAACCGCCACCTGGAATGGCTGGTTGTTGTGCACCATGACGTTCAGCGGGATCTGCATGCGGTGGCCGGCCTTGCCATCGACCACGTTGTAATGGACCATGGCGATCACCGGGCGCAGGCCGCGCTCGATCATGGTGAACTTCATGGCGTGGTAGTTCTTGTCGTCGCGGGCGCGCACCACCCAGCCCACGCTCTTGCTTTCGATCTGGCCGAAGAACTCCAGCCGGTAGTCGACGTAATTGCGGGTGGGGCGGAACATGGCGAGGGCGCCGGTTTGCATGTAGCCGTCCACGCTTCGGCGCCAGTTGGCCGGGGGGGCCTGGCCTTCGCCGGTCCAGTTCTCCAGGCCGTGCTGGAAGTCGTCGCCCACCTGGACGCTGGCGCGGGCGGTGATGGCCTGGCGCACGAAGTTGAGCGGCCCGGATGCCTTGGCCTTTTCCCGCGCCGCCTGGGCTTCGGGGGTGAGCACGCGATTTGGCGTGGCGAAGGCGGCGGCTTCTTCCTGCCGCAGGTTCACGCGCCGGGCGTTTTTCAGCGCGGCGGCGCCGAACCAGATGCTGGTGACGATCATGACCGCGGCCGCGACCCGCAGGATGACCTCCATCATGGCCGAGCGTTTGCGCGCGTTGCTCTTGATGTTGATGGGGAAGATGCCGGCCGCGGGCTGCTTGGGCCGAATCAGGTCTTCGGGGTGGTCCAAGGCCGCCCGCAGGGTGAATTGTGGCGGCTGCGGCCGGTAGTTGGCGCACTTCCATTCGGGGCGCGCATAGGCGGTGCTGCGCGTGCGCTGTGTGTGGTACTCGATGGAGAACAGGCCGGGGCGCGGAACGCCGGTTGCGGCGGCTTCGCGGCCCTGCTGTTCGGGCAGAGCCAGGCGCACGGTGGAAACGGGTCCCAGGGTAACCACTTTCCCGGCGGAGGGGCGGGGAGCGGCGGCCGAGGCCGCGATGGAGGGCCGTTGGCCCGCGCGCACGGTGGCCGGCGTGGCGGCTTCCAGTTCCATGGGCCGGAGGCTGACGGCGGCTGTGGACGATGCCGGTCCCGCGCTGGCCGCGACCGCCAGATCCTCAACTGCTTCGGCGGCGAGGCCCTCGACGGGTCCGGCCAGTTTACCGGCTGCGGGCAGTGCGCCGAGGGCGGCGATGCCAGGCATCCGCACACCGGCGGTGGATGCGGATAGAGACAGGGCGGCGGTGGCGGCGAGCCAGCTTTCGGCCGGTTCGGCGGCGGGGATTTCGACGGCGGCGGCGGCCGGCGCGTGTACCCGCGCGGGCGCGCCGGCGATCCCCGGCATCCGGAATTCGGGGGTGGTTTCGATGCTGTCCACGCGGACTTCGGCCATGCGCGGCCAGACGCCGGCCATCACGGGCTCAGCCTGCGGTCCGCGGCGCGGCTGATCCACTTGCGGGAGGTAGGTGCGGATGAAATCGCCGGCCAGCACCGGACGCGCCACCGCGGGATTCGCCGCCAGGGCGCCGGCGACGGCCACGTTGAGGAAGTTCCACACCGGCTCGGCGGCGGGCGGCGGCATGAGCGCGTCGCAGGCCGCGGGGATGACCAGGGGTTCTTCCGGCGCGGGCAGCGGTTCCAACTCCGCCGTGATCGAAAGCGCGGGGAGCACACCGGCGGCTGGAGCAAATTCCATGAGGGTGAGCGCCGCTCGAGTGGCCACGAACGCCGCCACGGGTTCGGCGGCGGGCACCGTCGCGGGACCGGGGAGCGCGGGGGCTTTCGCCAGCGCGGAGCAATCGGCGATCCGGAGCGCGGCGGCGGTGGGTATCCGAAGCGCGGCGGGCGCGTATTCGGCGAGCGCGAGATCGGACGATGCGGCGACGAACGCGGCCACCGGCTCAGCAGCCGGCGCCGGCAGGATGCCGCACAGTTCGGGAGCCTCGCCGGCCGCACCGGCGTGCTCGGTTTCGAGCGCGGGCACCGCGGGCAGATGCAGCGCGGCGGGCGCGTATTCGGCTAGCGCGAGATCGGACGATGCGAGGACGAACGCGGCCACCGGCTCAGCAGCCGGTGCCGGCAGGATGCCGCACAGCTTGGGAGCCTCGCCGGCCGCACCGGCGTGGTCGGTTTCGAGCG